>QHXY01000283.1 GCA_003223145.1 Acidobacteriota bacterium
GCCCGCAGCACCGCCCGAGGCCGCACCTAGATGCCCACCGCCATCGTCCTGGACGGCGAGCACCTCCGCCTGGAGGACATCGCGGCGGTCGCCAGGGGTGGCGCCACCGTGACGCTCTCGGCTGCCGCGCGCCGCGGCCTCGAGCGCAGTCGCGCCGTGATCGAGAAGATCCTGTCCTCCGATCAGCAAGTCTATGGAGTGAACACCGGCTTCGGCCTTCTCAAAGACATCCGCATCCCGCGCGACCGGCTCGACGCCCTGCAGCTCAACCTGATCCGCAGCCACTGTGCCGGGGTCGGGCCGGCGCTGCCGCCCGAGGCGACGCGTGCCCTGATGCTGCTCCGGGCCCACGTGCTGGCGCGCGGTTACTCGGGGGTCCGGCCCGCGGTCGTCGAGACCCTCCTGGCCATCCTGAACGCGGATGTCCTGCCGACGGTCCCCGAGCAGGGATCGATTGGCGCGAGCGGCGATCTCGCCCCCCTGGCCCACCTCGCCCTGGTGCTGCTCGGCGAAGGAGACGCCAGCCTGCGCGGCGAGACCATGCCCGCGGCCGCGGCGTTGCACAGGGCGGGGATCGAGCCGCTGCGGCTCGGCCCCAAGGAAGGGCTGGCGCTGATCAACGGCACCCAGCTCATCACCGCGGTCGGGACGCTGGCCCTCCTGGAGGCGGAGGAGCTGGCGGCCGTCGCCGACATCGCGGGCGCCTGCACGCTCGAGGCCCTGAAGGGAAGCCATCGCGCTTTCGACCCCCGGCTGCACGCCCTGCGGCCGCACCGGGGCCAGGTCGACTCCGCCACCAACCTGCGCGCCCTTCTCGAGGGCAGCGCGATCGCGCGCTCCCACGCGGAGTGCGGGAGGGTCCAGGACTCGTATTCGCTGCGCTGCATGCCGCAGGTGCACGGCAGCGCCCGCGACGGCATGCGCTTCGCCCGTTCCGTGCTGGAGGTCGAAGTGGACGCCGTGACCGACAACCCGATCGTCTTCCCCGGCGAAGGGGAGGTCCTCTCCGGCGGCAATTTCCACGGCGAGTCCCCCGCGCTGGCGCTGGACTGCCTGGCGATCGCGGCCGCGGGACTCGCATCGATCTCCGAGCGGCGCATCGATCGGCTGATGAACCCCACGCTCAGCGGCCTGCCGCCGTTCCTGACGCGCGATCCGGGCGTGAACTCCGGTCTCATGATGGTGCAGGTCACGGCCGCCGCCCTGGTCTCCGAGAACAAGGTGCTGTGTCATCCCGCGAGCGTCGACTCGATCCCGACGGAGGCGAACCAGGAGGACCACGTCTCCATGGGCCCGATCGCGGCCCGCAAAGCGCGCTCGGTCGTGCAGCACGTCCGCACGGTCCTGGCCATCGAGATCCTGTCGGCCTGTCAGGCCCTCGACCTGCTCCTGCCGCTGCGGCCCGGGCGGGGTCCGCGCGCCGCTTACGAGACCGTGCGCCGCCTCGTCCCGTTCATGGAGACCGACCGGCTGCTCGCCGACGACATCCGCGCCGTCGAGGCCATGATCCGCGACGGCTCACTGCGCGCCGCCGCCGAAGCCGCCAGCGGGAGGCTGCGATGAGTTCCGGATCGGCGGCGTCCCGCGTGGTACGGGCGCCGCACGGCACCGGTCTCTCCTGCAAGGGCTGGACGCAGGAGGCGGCCTTCCGCATGCTGATGAACAACCTCGATCCGGAGGTCGCCGAGAAACTGGACGACCTGATCGTTTACGGCGGCACCGGCAAGGCGGCGCGCAACTGGACGTGCTTCGACGCGATCGTCCGCACCCTGCGCAACCTGGAGAACGACGAAACGCTGCTGATCCAGTCGGGCAAGCCGGTCGGCGTGTTCAGGACCCACCCCAATGCCCCGCGAGTTCTGATCGCCAACGCGCTTCTGGTCCCCGCCTGGGCCACCTGGGAGACCTTCCGCGAGCTCGACCGCAAGGGACTGACGATGTTCGGCCAGATGACGGCGGGCTCGTGGATCTACATCGGCAGCCAGGGCATCCTGCAGGGGACCTACGAGACCTTCGCCGCCGCGGCGCGGCGCCACTTCGGCGGCACCCTCGCCGGCCGGCTCCTGGTCACGGCGGGTCTCGGCGGCATGGGCGGCGCGCAACCCCTGGCGGGCACCATGAACGGTGCCGTGGTCATCGCGGTCGAGGTCGACCCGGACCGGATCCAGAGACGTCTCGGCACCCGCTACGTCGACCGGCAAGTCGGAAGCCTCGACGAGGCGCTGGCCGCCGCCCGCTCCGCTGTCGATCGCAAGGAGCCGCTGTCGATCGCCCTTCCCGGGAACGCCGCCGAGATCCTGCCGATCCTCGCGACCGGACCGTTGGTGCCCGATCTGGTCACCGACCAGACCAGCGCGCACGACCTGTTGAACGGCTATGTGCCGCACGGCATCCCCTATCCGGAGGCCCTCCGCCTGCGCGCCCGTGACCCGAAGAAATACCTCGATCTGTCACGCCGCTCGGTCGCGGCGCACGTCCGGGCCATGCTCGATCTGAAGCGGCGGGGCGCGGTGGTCTTCGACTACGGCAACAACATCCGGCACGAGGCGCGGCAGGCGGGCGTCGCGGACGCGTTCGATATCCCGGGGTTCGTCCCCGAGTACGTCCGACCGTTGTTCTGCGAGGGCAAAGGACCGTTCCGCTGGGCCGCGCTGTCCGGCGACGCGCAGGACATCCAGCGCACCGACGAGGCGGTCCTGGAGATGTTCCCGGAGGACGCATCGCTCTGCCGCTGGATCCGGATAGCGCGCGAACGGGTGGCGTTTCAGGGACTGCCGGCGCGCATCTGCTGGCTGGGTTACGGCGAGCGGGCCCGCTTCGGCCAAGCGATCAACGATCTGGTCGCGCGCGGCGACATCAAGGCCCCGATCGTCATCGGGCGAGATCACCTCGACGCCGGCTCGGTGGCCTCCCCCAACCGCGAGACCGAGGGCATGCGCGACGGCTCCGACGCCATCGCCGACTGGCCGATCCTGAATGCCCTGCTGAACGCCTCCGCCGGCGCCTCCTGGGTATCCGTGCATCATGGCGGCGGGGTCGGCATCGGCTACTCCCTGCACGCCGGCATGGTCGTGGTCGCCGACGGCACTCCCGAAGCCGCCGCCCGCCTGCGGCGCGTGCTCACCACCGATCCCGGCACAGGCGTCATGCGCCACGCCGACGCCGGCTACACCGAGGCGATCGCCTTCGCGAAGAAGACCGGCATCAAGCTGCCGATGGTCTGAAGTCGAAGACCCGGCCGCTTTGCGGGTGACGATGAGTCCATGCCCATCCCCATGAATCGGCGAGTCACCTTGAGGAAGGGCCGCGACCAGCGTGTCAAGTCGGGGCATCTCTGGGTGTACGCCGGAGAGATCGAGAAGGTGGACGACGGCCTCATCCCCGGCGAGGCGGTGGACGTTCTCGACCACCGCGGCCGCTTCCTGGCGCGCGGCTATTACAACAGTTCCTCGAGCATCGCGGTGCGGGTCCTGACCCGCCGCAAAGACGAGCCGGTCGACGCCGCGCTCCTGAGACGTCGCATCGCCCAGGCGCTGGCCTACCGACGCCATCTCTATGCCTCCGGGGAGTCGTGCCGTCTGGTGTTCAGCGAGGGCGACTGGCTCCCCGGCCTGACCGTCGATCGCTACGGACCCTGCCTGGTGGTGCAGATCTCGACGCTCGGGATGGATCGGCGGCGCGACGAAGTCGCCGCCGCCCTGCAGGACGCCGTGCACCCGCGAGGCATCTATGAACGCAGCGACCTGCCGACCCGCCTGCGCGAGGGTCTCGAGACGCGCACGGGTCTTCTGGCCGGCGAGGTCCCGGAGGAGCTCGAGATGACCCTCGACGACCTGCGCTTTCTGGTCCCGCTGCGCTCCGGGCAGAAGACCGGCATGTACCTCGACCACCGCTTCAACCGACGCGCGCTGCAGCCGCTGGCACGCGGCCGCCGCGTCCTGGACGTTTTCTGCAACACCGGGTCGTTCGGCCTGTACGCGCTGCAGGCCGGCGCCGAGCGCTGCACCGGGATCGAAATCTCCCCCGAGTGTGTGCGGCTCGCCCGGCGCAACGCGGCTCTGAACGGGCTTGAGACGCGCTGCGAGTGGATCGAGGGAAACGCCTTCGATCACCTGAAGGAGCTCGATCGGAGGCAGGAGCGCTTCGGTCTCATCATCCTCGATCCCCCCGCCTTCACCAAGAGCGCCCAGGCGGTGGAGGCGGCCCTGCGCGGCTACAAGGAGATCAACCTGCGGGCCTTCCGGCTGGCATCTCCGGGCGCCGTCATCGCCACCTCCTCCTGCTCCTATCACCTCGGACCGGAGGAGTTCCTGCAGGTGCTGCGGGAGGCTGCGGCCGACGCCGGCCGCGACGTCAGTCTCATCGAGTTGCGCGGGCAGGCGCCCGACCACCCGGTGAACCTGTCGGTGCCCGAGACGCGCTACCTCAAATTCGCCATCCTCCTGGTCCGCAACTGAGGGCGCTCGCCGCCACCGGGACGCGGCGAACTCGAAGACACGCAATCAGTTGACACCCCGGTAGGGCGCCGATAGACTAGCCGACGCGTCGGGGCGCCCCGGGCGTCCCGGTGGATCGTGCATCCCTCCCGGCCGGTTCCGGGGTCCATGGCGATCGACAACCCAGCGGTTGGCCCCCTCCTGGCGGTCCTTGTCGTGGCCGTCGTCGTCCTCGGCGTGGCTCTCCTGCGCCGCAGTCGCCGGGCTGCCGAGGCACCCGAACTGGCGATCGCGCTCCTGCAAAACCAGATCGTGCGTCTGGCCGAGCAGATCGCGCAGCTCGGCGCGCAAATCCCCAGGGACGTCGGCGTCTCCCTCAGCGAGCTGACGGGGCAGGTCGCGAGCCGCCTGTCCGAAAACGCCCAGGCCCTGCAGAGAGCCAGCGCCGACACGGGCAGACTGATCGCGGACGTCAACCTCCGGCTGGGCGAAGTCCGGCAGAGCGGTCAGGAGATTCTCTCTCTGGGCCAGGACATCCGCGGTCTGCAGCAGATTTTCCAGGCTCCGAAAATCCGCGGCGGGCTGGGGGAGATCGCGCTCGGCGCGCTCCTGCAGCAGGTGTTCCCCGCCGATCATTTCGAGCTGCAGCACACCTTCCAGGATGGTCTGACGGTCGACGCCGTCCTGCGACTGCCCGGAGGTCTCGTGCCGATCGACTCGAAGTTCCCGCTCTCCGGTTTCCGGCAGCTTCTCGAGGCCCAGGGTCCGGAGCAGCGCGGTCGGGCGCGGCGCGTCTTCGCGCGCGAAGTGCGCGGGCACATCGACGACATCGCCGACAAGTATCTCCGGCCCGCCGAAGGAACGCTGGACTTCGCCCTGATGTACATCCCGGCCGAGAACATCTTCTACGAGCTGATCGCGCGCGACGATGCGGCGGGCGAGGACGACGTCAACGCCCACGCGGTGAGGCGCCGCGTCATTCCAGTCTCGCCGAACAGCATCTATGCCTACCTGCAGGCCATCGCCTACGGCCTGATGGGGCTCAGGATCGAGGAGAGGGCGCGCGACATCCTGAAGGGGTTGCAGCAGCTCCAGGGAGACTTCGGGGTCTTCCACGATGTGTTCCAGCTCGGACAACGACATCTGAAAAATGCTCAGAATGTCTTTGCCGACGCCGGCGAGCGGGCGGTGAAGCTCGGGGACAAGTTGCAGCAGTTCGCGAACGTGGCCCCGGCCGCGGGGTCCGGACGGTGGCGGGTCTGCTCGTGGCAGCTGCCCTGGCCGCCGTCTTCGCCGCTCCGGCCCGCGCCGCCAAGATGTTCTCCCTCAGCCTCGACGACGTCGCCAACGGGCGGGCCGAGGTGGTCGACCTGACGCACGATCTGCGCGAAGGGACGCCGATTTTCCCGGGCGGTATCCCCTTCACCCTGGAGCCGCTGACGCAGCTCTCCGACGGCTATTACATGAACTCCTTCGTCTCGGGAGAGCACACCGGTACTCACGTCGATGCCCCCGCCCACTTCGGCAAGGGGCTGCCGACGGTCGACGAGATCCCGTCCACGAACCTGGTCAGCCAGGGCATCCTGATCGACGTGCAGGCGAAATCGTCCGCCAACTCGGATTACGTGCTGACTCTCATCGACCTGCAGGAATGGGAGAAGGCCAACGGGCGCATCCCGGCCCACGCCCTGGTCATCCTCAACACGGGATGGCACCAGCGCTGGGAAAACCCGGACCGCTACCTGAATCGCGACGAAAGCGGCGCCCTGCATTCCCCGGGCTTCGCGGCGGACGCGGTGCGCTATCTCCTCAAAGAGCGCAACGTGAATGGTGTCGGGATCGATACCGCCAGCATCGATCCGGGCAAATCGACCGCCTTCGAGGCGCACAAGGCGGTTCTCCAGGGCGGGCGCTACGGGGTCGAGAACCTCGACAACCTGAATGTCCTGCCGGGCCGGGGGTTCAGCGTGGTCGTGGCTCCCATGAAGATCAGCCGCGGCTCCGGCGCCCCGGCGCGCGTGCTCGCCATCGTCCCGCGCTGAATCGGCCCGGCGGATCGGCGCCGCGGTCCGCAGCGGCTCTCCTGAGGACACCGAAGACGTGACACCCGACTCTCATCGCGGCGGTCTGACGGGGCATCCCAGAGGTCTGTCGACCCTCTTCTTCACCGAGCTGTGGGAGCGCTTCAGCTATTACGGGATGCGCGCTCTCCTCATCCTGTTCATGGTCGCCTCCCTCGATGTGCTCGCCATCAAACCGATCCGCCGGCTGATGGGCGGCATTCACTGACGGTCTCCCGATGCGCCGCCATTCAGCCGGATCGCGATCGAGGCTCGGGTGAGAGGGAGTGCGCGGGTCGGGCGCCGCGATGCCGGTCGGCGCGGCGCGGTCGGGAAGGCCGGACCGACCCGCAACATCCGGATTCTGGTGGAGTACGAGGGGACCCGCTATTCCGGCTGGCAGGTGCAGGAGGGACAGCGAACCGTGGCCGGGGAACTCCTCACCGCCCTGCGCGCGCAGTTCAATGAGACACCGAAGCTGGTCGGCGCCGGGCGCACCGATCAGGGCGTACACGCCGAGGGTCAGGTGGCCAACTTCTTCACCCAGGTCGCCACGCCGGCCCCCGGTATCATCGAGGCCCTGAACGACCACCTGCCGCCCGACATCAACATTCTGGAGGCCCGCGACGCCCCGCTGTCCTTCCATGCCCGCCACGACGCGCTGGCCCGCCGCTACCGTTATCAGATCGCTGCGCGCCGCTCCGCCTTCTTCAAGCGGCTGATCTGGTGGGTCCGCCGGCCCCTGGACCTCGACGCCATGGAGCAGGCGACCCGGGCCCTCGCCGGCCGGCACAATTTCTCGTCCTTCGCCGATCGGCACGCCGAGATCGCCGAGCCGAGGGTCCAGGTCTTCACGGCGTCGCTGCGTCGCGGTGATTTCCTGACGTCGTTCACCATCGAGGCGGACCACTTCCTGCCGCGCATGGTGCGGCGCATCGTCGGTGTCCTGGTGCAGGTCGGTCTCGGCCAGCTGCCGCCGGAGGCGACCGGGCGCTTCCTCGCCGAGACGGTGGACGACCCGGCGCAGTGGACTGCCCCACCGTCGGGTCTTTTCCTGGAGCGCGTGACCTACCCGGACGACCCGGGAGCTCCGCCGCGACGCACGGGTCGCGCCTAGGATATGTTCCGTGGATCAGCAGGGGCCGTGCCGGTGTTGCCGGCGGTGGTGCCCGCCGCTATACTCCCGCCGCGTCCCAGCCGGGACGCCCGATCCTGAGAACAGGAGGCCTTATGCGGAACGTGCGTGCCTTCCCCCTGGTTCTTCCCGCGCTGCTCTCGGCGTACACGGCCCTCGCGGCCCCGCCGGCCGTTTCCCCGGACCTGAAGCGGGTCCTCGACGCCGCCGACATGAAGCGGATCGACGCCGATCTGCGTTTCCTCGCCGACGATGCGCTCGAGGGGCGCGGCACGGGACAGAAGGGGGGCCGGCTCGCCGCCCTCTACCTGGAAGCCCGTTTCCGTCTTCTGGGGCTCGTTCCGGGGGCCACGAAGGACTCGTACCTCCAGGAGGTGCCCCTCGTGGGGGTCGAGACCCAGCCGCAAAGCCAGCTCGCCATCACGACCGGTGACCAGAGGTTCGAGGCGCGCTGGCTCGACGATTACGTCGCGAACAGTCGGACCGAGAAGGACCAGGAGGAGATCGACGCGCCTCTGGTCTTCGCCGGCTACGGCATCGTGGCGCCGGAGTACCGGTGGGACGACTTCAAGGGAGAGGACGTCAGGGGGAAGGTCCTGGTGATGCTGGTGAACGATCCGCCTTCGGACGACCCCGCCCTGTTCGGCGGCAAGGCACTCACTTACTACGGCCGGTGGACCTACAAGTATGAGAGCGCCGCCCGGGCCGGCGCGGCCGGAGCGATCCTGATCCACACCGACGTGTCGGCCGGGTACGGCTGGAACGTCGTGCGCAACTCCTGGGGGCGCGAGGCCCCGTTCGTGGCGCTCGCCCCGGGAAGCCCGCGGCCCTTGACGATCGCCTCCTGGATGACCGAGTCGTTCGGACGCTCTGTCCTGAAAGCGGCCGGGCAGGATTTCGACGCCTTGCGCGCCGCGGCCGCCTCACGCGACTTTCACCCGGTCGCGCTGCCGCTGCGCGTGCAGGCGCGGCTGGTCTCGAAGATCCGCCCGATCATGACGTGGAACGTGATCGGTCTTCTTCCCGGCCGCGACCCGAAGCTGCGCGATCAGGCGGTCGTCTACACGGCGCACTACGATCATCTCGGACGCGGCAACCCCGAGGACGGCGACGACATCTACAACGGCGCACAGGACAACGCCTCCGGCGTCGCCACGCTGCTGGAGACCGCCAGGCTGTACACGCTCCTGCCGAATCCGCCCAGACGCAGCGTCCTGTTCATCGCCTGCGCCGCCGAGGAGGGCGGTCTGCGCGGATCCGAGTATTACGCCGGCCACCCGGTGGTGCCGACTCACCTTACGGCCGCCAACATCAACATGGACGGCACGCCGGTCTGGGGACAGCCGCGGGATTTCACCTTTCTCGGGGCCGATCACTCGACGCTGCGCGAGGTGGTGGACGACGCCTCGCGTGTCCTCGGCTTCAAGCCGGTGGCCGATCCACACCCCGAACAAGGCTCGTTCTATCGTTCCGACCAGTTCAACTTTGCCAAGGTCGGCATCCCGGCGTTCAGCCTGGATCCCGGCATGGATTATCTGGGCAAGCCGGCGGGTTACGGCGAGAAGATCTGGAACGAGTACGAGGAGAAGCGCTACCACCGCCCGAAGGACGAGTACGACCCCGCCTTCGACCTCTCCGGATCGGCGCAGACGGCACGGATCGCCATGTACGTCGGCTACCGGGTCGCCCAGGCGGAGGCCATACCGCAGTGGAACAAGGGAGACGAGTTCGCCGCCGCCCGCACCTCCGCGCTCGCTGCCGCCGCGAAATCCGGACGTTAGGATTCCATCAGAAGCCCCGGAAGCCTGTCCGGGTCTTCCGATGGGCCGAGGACCCGGGCCCCGGCGTACCCGCAGCTGCGCGCCAGCAGACGGCGCCGCACGTGGTCGTAGAGACCCGCGCAGTAGGCCCCCTGCCACACCCCGCCGTCCCGGCGCGCCACGTCGATCAGGAACAGCTCCCCCGCGCCGCACTCCGGGCAGCGCGGCGGCTCCGCATCACGCGGCACGGTGCCGGCCCGCAGCGAACGGTCCATCATCGCCTCTCCTGCAGTGAACGATGCAGATCTACGTTCGCCGGGTTGGGGAGTCAAGACCGAGTTTCCCCGCGCATGCCGCGGCGTCTGGGGGACGTCGGGTGCGCCGCGCCGCGTCGAGGGACCTGCAGGGCGACATCGTCCGCATGGACCGGCGCGACACAACTGCGCCGGACCCACGCTCGGATCGCGCCATCAGGCGGTCGGTTCCGTCAGGCTGTCGATTGAAGAAGCGCGCGCCGAACCTTCTCCCGGGCCGATCAGCAGGCGGTCTGCTGGCACTCGCCTCCGGCGAACCGGCAGTTGTAACCCCGGAGCTTGGAGCAGTGCCCCAGCCTGTTGCATCCGGTGTTCCCGCAGGCGGACGCCGCGTAGACCGCGCCCACGGCCAGCCCCGACAGGGACGACGCGTAGGGCGATCTCGCCGGCCCTGGAGACGAGGAGACCACGGCCGCGATCAGACCGGCGACGACGAGGGCCACGAATCTGAGTGCCAGCTTCACGGAAATGTGCATCGTATCACCCTCCTTGGGTTGACAGATCAGGCTCGTTCGGGATCGTCGTGGGAACGCCCGACCCCGCTCATCTATCACGATCGAACTCGGTATGCAACGACTCCCTGATGATCGGGCGCGCCGACGCCCGATTCGTTCACCGGATCCGGCCGATCCGCAAGACGAGGCCGACCTCGTTTCGTGTCGGCGATCGGAATCCGAAATCGCGATCGACGAACACCCCGAGCTGGACCGTCTCGCCAAGCCAGACACCGAGGTCCAGCCCGCTCACCACCACGCCGTCCACTCCCTTGTCGGGGCTGCGCCCTCGACCTTCGACCCCGAGCGCGAAACGGGGCGCGAGACGCACCGGCCCCGCCTTGACCAGGGTCGCGCGATAACTGAATCCCGCCCGTACGACCGTCTGGCGCCCGCCGGTCTCCGTCGAAGCCCAGAGTCCGCCGCCCATGTCGGCCTCGGCCTCGTCGAAGATCTCTCTCGCCACGCAGATCCCCCGCAGACGCGCGCCGTCCCCATCGATCGACCGGGTGACGGCGGCGCTCCAGAAACTCACGGTCTCCGCAGGGCCCCAGATGCGCCGCGTCTTCCGTTCCTCCGGAGGCCCCTGGGCGGCCGCCGCGGTCGACGCGCTGGACAGGCAGAGCGCCACCAGGGCGGCCGTCAGCGCGCGCCGGGTCGCCATGGCTCGCTTGTGTCAGGATCGGACGTGCGGTGGAAGATTGGTGGACGGCAAGGGGATCGAACCCTCGACCTCCGCGTTGCGAACGCGGCGCTCTCCCAGCTGAGCTAGCCGCCCACTTTCCGGAACACGACGGTGGGATGAAGCCTGGATGGTGGGCCGTGCTGGATTTGAACCAGCGACTTCTACCGTGTGAGGATAGCACTCTCCCGCTGAGTTAACGGCCCGTACAAGCCGGCGATTATAGCATCTCAAATGCGGTAGGCCTCCAGGACCTGGTCGGCGACGGGCGGCACCAGCAGCACCTCCTCGCGGCCGTCACGCCGGGCCGCGACTTCCACGAGCGGCTCGCCGCGCCGGTCGGAGTAGCGCGCGGTGATCGAGGCGATGAGCATCTTGAGGTTGTCGTCCGGCTCCCCCTCCACCACGGTGATGGGGCTGCCGCAGCGCAGCGCCTCGAACCGCCAACCGGGCAGATCGAAGCGTTGCAGGAACTGGTTTTCGCTCT
>QHXY01000284.1 GCA_003223145.1 Acidobacteriota bacterium
CATCCTATGCCGCCGCGCCCTGAGGGCGCCCTGGAGCCGACGATGCTGGACGGACCGATCCCCGAGGCCTTGACCTTCGACGACGTGCTGCTCCTGCCTGCCCGGTCGGAGGTCGTGCCCGGCCGCGTGGACGTCACCACACAGCTCACGCGCAACATCCGGCTGAATATTCCGCTGGTCTCGGCGGCGATGGACACCGTGACCGATTCCCGGCTGGCCATCGCCATGGCGCAGCAGGGCGGCGTCGGGATCATCCACAAGAACCTGACGATCGAAGCGCAGGCCGCGGAGGTGGACAAAGTCAAGCGCTCCGAGAGTGGCATGATCGTCGACCCGGTCACGATCGGGCCCGACCAGAAGATCGCCGAGGCGCTCGATCTGATGCACAAGTTCAAGATCTCCGGCGTGCCGGTCACCGACCGGGGCGGTCGCCTGCTCGGCATCCTGACCAACCGCGATCTGCGCTTCGAGACGCGCACCGACCTGCCGGTGTCGGCGGTGATGACGCGCGAGAACCTGGTCACCGTGCCGGTCGGCACGACGCTCGAGGCGGCGAAGTCGATCCTGCACAAGCACAAGATCGAGAAACTCCTTGTCGTCGACCGCGAGCATCACCTGAAGGGACTGATCACCGTCAAGGACATCCAGAAGGTGATCAAATACCCGCACGCCTGCAAGGACGCCCTCGGCAGACTGCGCGTCGGGGCCGCGGTCGGAGTTGGCCCGGAGGAGATTGAACGGGCGCGCGCACTCGTGGACGCGCGCGTCGACGTCCTGGTCGTCGATACGGCCCACGGCCACTCGTCCGGGGTCATGGAGACGGTGCGCGCGCTCAGGAAGACGTTCGCCGGCGTGGACATGGTGGCCGGCAACGTGGCCACGGAGGAGGGAGCGGAGGACCTGATGAAGATCGGCGTGGACGCCGTCAAGGTGGGCATCGGGCCGGGATCGATCTGCACGACGCGCGTCGTCACGGGCATCGGCGTACCGCAGGTGACCGCGATCGCGATGTGCGCCCGGGCGGCGCACCGGCACGGCGTGCCGCTGATAGCCGACGGCGGTATCAAGTTCTCCGGCGACATCACCAAGGCGCTGGCAGCGGGCGCCTGGTCGATCATGATCGGCTCGCTGTTCGCCGGCACCGAGGAGTCGCCGGGCGAAACAATCCTCTACCAGGGTCGGACGTTCAAGGCCTATCGCGGCATGGGTTCGATCGGGGCGATGCGCCGGGGCAGCGCCGACCGCTATTTCCAGGAGCCCGGGGCCGAGGACAAGCTCGTGCCCGAGGGGATCGAGGGAATGGTCCCCTACAAGGGATCGCTGCAGGCGCTCATCCCGCAGCTGGTCGGCGGTTTGAGGGCGGGCATGGGTTACTGCGGGGCCCGGGACATCGAGACGCTCCGGCGCGAGGCGCGCTTCATCCGCATCACCTCCGCGGGCCTGAAGGAAGGTCACGCCCACGACGTCGTGATCACCAAGGAAGCGCCCAACTATCGCGTGGAGTAACAATACAGCCACTCAACGAGCGTCGAGGATGGTCAACTCGCGCTCGCTGCCGCCACGGTCGGTGAGGCGCACCTCGATGAAGCGCCGCGGCCGGTAAGGCCCCAGTCGCTCGGCCCACTCCACCACCGCCACCCCGTCGCCCTCCAGCACCTCGTCCAGTCCGAGCTCATCGAGATCCTCGACGCAGTCCACCCGGTACAGATCGATGTGATACACGGTCAAGTGTCCGGCATACCGGTTGATTAGCGTGAAGCTCGGCGAGCGCACCTGCTGCGGATCGACGCCGAGACCCGCCGCCACGCCGCGCGCGAACACCGTCTTCCCCATGCCGAGATCGCCGACCAGGAGGACGATGTCGCCGGCGCGTAGCGTGGGAGCCAGCTCCTCGCCTGCGACGCGTGTGGCCGCTTCCGAGCGCGTGACCACGGTCCGCGATGGCATGGCGGGCTTCAGACGAGGGGAAGTTCCATCAGCACCGGCTGGGGCATCAGGTCGCGGTGCTGCCGGAACAACCGGGCCAGGGGGCGCACCACCTGGAAGCCGGCTCGCTCGTGCAGGGGTCGCGATCGGCCATTGGAGATCAGCCGGACCTGCTTGAGGTGTCGCCGGCGTCCGACCTCGATCGCTTCCTGGACGAGCCGCAGGCCGATGCCGCGGCCCCGCAGACCCGGCTCGACACCCAGAGAGACCAGGTACAGGACATCGCCGCGCGGGTTGTGTGACGCCGACGGCAGGATCCGCTCGTAGTCGAGATAGGAACGGGGAAAGTCGCGCGTCCACAGGAGTCCGTTGGTCAGCCCGACGATCCGCGGCGAATGCGCCGGGCGCTGCAGCTCCGCGAGCAGGAACGCCTCAGGTAGGGCGAACAGACGCCTCTGCAGCTCGTTGAGAGAGGCCCCCAGCCGCCCCCAGACCTGGCGCTCGACCAGGGTCGCCTCCTCCAGATCGTCCGGCCGGGCGGGTCGGATCAGCACCCGCAACACCGCCGGGCGGGCGGCGACGGCGCCGGAGGCCCTCCCCGTCGACTGCATGTACGTCCGGGCGGATGTCGCCGGCGCCGGCGAGCCGCCCATCATCGCCGACGATCGGCCCGGGGTCCTGCGGCCACCGGTCGCAGTCCCCTGTCCGTCTTTCATCCGGTCCTCCGGTCGCTCTTCGCCTCGTTCCGTTCGTGGATCCGCGGCGGCCTCAGACGCATCAGCGCCGCGGGGAAATGCTGCAGGATGTCACGGGCGATGAGCGGCGCCTCGCCCACGTCCTGTGCCGCGAGGTCGCCCGCCAGACCGTGGAGATAGACCGCCAGCTTGGACGCCGCCGTCGTCTCGATGCCCTGGACGAGCAGCCCGGCCAGCAGGCCGGTCAAAACGTCCCCGGAGCCTCCGGTCGCCATTCCCGGGTTGCCCGTCGGGTTGACGTGCACCTTGCCGGACGGCGTGGCGACGAGGGTCCGATATCCCTTCAGAATGAGGTGGCAGGCATGCCGGCGGGCGAACTCGCGGGCCACAGACAGACGCCGGGACTGCACCTCCCGTCCCGTCTCCCCGACGAGCCGCCCCATCTCGCCCGGATGAGGGGTGAGGACGAGGGGACGCTTTCTGCCAGACAGCAATTCGTCAGAGCCCGCGAAGGCGTTGACCCCGTCGGCGTCCAGGACCAGAGGCACGCGCACCCTCGCCACCACTTCACGGACGAGTCGCTTGGTCTCCGGGTGCGTCGTCAACCCCGGACCGAGGGCTACCGCCTGCTTGCCCTCGAGGAGCTGCAGCAGTCGGGGCAGGCCTGACAGCGCGAGCGTGCCCTCGGACGTCTCTTGCAGCCCCTCGGTCATCACCTCCATCGCCCTGGAAACGAAGCCAGCCTGGAGACCCGCTGGGATGGCGGCCGTCACCAGGCCGCAGCCCGCCCGGAGAGCCCCCAGCGAGGCCAGGCGCGCCGCCCCTCCCTTGCCGCGGGACCCCACGATCATCAGCGCGTGGCCGTAGTCCCCCTTGTGGCTGTCGGTCCGCCGCTTCGGGAGAAGAGCGGCAAGCTCGGCCGCGTCCATCAGATCGAGATCGGCTCGTTCCGCGGCCACCGCCGCGGCGGGAATGCCGATGTCGGTGACATGCAGCACGCCGCACATCGACTCGGCGGGGGGAAAGACGTGGGGCACCTTCGGCCGCGCGAAGGTGACCGTGTGATCGGCCCGGACACACGGCCCCGGCAGTTCATGGCTGTTCCCCGACAGTCCCGACGGGATGTCGACCGCCACCACCTCGGCCCGCGAGGCGTTGACGTCCTCGAACACTCGCGCCAAAAGACCCGTCACGGGACGGGACAGGCCGGTGCCGAGAATTCCGTCCACGATCAGATCGCTCGATGCCAGCGCCTTCCAGGAGGCCTTCCACTCCGCTCCGGTCTTGATCTCCGGAGGGACGACGCCGACCCGCTCCAGGGCCCTCCGGTTGACGGCCGCGCTGCCTCGGACCTCGTCGCGCCGTCCGAACAGCAGGGCGGCGAAGTGGATTCCGTGGTTCTGCAGGTGCCGCGCCAGGACGAAGGTGTCGCCGCCGTTGTTCCCCGGGCCGCACAGCAGCAGGATGCTGCGGGTCTCGAGGTCGGGCTCGATGTCCTGCAGGACCCGGAACAGGCTCAACCCGGCGTTTTCCATCAGGACTATTTCGGGCAGACCGAATCGGGAGCTGGCGCGCCGATCGACGTTACGCATCTGTTGCGATGTCAGGATTTCCACGCCCGCCGCTCCCGGGAAGTCGCTCACTTTACACAGGTAGGCGCACGGAATCAAGCGACGGCCCGGCCTCCGGCCGGACCCTCCGTTGACAGTCCGCCGATCGCTCAAGGATAATCGGCTCTCACCTCGATCCAACCTGATCAACCGCGGGGAAAGGAACTCGAGCATGCTGCGCTTTCTGACGGCGGGTGAATCGCATGGCCCGGCTCTCGTCGCCATCCTGGATGGGATGCCGGCCGGGCTGCCGCTCCTCGCCGAGGACATCGACGCCGAGCTGAAGCGCCGCCAGCACGGCTACGGCCGGGGCGGGCGCATGAAGATCGAGCAGGATCGCGTGCAGGTTCTTTCGGGCGTCCGACACGGGCGGACCCTCGGAAGCCCGATCGCCCTGACGATTGCCAACCGCGATTGGGCGAACTGGCAGAAGGCCATGGCCATCGAGCCGGTCGATTTGAGCGAGGCGGAACGCAAGAGAGTGACCCGCCCGCGCCCGGGACACGCCGACCTCGCGGGGGCGCTGAAGTACGACGCCGGGGACGCGCGCGACGTTCTGGAGCGGGCCTCGGCCCGGGAGACGACGGCGCGGGTGGCGGTCGGAGCGGTATGCAAGAAGTTCCTGGCCCAGTTCGGGGTGGCGGTGGCCAGTCACACGGTGGCGCTCGGTTCCGCCGCCGTGGCGCCTGAGACGGAGATGAGCTGGGCGGAGATCGTAGCGGCGGAGGGATCTCCGCTGCGCTGCGCCGACAAGGCGGCCGAGGCGAAGATGATCGAGGAGATCGACCGGGCCATGGGCGCGCGGGACTCGGTCGGAGGAGCGTTCCAGGTGGTCGCCCGCGGCGTGCCGGCCGGCCTGGGGAGCCACCGTCATTGGGATTTGAGGCTCAACGCGCGGCTCGCCGCCGCGATCTGCTCCATCCAGTCGATCAAGGCGATCGCGGTGGGCGACGGGGTCGAGGCGGCGGGGAGAA
>QHXY01000285.1 GCA_003223145.1 Acidobacteriota bacterium
CGCGTCGCCGACGGGATGGCGCTGGCGCTGCGGGCGGCCCTGGATTGCATCGCCATGCCGCTGGCGCGATCGGCGGCCGCCTTTGTCCGCCGGCAGGGCTGGTGTGAGTTCGGATTCGCGCGTCTCGACGACCACGCGCGCGAGCGCTTCGGGCGTTGCGGGCGCTGGCTGAGGGATCTGGCGCTTCTGGGCGAGTCGCTCGACAGGCTGCCCGGTCTTCAGACGGCGCTGACCGGCGAGGACGGCGGCCGGCCGCTCGGTCGGGTCGCGGCGATGGTCGTGGCGCGCATAGCCGACCCGGAGTCGCTTCAGGATTGGATCGGGCGGGCCAGGCGCCTGACGGTGCGCGAGCTTCGAGTCGAGGTGACGCGCACACGCGCCCATGCGACCGGTCCACCGGAGGGCGCGGGGATGACGGAGACGGGCAGCGCAGCGCCGCGCGCGCCCGCCGAACCCGCGGCCATGCCGCCGCCCGACGACTTGGAGAGCGTCGACCGGGTGCTCGTCCGGATGGCGGTCCCGGCTCCGGTCCGCGCCGCGTTCGAACGGGAGGCGACGGCAACCTCCTTTGTCGAGGCGCTGGTGGGGGAGTCCCTGGCCGGACCGCACTCCTTCGAGAACAGCGCGGCGGCGGGGGAGGGCTTCGTGGCGGCTGACGGGATCCTGCCCGCCGCCGCGACGACCGCCATGATCGAGGACGCCCTGGCGCGCTCCACCGAACGCTGGCGTCACCTTCCGGTGCCCGGGAGGGGCGCCGGCGAAGAGGTGACGGCTTCCGGCGCCGCGGCGCGTGCCCTCGGATATCTGTCCCGCCTGTCGGCGGTGCCCGGCAGCGGCGACGCGGTCGATCTCGACCGCCGGATCCGTGCGCTAATCGCCCTCGAGGACGAGCTCGAAACCGCTCTGGGCCGCCTGCTCGCCGACATGGCCGAGCGCGGCGCCTGGGGGCGCCTGCGCTTCGCCGGTGTGGGGCACTACGCCGAGGAGCGTCTCGGACTGTCGCGCACGGCGGGCGAGGACCGGGCGCGGGCGGCGCGCGCGCTGCGCCGCTTCCGCCTTCTGCGACGGGCGTACGACTCGGGGCGCGTCGGCCTCGAGGCGGTCCTGATCGTGGCGCGAATCCTCGGCGATGGTGCGACCGGTCCGGCCTCCGAGCAGGCGTGGGTCGAGCGAGCCGGCGAGGCGAGCGTCAAGCGGCTGCGCGACGAGGCGAGGGCGCTGGGTCTCCGGCGCTGCGCCGGGTCGGTCGCGACGGCGCCGCGCGCGCGCGGGACGCTGGCGGATCCGGCGCCGCTGTCCGACGCCGACTGGCACGCCTCGCTTCGCCGCGTTCGTGGGACGACCGCGGAGCGGATCGCCCGACTCGGCCGTGCCGCGCTCGGTCAGGGCGCGTTGCCGCCCGATGCGCCCCTTCCTGCCGCCCCCGACCCGTCCACCTGCCTGCCCTGCAGCCCGGACGTTTTCCTCCGTCTGCGCCTGCCGGCGCCCCTGGCGGCGGACTTCGCCGCGGCGATCGACGCGCGGCGGAGGGCGCTCGAGATGCTGTCGGGATCGATCCCCTGGGACGAGCCCTGGCCCGACCCGGATGCCGCGCCGTCGCTGCGCGCGGCCCGGACGTTTTCCATCCGCTGCCGGCGGGTGCCTTCGTGGGTGGGGCTGCTGGCCCTCCTGGAGGACTTCGCGGCGACCTGGGATGCACGCGACGGCGCGCCCGTGCGTCCTCAGGATCTCGTGTTCATCCGGGACGGCTGGCGCTGCACCGCTCCCGGCTGCACGTCGCGCCGCAATCTGGAGGACCACCATCTGCTGTACCGCTCGCGGGGCGGTGGCGACGAGCCGTCGAACCGCGCCGTGCTCTGCCGTTTCCACCATCAGCGCGGAGAGCACGGCGGTCTGGCTGCCTGCGCGGGCCGGGCGCCCCTCGGCGTCGTCTGGCGACTCGGTCGTCACGGCATCGGCGGGCGCTTCCTGAACGAGCGCCGGCTGACGGAGGACGGCGCGGCGGATGAATCGTTGACTTGATGCGGCCGCTCCACCACAATCTGCCGGCGCCCCGTGCCCGGGCGCCCCGGAGCGCCGGAAGCGGAGTCACCCCGACGGTGAGCACGAAGCGCAGCGGACGGACGCGGGACCGGACGGCCCGGCGGCCGCTCCGCCTTCTCCTCGTCGCCGGCGCCCGCCCGAACTTCATGAAGATCGCGCCGCTCTTGCGCGAGCTCCGGGCGCGGCCCGACCTGTTCGACCCGCGGCTGCTGCACACGGGGCAGCACTACGACGACCTGATGTCCGACGTCTTCTTCCAGGA
>QHXY01000038.1 GCA_003223145.1 Acidobacteriota bacterium
TGAGGCGGCGCGGTGAGCCGAAGGATTTCGGAAGCCTCCCCCCTCTAACATGATGAAACGGCCTGCACGATCGCAGCGGACTATCGAAAGGGAGGGACAATGAGCAAATGGTGGGCGATGTCTACCTTGAAGAGTTTTCGCTGGGCAACGCCGAGGACGTGACCGAGATCCTGTCCACGACATACTCCTACGGTCACGACCCGGTGCTCGACGAGGGTGTTCCCAGGGTGCTGGCGCAGCGTTTCTGCGCCGGAAACTGCGTCGTCACCAAGAACTACTCGTTGCTGGAGCCCGGGCTGTTCGCGCGAAAGTATTACGCCCGTGGTGTCGGCACCATCCTCGAGGTGGAAAACACGGGAGAGGTCGTCCAGCTCGTCAGCTGCAATTTCGATTCCCGGTGCGCGAACCTTCCCACACCCTGAACGTCCTGCAAGCCCCGCATTCACCGGTTGCCGGGAGGGCGGACGCTGACGGTCGCTCTCCCGGCAATGGACGCGTTCGCCACGAGATTTCGCAGGTGGCGATCGCGCCGGCCGTCATGGGCGGCAGGCCCTGGGAGAGGCGTTGATCTCGGCGTCGCGTGACCCGACCTGCGCCGCATCGCCCGAGTCGTAGGTGCCCGGCCCGGAGCAGTTGTTGCCCCGGAGCTCGAACCAGAAGGCGTGACCCGACGAGGGATCTGGCAGCGGCCCGACCGGCGGCGCCGTCACGTTGTCGGCGAGGCATCCGAGGGTCGCCTGGGTGAAGTTGCCTCCGCTGTCTCGCAGGATGTTCAGGTCTCCGTAGACCGCGTCGAAGCTCTGCGCCAGCGGGTCGGCGACCCACTGCATCATCGTGGCCGTGCCCCCCGGCGCCGGCGGGAACGGCTGCGGATTCAGCTGGACCTGCTCCGCTCCCGGGGGCGCCGCGTTGTCCACGATGCCATCGCAGTCGTCGTCGAGGCCGTTGCAGAACTCCACGCCGCCGTTGCTCAGATTGCAGATGTTGAACAGGGCGCCGTTGAAGATCTCCGTCGTGTTCACGCCATCGGAGACGAGCAGCCTCCCGGTGTAGGGGCCGGGGGCGTCGGCCATGCGCTCCTGCGGGATCCGGAACGTCGTGCCGACGATGTCGATGGCCACGGGAACCGGCGGTCCCGACGGGCCCACGGGCGACGGCGGCGGCATCACGATCAGCGAGGCGCGCGTCTCCGGCGAGTCGGGATCGGACGCGCCCCAGTCGACGACCGCCACGTGGCCGGGACCGATCGTGGGGGTCGCCGGGAGAGCGCCGGGCGGCGTCGGCGGCGCCGACGAGTCCCGGCCGGCCCGCAGGTCCGAAGCGGACGGCGGCGTCGGGCTCACGGGACGCTGATCGAGAATGATCCCATCTCCCTCGCACAGCTTGTTCCAGCATCCCGTATCCCGCGCGTCGGAGGGGCCGATGAGCTGGACCATCATGGTGGAGGGATCCCACGGCACGCTGATCGAGAACCCGCCGATCAGGTCGGGCCGCGACGGGTCGGCGAAGAAGCGAGGATTGAAACGGTAGTCGTGCACCCCAACCGGCGTCATGAGACGGATACGGAACGCCCCCACGCCGCTGAAGACCTCGCCCACCCCGCTCAGAGGGGCGTCGGGAAGGTCTTGCGAGCCCATGAACTGATAGTCGAACAGCGGCAGAAAACCCTCCACGAGCGGGGCGGTCGAGCCATCCCCCTGTCCGTTGGGGAAGTGAATCAGCCCACTGACGTTGACCACGAACGGGTCGGAGTGGGGCAGCGTGTTCTCCATCAGATACTGGAAGGTGAAGGTATCGATCCAGTTCTGGTATCCGGAGTAGCCGCCGCCACAATCCTTGCCGATTCCGCAGACGAGGTCCATCAGATTGGGCGCGCAGATGTCGCGCGACTGCGGGGGCGTGGTCGGGCACGCCAGGTCCCCGTACGGGGGATTGGGTGCGACGTGGATCCCGGACGGATAGATCTTTCCCGACACGTCGAACCCTTCGGCCTCGTACGGCCGTCCATTCGAAGCGGGATGGGTGTATTCGTCGTAGCACCCGGGCCCGAACGGCGGGCTGGCGTTGGTGCAGGGATGTTGACTGAGATTGTAGGTGTGGCCGAGCTCGTGCGTGGACACACCGTAGAAGCCGTCCTCCGCCAGCACGGCCCGCGGGGCGAACCACCCCAGCGAGT
The DNA here is from genome assembly GCA_003223145.1 of Acidobacteriota bacterium. GTDB lineage: Bacteria > Acidobacteriota > Polarisedimenticolia > Gp22-AA2 > Gp22-AA2 > Gp22-AA3. The sequence continues at coordinate 2,177 of QHXY01000038.1, forward strand.
ACCCGACCGATCCCGCGCCGATGAAGTCGTGGCGGAACGCGTTTTCGGCGAACCACTTGTTGCGCACCGAGAGAACCATGCGGTCGATCCCGGCCTGGGCCGCCATGGCGTTGTAATGCACGAGAGTGTTGAACGGCTCGAAGCAGAGGAGACAGTCCGAGCCGTGATCGAACCAGGTCTCGTTGAAGGTCGGCGAGCTGTTGAGGTTCGCGATCGGCCAGGAGGCCAGCCGGTAGGTCTCCTCGCGGGTGTACATCGCCTGGAGCTGCGGGGAGGTCATGAAGCGCTGATCCTCCTCGTAATCGAAGCGCTCGAAGACGGTGAGCGGATCGGACGTGTGCATCAACGGCAGGTCCGTCGCCTGGCCGACGTTGTTGAGATTGGCGCAATCCATCAGCTGCGGCGGGGCGTTCGGGGAGATCGTCTCGGCGTAGTCGACGCTGGCCGAGCCGCTCACCTTCCCGGTTCCGGCGATGAACGACTTCTGCGGCTTGAACGGCTGCGTCGGGTTGCCGTCGAACAGGCTGACCAGCGTGATGCCGGGCGTCGCCACGCTGCCAGGCGCGATCAAGACCATCTTCGTGTCCAGCACGGTCGTGATGCCGTCGGTCATCTGCCCGTGGACGGGTGCCGTGATGGGGAACGGGTGGGTGCTGGAGATCTCGACGATCAGCGACGTATCCTTGTCGGCCACGGCCCGGGAGGCCTTGTAGACCGACTGGACGATCTGGACCCAGTCGATCGCGACGTCGTCAGGGAGCCAGTTGACCGGTTCCCGCACCACGTCGAAGCGCAGGCTGCCCCAGTTGTCAGGGACACCGGGAGCGGTGTTGTAGCCGTTCACTTCGGCGGCGTTGCTGCCGATCGGAATCGGGTTCGAGCCGAAGACGCCGACCACCTGCATCTTCCCCGTGCAGACGTCGTACGTCACGTGGGGGTTGCTGCCCGTGACGATGGTCGGGACGAACACGCCTCCGGGAGCCGGGGGGCCGGGGGGGCCGTTCTGGGGGCTGATGTCGAAGCCGTCGTCGACGTTGCCGAAGCAGCAGGTGTCACGGTCCCAGAGCTCGAAGTAGAAGTCGAAGAACCGCTGATTCCTCCCCGGCACCAGCTTGAGGTTGATCTGGTTGCTCCAGCTCGCGTCGTCACGGCTGCCGATTTCGGGTGTGAAGAACGGAGCGCCGCCGTCGATACTGTTGATGGCATAGAAATCCTGCTGCGGGTCGAACACGTCGTCGTTGTTCTTCTTGAAGGCGACCGCCTCGTTGATTCTGACCTTGATCGTGCCGTCCTGGGCCATCAGAAGAGACAGACCCAGTCCCTCGATAGCCAGCACGATGAGCACCGCGAAGATGACCCTGCCCCGCATGGTATGGCCTCCCCTTCAGACGTTGGTTAAGAGTCAGGCTGTCATTGTGATAAACGCAGTCCGGGTTGGATCTGCGACATGGATGCGTGTGATTGCCGAAGGCCCCTGGCGGGTCGTATGCCCCGGCGAGTCGCTATCCTCTTGAAAACGCCGAGGAAAGCGGCGAACTGAATCGCCGGCCGGATCTCCCAGGAGCAGGTCGCGTTTTCACAGTCGGCACCCGCTGCGGCATAATCGCTTCATGATGTCCCACGCACCTTGGCGCCCTCCAAGGAGCCGGCGGCGAAGGAGGCACGCGCCCTGGGTCCGGCGAGCGACCGTCCGTCGCCTGGCGCGCTCGGGCCGGCGCCTGGCCCGGTCGGTGCGGCGCTCCATCGTGGCGTTGCGGGCCGCGCCGCCTCTGGTCAGGGTCGTCGTGGGGTTGGTCGTCCTCCTGGCGGCCTGGGCTGTGACCAATTGGGCCTACCAGGCGATCCGCAAGCCGACCGAGCTGTTTTTTCCGGTGACCGGCGTTCTCGCCAAGACACCCGCCGAGACCTGGCGGAGCTACGAGCCGCTCTTCAACGAGCACTCGACCGCCGTCATCACACCGGCGCTCCTGGCCGCGCTCGCCCAGGCCGAAGGGGCGGCCGACCCCCTGGCGCGGACCTACTGGCGCGTTCAAGGTGTACCAGCCAGCGTCGAGCGCGGTCGGCATGTACCAGATCACCGATGCGACTTTCAGCGAAGCGAAGCGCTACTGCACCCACGACCACGTGGTGGTCGAGGCTGGCTCCTGGCTCGACCCGTCATCGTGCTGGTTCAACATCCTCTACAGCCGCGTCGTGCCGAGCCACGCCATCGAGATGACAGCGGCCCTTCTGGATCGACGTGTCGCGAGCGCCGTCGAGCGTTATCGGGTCGCCGCCGCCACGCCCGAGCGGCAGCAGGATCTGGCCGCCGTGATCCACCTGTGCGGGCCGGGGGAGGGGGACGCCTATGCGGCGCACGGCTTCCGTCTGGCCGCCCGCCAGCGCTGCGGCGACCACGACGTTGCCGCCTACCTCGCGCAGGTCAACGCGATGAAGCGGCAGTTCGCCCGGATGGCAGCGGCCGGCTAGCGCGCCAACTCAGCAGCTCAATCGCAGGAGCTGCGATCGAGCAGTCCCTTCAGCACGGGCCCGACGATGGCCTGCAGAGACGACATTTCGATTTCGGCCTGGGTCATCGGGGCCCCGGATTTCGGGACCGCCGAGTCGGTGGCGAGTTTGCTGAGCACCGGCGCGCCGGGCGGCTGGACGATCGCGTTGAACGTCAGCTTCTGGCTCATCAGCTGCCGCGGCGTCGATTGACTGGTGCTCCGCGCCTGGCGGCACATCTGTTCGTAGAGCCATCCTTTCTTGCCGCAGGTCTTGAGCTGCTCCTGCACATTCTGATACGCCGGATTCGGCACGGCGGCCCGTTCCCACGACAGGATTTCGACCCGGATCGAGCACAGCTCCGCGGGCGGTTTGGCATCGGGACCGGAAGCAGTCACCACCTGCCTCCCGGCCTGCTCCACCAGCCATGACTGCACATACGTGGTCCAGTTCGGGTGGACGCGACCCCGCCAGACTACCCCCTCGAAGCCGAGGGCGCTGCCGCCGCCGGTGCTTCGAAAACGATCGCCGACGAGCTGATCGATCGTGTCGAAGCGCAGGACGTTCACGCGGTCGGTGCCGCTGTCGACGCTCTGCACGATGCCGGCCGGCCGCCCGTCCAGCATGACGATCGCCCCGCTGTCGGATTCCCGGATATGCAGGTTATCGACCGGCGCGAGGGTGAGCAGGTGCTTGATGCCACCGGCGGGCTTGAGGCGCACGATCGTTTCGCGGCCGCTCGGATAGTGACGGATCGCCTGGAACTCTTTCGTGCCCGGGATTTTTGTGGGGACGGCCGGCGGCCGCTCCGGCCAGGTCGTCGTGCAAGCGATCGTTCTTGCGTCCGTCAGCGCGACCAGGGCCAGATCGTAGAATTCGTTGTCGTAGCTGCGGCTGCCCTCCACCTTGGCACCGCTCCGATCGAGGACGGTGATCGGCGCCCCGATGTCGGGGACGACATGCCGGGCGGTCACGACGGTGCACGCATTGCCGCGGCGGAACGAGTACCCCGCGCCGATGTAATCGCCCTGGCGGACTTCGACCGGCTCCGCGCGGGCGAAGGAGACGGCCGCGCAGAAAGCCAGCACCCGAACCAGCGCCCTGGACGTGCCCTTCATGGCGGCATCACCGGTTGGTCTTCTTGCGGTCGGTTGGTTTGACGTTTTCATAGAGGTGATACCTCTCGGTCGCGCCGGCCGCTTCGGCGGGCTTGCTTCCGTCGACTCGGGGTTGGTCGGGAGCGACGGCAGGGCTCCGCGTCCCGGGATGGCCCCCCATGAGAATCCGGCCCGCCCGACGCCAACTGTCTTCCAGCAAACGGTAGGTGAACAGATAGACCTGCGCGACCTGCTCGAAACAGGCGAATATCAGCAGGAAGAAGGCACCCCAGAGCTTGGCCGTATCGGATTCCCACAGCGCCGTACTCAGGGGGACTTCGATGAGATGCTGCGGCCCACGATAGTTCTGCAGGCCGGCCGGCCCTTGGGCATACAACTGCACTTGAAGCCCGCCTTCGCTCAATGTGCGAAAGAAACCGACCGCCGGCACCGGCACCGCGGCGGAACATTCGGAAGCCGGGGATGCTCCCGCCTTTCCCGAATCGAGGCAAGCGTGCGAATCAACGATACTGCCCTCGTCGAGTCGCTCCGGTTCGCCGACAGTCATGACATCGTTGCCGAACCATGGCTTGACGCGGCGCAGGATCGAGCCAGTCAGCAGGATCGGCGCCGAGCGCGCCCGCCAATCAGCCCCCTCGGGCACCGCCTGTCCGATGATGACGCGACCCGCGACCGGCAGGGAGAGGCCGATCGGACCGGCCTGCGCACCGGTTCGGTTCTCATAGTTGAAGCCGACGGGGTCCTGGGCCGCAGGCGTTCCATCGAGGACGAGGCGGTAATGCGGACTCGCAGCGGACGGGCAGCGGCGGGCAAGCTCGTCGTCCTTCTCCACCGATACGCGCAGGACGCCGGGTTCCGGCGAGGTCACGCGTGTCCGGGATCCGGCCGCGAGCGTCATCGTAACGGCCCCGGCCGATGTCCCGTATCCGGGCTCGCCGGGCGCGACGCTGCGCCGGCCGACGCGACCCGCCGGCAGATCCCAGGTCACGGGCTCGTCGCACAACGGCTCGAGCGTGAGCGAGCCGGTCACTGCATTGATGGACAGCGTCCCGCTGCCCGCCGGCTGGTTCAGCCCCCTCAGTGCGAGCACGAGAACGCCTCCGAGGACCGACACCGTCACCGCGCCGACGAAGGATTTCTTCAGCCATGAATCCGTCTTGGACTGTGGCGCCTCGGTTGTCACGGACCCCTCGTCACTCGCGCGGCAGGTACACCGAAAAGGTCTGTGTCTGTTCTTCGAACTGATCCCTTCGGATCAGCTTGAACTTGCCGTCGGGAGGAATGTCGGCGAGCGGCACATCGCAGTAGGTGTCGTACCGCAACGCCTGGGCGATGTTCAGCGACCGGCAATGAACCGCCTTCGTCGCGCCCGGCACGATGAAGATGTCCGCGCGTCCGCTGTTGACATAGATGCGCAGGCTGCCGCGATCGTTCGCCGCAGGCGTCTCGCCGCCCCAGCGCGCCACGTAGAGGGTCCCGTCGGCGCCGCGCACCGAGAGCGCCAGCGTCTCCGTGCTCACCGGGCGAGGCGGGTCCGCGGGCGGCTGCTCCTTGGCTACGCCCCGGCCGAGCCGCAAACCGACCCAGCGATCGTCGCCCCGCGAGCCGGAGAAGGAGCCCTCGCCCCGGAAGCGCCCGTCGGCGCTCAGAACCTGCACCCGGAGCTCGCCGCTGTATGACGCCGGCAGACGGACCCGGATCGTGTCCGCCTGCTGCGCCTCAACGGTCGGAGCCAGAACGAGCGCCACGACGGCCTCGCCGCGCACGCGGTTCGTCGCGTTGAGAACCTCGTGGTACTCGCGACCGGGCACCGGCCGGAAGTCCGCGTTGGCGCTCGTCGCCAGCGCGAGTCCGGTCAAAAAGCCCGCTACCGCGCGGCGATCAATCCGTGCCTCACCGGGGTTCATCTCGTCTACTGCCACCTGTCGGGTCGCGCGGGCGTCGCCCGGAGTGATTCGATCGACCCGGAGAGTGCGGTCAGTCCGTGGTGATCGTGACCTGCGCCAGTTCCTCGAGGGCGACGTTGATCGTGGCGCCCGCGGAGATCTCCACCTCCTGACGCCCGGTGCCTGCCGCGATGGCGGTCCCCCCCGCGCCGCCGACGAGAGCCCCAATCGCCGAGCCTTTCGTCTTGTCGCTCTTGCTGAGGAGACTGCCGAGAAACGCGCCGGCTCCCGCCGATCCCCCGATCTTGGCCGCATCCTTGCCCGATTTGCTCTTGCCCTTTTGGGCCCACGACGCCCGGATCGGGACCACGGCCCCACCGGGAAGCTTAATCCTGGTGAACTGCAGGGCGAGGCTGGCCGCTCCGCCGATCTTCGGCTGCGGGACCGCTTCCGTCACGCTCCCGGTGATCTCCGACGAGGCCGGGATGACGGTGACGCCGTCAACCAGGATGTCGTGGTCAAAGCGCCCGGTGAACATGTCGCCTGGCCGGTTCGTCTTGCTGGAGAGCGCGCGCAAAAGGACCACGTGCAGGGAGGTGCCCGGCGCCAGGGTCTTCACGATCGGCGTGGGCGGCGCGGGGACGGCGGGCAGCGACGGACCCGGGTTGTCCGACTCGGGCCCCACGCGCGCCGCTGCCGTCGCCTCACGCGCGACCGCGGGCCTCGCCGTGCCGGAGACGGGTCTCTTCTTCTGGGTCGGATTGATCGGCCGGCCCTGCCCGGACCGCGCCGCGGTCTTCGCCGTCGACAACTGTGTCTCGTATTGACGGACGACGTCGGCGTCGTTCAGGAGCGGCATTTGCTGACCGTAACGCGGGTGATAGGCCAGGAACCTCGGATAGATCTCGATCCGTCCGTCCGGCGCCCGATAGTATCGATACAGCGCCTCGCCGGTCTGATCAAAGTAGATCTGGGACGATGCCAGCTTCCCCTCGGTGCGTGCGATGAAGAGCCGCACCTCCATCGCCAGTTGCGGACTGTCAATCGGGCGGCGCTCCTGGTTCGTTCTGGGGTCGATGCCGCCGGCGTCAGACAACTCGATGTGGTTCGAGATGGGATCGTAAACGAAGTACTTGCCCATGACGTTGTCCTTGGTGAGAAAATAAAAGAGGACGAAGAAACCGGCACCGCACGCCAGAATGGTCCAACGGGCATGCTGCCTGCGCACGCGCGCACCGGAGAAAAACACCGGCTTGAGCGCGAGCACTCCGAGGGGCAGGAGCGCGACGATTCCACAGGCAAGAGCGCGGGCCAGCCAGATGTTCAAACCCGTAATCGAGACGATCTTCTGCGTGGCTGAATTGAAGACGGCCCTGATCGACCAGTATTCAACGAAGCCTGAATAGACAAAATAGCCCGCAGCAGCCAGCCCGATGAGCACAACCAGCACGAAGAGGACTTTGATCCATCTAGTGTCTTTCACGTGATCCTGCTTTCTGCTCCTGGAGCATGCGAAGACCGTCCTGCGAGCGGACCGAGTGCAACGATCGGCGCGAGCAAATGGGATTTCGGCTTTCCGGGAAAGCCATCCAGCGAATCCCCCCCAATTCGCTGGTTCGCGAGTCGGTCGGACCGTGACGATGGAGACTTTTACTAGGCGTATATAACGGTCTGCCACCTCCTGTCAAGTCCATGCGGTCGGCCGCAGCGTAGGCGCTCGGGAAATCCTCGTGCCTGAGCTTCAGTGGCCGAAGGCGCTGACCCTAACCGCGCGTTCCGCGCCGAGTTCGGCCTCAGCCCGCGCGCTTACCGCGCGCAGGCGGGCGGCGGCGCCTGATCCCCTGCCGCACGGAATTCAGCTGCGCTCGGCCCCCGGTCGAGGCATCCCGAGCGCTGACCCTCCGGCGGTTTGCGACGCGACCTCCACGGCCCGCTCCTGCTGCTGCAGCGACCACATTCGGGCGTAATGCCGGCCTGCGGCCAGCAATTCGTCGTGCGTGCCACGCTCGACGATGCGTCCCTCGTCCATCACCAGGATTTGATCGGCGCCCATGACGGTCGATAGCCGATGGGCGATCACCAGGGTCGTGCGCCCGACCTGGATGCGCTCGAGCTCGGCCTGGATCACTTTCTCCGATTGCGAGTCGAGCGCCGAGGTGGCTTCGTCGAAGATGAGAATGGCCGGGTTCTTCAACAGCGCCCGGGCGATCGCGACGCGTTGTTTCTCTCCGCCCGACAGCTTCAGGCCCCGCTCGCCTACCGGGGTCAGGTAGCCGTCGGGGAGCTTCACGATGAACTCATGGATGTGGGCGGCGCGCGCGACCGCCTCGACCTCCTCGCGGGTCGCGTCCGGGCGGCCGTAGTGGATGTTGTAGAGGATCGTGTCGTTGAACAGCACGGTGTCCTGCGGGACGATCCCGATGGCGGCCCGCAGCGTCTTCTGCGTCATCTCGCGCAAGTCCAGGCCATCGATGCGGATGTGCCCGGCGTCGATGTCATAGAAGCGGTACAGCAGACGCGCCAGCGTCGACTTTCCGGAACCGGAGTGGCCGACGACGGCGACCGTGCCGCCGGGAGGGATCTCGAAGTCGACGCCGTGCAGGATCTCGCGGCGCGGGTCGTACGCGAACCGGACCCCCTCGAAGCCGATGCGCGGATGACGCGCCACGAGCGGCACGGCGCCGGGACGATCCTGCACGTCCGGGTGCTGATCAAGCAGCGCGAACAGTCGCCCCAGGTTGGTGACCGCCTGCTTGACTTCGCGATACATCATGCCGAGGAAGAACAGGGGCGACGAGAGCTGCAGGAGGTAGGCGTTGACCAGCACCAGGTCGCCGACGGTGAGCCGGCCGCCGACCACGCCGGCGGCGGCGCGCCACATCATCGCGGTGACGCCGATCGCCACGATGACGGTCTGACCGAGGTTGAGCAGGGCGAGGGTCTTCTGCGCCAGGACGTTGGCGTCCTCGAGGCGGCGCAGGCTCTCGTCGTAGCGCGCCGTCTCGTGTTTCTCGTTGTTGAAGTACTTGACGGTCTCGTAGTTGATCAGCGAATCGACGGCGCGCTCGTTGGCATGCGTGTCGGCCTCGACCGCGGCCCGATAATACCGCGTCCGCCATTCGGTCACGATGAAGCTCCACGCCGCGTAGGCCGCGAGCGTGGTGAGGATGATCAGTGCGAAGCTCCAGTCGTACGCCAGCACCAGGAGGACCGTGACCAGCAGCACCTCGACGGCGGTCGGCACGATGGTGTACAGCGTCCAGTCGAGCAGGTCGGAGACCGCAGTGCTGCCGCGCTCGAGATCGCGCGCCACCCCGCCCGTGCGCCGGTCGAGATGAAAGCGCAGGCTCAGCTCGTGCAGGTGGCGGAAGACCTTCACGGTGATCTGCCGCGAGGTTCTCGCCATGACCCGTGCGAACACAACCTGCCGCAGCTCGGTGAACAGGGTGACGCCGACGCGGGAGACCCCGTAAGCGAGGAGCAGACCGACGGCACGAGGAGAGTGGCGACCTTGGAGGCCAGGATGAGTCCGAGCGACAAGACGATGCGGCCGAGATAGGGGCGCAGGTACGGGAGCAGCTCGCCGACCACCGCGAGATCGCCGCGACCGGGTCGCACGGGCTCGACGGTGGGGTCGGGCTCCCTCGTCGGGTTCGTGGTCATGGTGTGCGGGCCCGCTGGCTCAGCTCTTGTAGATCCCGATGACCCGGTCGAGCAGCTTCAGGGCGTCCGCCTTCTTGCGCTGGAAGGAGTTGCGGCCGATGATCGAGCCGAAGCCGCCCCCCTCGTGGATGCCGCGGACCTCGTTGAGCACGGTGTCGTCCGACTCGGCCGGGCCTCCGGAAAAGATGACGATCCGGCGGCCGTTGAAGGCGCACTGGACGACGTGACGCACCCGTTCGGCGGCAGTCTCCACCGGAATCTTCTCTTTCAGGTAGACCTTGCGGGCGGCCTCCTGCTCGATGTGCGCGGAGGGAAGCTTGACCTTGACGATGTGCGCCCCGAGCTGGGCGGCGATCTGGGCGGCATAGCCGGTGACGTCAATGGCGGTCTCCCCCTCCTTGCTCAGACCCGAGCCGCGCGGGTAGGACCAGACCACGACGACCAGCCCGTGGCGCTTGGCCTCCTCGGCGTAGGCCCGAATCCGGCCGTACATCTCCAGACGATGCGACGAGCCGGGGTAGATGGTGTAGCCGATGGCCGAGCAGCCGAGCCGCAGGGCATCGCCGACGCTGCCGGTCATCGCCTGGTCGGGGTCTCTCTCGTCCCCCAGGACGTCGTGGCTGTTGACCTTCAGGATGAGCGGGATCTGCCCCGCGAAGTCGCGCGCCGCCGCCTCGAGGAAGCCAAGCGGCGCGGCGTAGGCGTTGCAGCCGGCCTCGATCGCCAGCTCGAAGTGATAGCGGGGGTCGTACGCGGGCGGGTTCGGCGCGAAGCTGCGCGCCGGCCCATGCTCGAACCCCTGATCAACCGGCAGGATCACCAGCTTGCCGGTGCCGCCGAGCTTGCCGTGGTTGAGCAGCCGGGAGAGGTTGGTCAGGGTGCCGGGGTTGTCGCTGCCGTACCAGCTCAGGATCTCTCGGACGCGTTCGGTCATGTCGGGCTCCTCACTTCAGGAACGATTCGTACAAGGCCACTTCGGCGGCGCTCCCGATGGCGAGTGGCGTGCGTTGATGGATGGTGCGCGCCTCGATGTCGAGAATCCGGCCGGTCCCGGTGCTGGCGCGCCCGCCCGCTTGCTCGACGATCATCGCCATCGGGGCGCACTCGTACATGAGCCGGAGCTTGCCGTCGGGATGGGCGGCGTCCGCCGGGTAGAAATAGATCCCTCCGTTGATCAGACTGCGATGCACGTCGCCGACCAGGGCCCCGATGTAGCGCAGCGAATAAGGTCGCCGCGTCGCCGGGTCCGGCGCGGTCACATGATCGACGTAGCGACGCACACCTGGCGACCAGCGGTTGAGGTTGCCGAGATTGGCGCTGTAGATCGTGCCGCGCTCGGGGCACTTCATTGTCTCGTGGGTCAGGACGAAGGCGCCCCGTTCCTCGTCGAGCGTGAAGCCGTGCGCACCGGCTCCCGCGGTGTAGACCATCATCGTGCTCGGGCCGTACAGGATGTAGCCGGCGGCGACCTGCTCCGAGCCCTTGCGGATGAGATCCCGCGCCGGATCGATCGGGCCGGCGGCCGCCTTTCGATGGATCCCGAAGATCGTACCCATCGGAGCGTCAATGTCGGTGTTCGACGAGCCGTCAAGCGGATCGGTGCACAGGACGTAGCGCGCCTCCCGGCCGGGGAGAGCCCGCGGCTCCTTGAGCTCTTCGGAGACGACCGCGCCCACCAGTCCGGTCGAGCCGATTCGTTCCAGAACGGCCTCGTCGGCCAGGACATCGAGCTTCTTCTGGGTATCGCCGGTGGCGTTGATCTCGCCGCCCGCCTGCAGCCCCAGGCTTCCCGAAAGAGCGGCGCGCCGCACCACGAGCGTCAGGCGCCTGCCGCACTCTCCCATCTGCCTCAGGAGCGTTGCCAGATCGACCGTCAGCGCCGGGGTGCGCCGGCCTTCGTCCTCGAGATGTTCGCTCAGGGTCTTCGTCGCCATCACGGCCTCACCACCGCCGGATCCTCCCGGCTCAGCGCCTCTCTCAGCCGCGGGGGCTATTCGCCGCGTCCCGTGGCGCGCAGGAACAGACGGATATCATAGCGCCCCGGGCCCCACAGCACGCGTTCCCGGCTCAAATGTTCTTGGGTGAGGCGCGGGCAAGAGCCTCTCCGTGAACACGGGTTGACCGGTGCGTGGCGAAAGAGGGCGGGAGACCCGGCGGCGGTTCCTGGATGCTCGTCGCGCGGGCACTCGGCCCTCCCGCGCCCATGCGGCTTCTCAGCTCACGGTCATTGTGGAGAAACCGCATCGCAACCATAGATGCCCACGCCCGCGGTCGTTCTCCCCTTCAGACAGGCGCTGTGATCGCCCAGATCGATTCCGGTCGCCGACACGTCGTAGTGCAGCACCATATCCACCCTACCGTCGCGGTTGACGTCGGCGAGATGCCCGCGCCCGTGCACCTCCGCGCAGGTACGTTCCGCGGGCGCCTCCGCGTCGCCGAAGCAGACCGTCGTCGAATCGACCGTGCTCGCGTTGAATTGCGGCGTGCTGAGGATCGCGACGCTGATCAGGCCGCCCCGCTTCAACTGGACGACGTTCGTGGAGTCGCCCGGCTGGATGTCGATCGTCACGGATCGGAACACGTCGACGGTCGTGGCCGCCGCATTGTTGGTGACATCCGGATCGGTGGAATCTGTGCTCGCCGTCGCTTGTTCAGTCAGCAGGCCCGCCGCCGTCGGGGTCGCCGTGACCGTCAGGTCGCCGGCGCCGCTCGCTGGGACGGTGCCAAGATCGCAGCGCGCCTCGGCACCCGCGGTCGCGCAAGGCGGGTCGTCGAAGTCGCCGAAGGGGAATGAATAGGTCCACGTTC
>QHXY01000287.1 GCA_003223145.1 Acidobacteriota bacterium
CCCGGTGGTGCCGCGACCGCGGCGAGGGGGCGCGTGGAGCCGGTCGGTGGCCGCGGCGCCTGCCGATCCGGGCCCGGCTCGGTTGCCAGGACGGGATCGCGGCCCGCCACCGACGACTCCCGATCACCCTCGCGCCACGCATCGAGTGAACGGGGAAGCGGCTCACCCGGCTCCAGGGTGGGTGGAGGCGCTCCGCCGCTCGGGCTCAGGAACGGCTGGTCGAGATCCTGGGGGTCGGCGTTCAGCGGCAGACCGTCCAGACCGACCTCCGGCTCCGACGGTTTCTGTGACGGCTGAACCACCGGCGCGATCTTGGAGCGGACCGGGTCGGGCGGTCCCGGTGTGACCGGGATGGCCTTCGTGCCGAGGCTGATCTTGTAGTACCGCTCGATGGCCCGGATCAGACGGAACTCGGTCGCGACGTAAGGCTCGATCGGCAACCCGGTCAGGAAGGCGATCTCGTCGAGGGCGATCAAATCCTTCGGATCGCGCATCGCCAGATGCAGCCGGCGGCCCTCGATGACGATCGGCACGATCCAGTACTTCGCCGCCAGGCGGGCCGGTACGGAAGCGATGACCTCGGGGGGAACGCTCTCGAGCCGGCGCGCCGGGGCATATCGGGTACGGGCGATTTCGGCCAGATACTCGCCGAGAGTATCTTCGTCGATGAATCCCAGCTTGACGAGGCTGTTGCCGAGACGCTCGCCGAAGAAGGCCTTGTCCTGCAGGCCGCGCTGAAGCTGCTCCTCGGTGATCTTCCCTCTGGCGAGGAGCCAGTCGCCAAGCTTCGCGGTCACGCGGATCCCCCTTCGCGTCCGGCCAGGAAGGGCCTTGGCCGCCTGTCTCTCTAGCGGTGACGCGACGAGTGGGGCCTGCGGCCGTGCCCGCCGTGGCCTCCGCCGCCGAACGGGCGCCGTGGACCACCGCGGCCGGAGTCACCCGCCGCGGCGACTTCCTGCGGCGCCGGCTCACCCGCCTCGATTCGCTTGTCCCGCAGGACGGCCTTGCGGCTGAGGCGGATGCGGTCACCGTCCACGTCGATCACCTTGACCAGGATTTCTTCTCCCTCTTTAATCTCGTCCTGGACCTCCTTGACCCGGTGCTCTGCGAGCTCGGAGATGTGGAGCAGGCCCTCGAGGCCGGGGAGAATTTCGACGAAAGCGCCGAAATTGGCGATGCGCGTCACCTTGCCGAGGTAGGTCTTGCCCACCTCCGCCTCGGCGGTGATCTCCTTGATAATCTCAATCGCCTTGAGCGCCGAGGATTCGTCAACCGATGCGATATTGATCCGGCCGTCGTCCTCGACGTCAATCTTGCACCCGGTTCTCTCGATGATCGAGCGGATCATCTTGCCGCCGGGTCCGATCACCTCGCGAATCTTGTCCTTGTTGATGCGGATGGTGAAGATGCGCGGTGCGAACGAGGAGATGTTCGGGCGGGGCTTGGCGAGCGTCGTGTCCATGACGTCGAGGATCTGCATGCGCGCCTCGCGCGCCTGGGCCAGGGCCTGATCCATGATCGCCTTGCTGATGCCGTCGATCTTGATGTCCATCTGCAGGGCGGTGATCCCCTCGCGCGTGCCGGCGACCTTGAAATCCATGTCGCCGTAATGGTCCTCCACGCCGGCGATGTCGGTCAGGATCACGTAGTTGTCGCCCTCCTTGACCAGACCCATGGCGGCGCCCGCGACCGCGGATCGCAGCGGCGCCCCCGCGTCCATCAGGGACAGCGAGCCTCCACAGATCGAGGCCATGGAGGAGGAACCGTTGGACTCCAGAATGTCCGAGACCAGGCGGACCGTGTAGGGGAACTCGTCCTCGCTCGGCATGAGTGGCAGCAGGGCGCGCTCCGCCAGCGCTCCGTGGCCTATCTCACGGCGGCCGGGGCCGCGCAGGAACTTGACCTCACCCACGGAGAAGGGCGGGAAGTTGTAGTGCAGCATGAAGCGCTTCTCGGACTCGCCCTCCAGCCAGTCCAGACGCTGCACGTCCTCGGAGGTGCCCAGCGTGCTGGTGACCAGCGCCTGCGTCTCGCCGCGCGTGAACAGGGCCGAGCCGTGCGTGCGCGGCAGGACCCCGACTTCGCAGGTGACCTTGCGCAGCTGGTTGGCGGCGCGGCCGTCGAAACGCCGCCGCTCGACCAGGAGCTCCCGACGCGCGATCTTCTTGTGCAGGTCGTTCAGGATGAGCGTCGTCTGGTCGCGGCGCTGGGGCTCGGTCTCGGGGATCGCCTTGACCTGCTCGTCCATGATGGCGGCCACCGCCCGGTACGAGTCGATTTTTACGGGCATCTTCATCGCCTGGTACAGGCGCTCGCGGCAGGCCTCCTCGGTCCGCCGGTAGAGATCCGCGTCCAAGTCGCGCGCCTTCGCCGCCCGTTTCGCCTTGCCCGCCTCACGCGCCATGTCCTCCTGCAACTCGACCAGTGTGCGGCAGTGACGCTGGCCGAACCAGATCGCCTCGAGCATCTCTTTCTCGCTGACCTCGCTGGCGCCGGCCTCGACCATGATCACGTCGTTCTTGCTGCCGACCACGACCAGATCCAGCCGGCTGGTCTCCATCTGCTCGTAGGTGGGGTTGAGAACGTAGCCGCTGTCGTCGAGGCCCACCCGGACGGCGGCGATGGGCGTGGTGAAGGGGATATCCGACAGGTACAGCGCCGCCGACGCGCCAGTCACCGCGAGGACGTCGGGGTCGTTGGCCAGGTCGGCCGACAGGACCAGGGCGATGACCTGGGTCTCGAACGACCAGCCCTTGGGGAACAAGGGGCGGATCGGGCGATCGATCATCCGCGACGTGAGAGTCTCCTTCTCGTTCGGCCGCCCCTCGCGCTTGAAGAAACCGCCCGGGATCTTGCCTGCCGCGTATGTGTTCTCGCGGTAGTCCACCGTCAGGGGGAGGAAGCTCACCCCTTGCCTCTCGCGGCGTTCGGCCGTGGCGGTGACCAGAGTCACAGTGTCACCGTAGCGAACGGTCACGGCGCCGTCGGCCTGTTTTGCCACCTTTCCCGTCTCGATGGTCAGGGACCGTCCGCCAAAATCAATGGTGCGTGTCGTAATCAATTCGTCCTCCTGGGTCGGAAGCCAGTCCCTGGGTACGTGCAACCGGCGTCCGGACCGGCGCGCGCGCACGCGCCCGGTGATTTAAGGAAGGCAACCTCGATCGACGACATCGCGGGACGGCCGAGCACCGAAGCCCTGGGCACCGCCGGGGGAAGGGAAGACTGAAGGGTCGGGATGATGTATGAAGCCAGATTTCCCTTCAACTGTTCCCCGGAATCGGCTTTCGGGTTCGATCCATGCCATCCGGTTCGGCTGGAAACCGTCTGCGGGTGTGCCGTCGCCCGGGATCGCGGCCTTCCTATTTGCGGATCCCGAGTTTCTTGATCAACTCCCGGTAGCGCTCCGCATTCCTGTTTTTGAGATAGTCCAGGAGGCGTCGGCGGGTTCCGACCATCTTGAGCAGACCGCGGCGGGAATGATGATCTTTGGCGTGCGCATTGAAATGCCCGGTCAGGTCCTCGATGCGGTGGCTCAGAATGGCGATCTGGACCTCCGGCGACCCCGTGTCCGATGGATGGACCCGATACGAGTTGATGATGTCCGATTTCGACTCTTTCGTCAGCGCCATACCTCGTCTCGCGTGCCAAGCGGAGAACCGGCCGAAACGCACGATCGAAAGGGGACTTTAGCATATGTGCCGAAGGCTGTAAAGCCGCGATCTAGCCACCGAAGACGATCTGGGGCTTGATGATTGGTCGCGTTTCGGAGGGGGAGGTGAGTTGTACCTCCCCGATTCCGATGAGGCGCCCCTCCGGTCCTTTAAGCCGGCAGCGGCCCGGGGGCAGCGGAGGACCTGGCGTGGCGACGTCACCCAGGCCGCACGGGCGACCATGGCGGATGGCGTGCGTGCCGGCCGCCGTCAGCACCAGGGTCGGGATCCCGAGAGGGATCTCTTCGAGCGGTGTGATGCGCTCTGCCGCGCCCTGACCGAGGCTGGCCATCTCCTCGGGAGTGAGTGCTCCCTCGACCCGGAATGGCCCGGCCGCGACACGCCGGAGCGAATCGAGATGGGCCCCGCACGCCAGGATCTCTCCGAGATCGTTGGCGAACGACCGCAGGTAGGTGCCGGCCGACACCTGAGCCTCGAAACTCACCTCCGTTCCCGAAAATCCCAGCAGCTCCAGCCGTTGGAAGGTGACCCTGGTCGGAACCGGTGATACCGGCTTATGGCGGCGAGCCAGCCGATACATGGGCGTGCCCCGGACCTTCTTGGCGGAGAACACAGGTGGGACCTGGATGACGGTTCCGTGGAAGCGCTCGAACGCGGCGCGCAGCGCCGCCTCATCGACGTTGACCGGTCGGGGTGGTCCGAGCGGCGTGCCATCCCGGTCGAAGGTGTCGGTGGCGACCCCCAGTCGGAGCGCTCCGCTGTAAGTCTTGTCCATACCCGACAGGAACGGGGCGAGGCGCGTCGCCTTGCCGACCATCAGAACGAGCAGGCCGGTCGCCATCGGGTCCAGGGTGCCCGCGTGGCCGATGCGCTCTACCCCCAAGGCCCTGCGCGCCACCGTCACCACGTCGTGGGAGGTCGGGCCCCGCGGCTTGTCGACCAGGAGCACGCCTTCGATCGGCATCACGGCGATCACTCCTCTTCGCCGGGATCCCCGGCGGCCCGCTGCCCGTCGTGAATCTCGCGCAGGACACGCTCGATGCGGTCGCCGCGGTCGAGCGATTCGTCCAGCCGGAACAGAACCGTCGGAGCGAATCGCAGCCTGAGGTTGCGGAACAGCATGCGCTTGAAGTAACCGACGGCGCTGTTCAGCGCGTTGAGCGAGTCCTGCCGGGCCTGGGGCTCGCCCAGAATGCTCACGAACACGCGGACGTTCTTCAGGTCGGGGCTGACCGTCGCGCCCGTGATGGTCACGAAGCCGACGCGCGGGTCACGCACCTCGCGCAGCAGAAGACGCGAGATCTCGCCTTTGATCAGATCGGACACGCGGTCCGTGCGTGTGCTCACGGAGTCCTCATCAGGCGGCTCAGGTGAGGAACTCGACCTCGCTGCTCAGGACCTCGCCGGGCACCTTCCGCTCGACTTCGTCCTGGATCGACGAGAAGGTCTGCTCCAGAGGCACCCGGGCCGACGCGATCCCGACGATTCCGAGCGTGGCCCGCTGCCATAGATCCTGATGGTCGATTTCCGCGACGGAGACATTGTAGTGGCCCCGCAATCCGTCCTTCAGGCTGCGAAGCACCTGGCGCTTCTCCTTCAGAGAGGCGACCCCGGGCAGGTGAATCTCGATGACGCAGAGGGC
>QHXY01000286.1:0-12196 GCA_003223145.1 Acidobacteriota bacterium
GTGGGACAAGAGAGACGCCAGCGGTCGCCCGAGCGAGTCACCTGTTAATCCCGTCTATACTTCCGATCCGTCGAAGGGAGGCCGCATCGTGAACATCGGACCGTCGATTTTTATCAAGGGCGAGCTGCAGGGCGACGAAGACCTCACGATCGATGGACGCGTCGAAGGGAAGATCGAGCTGCGGGATCACAATCTGACCATCGGTCCCAACGGCAAGATCAAGGCGGACCTGCACGCCAACACCATCGTGATCGCCGGCGACGTCCAGGGCCATGCCTACGCCAAGGAGCGCGTCGAGATCGCGCCGACCGGGCGCCTGAACGGCGACATCGCCGCCCCGCGCATCACCATCGCGGACGGCGCGCATTTCAAGGGGAGCGTCGACATGGAGCGCACCTCCGAATCGGCCCGCAAGACCGCGGCCCCGGTGAAGCCCGAAGAGGTCCGCCGCATCCCCGAGATGAAGGACGACGTGAAGCTCCAGGGCTCCCGGCTGTAACGGCCGGCGCCCAGGGACGCTGCCCGGCCCGCCCGTGCAGGGTCCCCGCCCCGGGGCCGGCGGCCCCGGGGCGGATGCCGGCCGCCGGGCGCCTGGCGCTTCGCGTCGTGTCCTCCGGCGCATCGGGGAGTGCGAGTCATGCTGCATCTGTTCCGAAGAATCGGCGTGCAGGACGGCGTCCCGATCGACGGCGTGACGGGCGGTGTCGCGGTCTCGCACATCCTCGCCAAGTTCATCAAGCGGCTCCGCCATATGGAGAAGCCGCACCTGCTGGATCTCGGACGGCTTTCCGGCTCCAACATCGAGTTTTTTGCGCAGCGCGGCTGCAAGGTGCACGTCGAGGATCTCCTTCTGTCTCTCGAGGGCGCGCCCGCGGCCGGCCCGGGAGGTGACGCCGGCGCTGCCCCGGGGACGGGCGATGATTCGCCGGCGGAGCGCGGGATCGTGCGCGCCACCGACAGCCTGGTGGCTCCTTCGGCCCCGGCCGCGGCGGCGCGTCCCGGACCGCCCGGCGCTCCCGCGGCGGCGCCGCGCGACGCAACCTCCGGGTCGCCCGCGCGCCCCGGCGCTCGCCCGTCACGGCGCATCGTGCTTCCGCCGCGGACCTTTGCGTCCACCGCCGTACCGCGGGTCCGTCCGGACGCGCCGCAGGCCCCGGCCCGGACCGGGACCGCCGGCCGGTGGGCCGCGGTCCAGAATGCCAACCTGCCCACGCAGTTCGATTATCCCGACGAGACGTTTGAGGCGATCGTGGCGTGGGACATCTGCAATTTCTACGCACCCGCCGCGATGCGACTTCTGGCCTCCGAGGCGCGCCGCATCCTGAAGCCGGGCGGGCTGCTCCTGGGCTATTTCCACGCGCGCCGGCCGGACGGGCCCGACACGCCCCGGCGCTACCGTATCCTCGACGAGACGCACGTCGCCTGCGACGAGCAGCCGGGCCCGCCGCTGCAGCGCCAGGTCTACCAGAATCGCGACATCGAGAAGATGTTCACCGGCCTGTCGATCGTGGAGCTGTACTTCCTGAAGAACGCGACGCGCGAGATCCTGATGGAAAAGAAGACGGCGCGCTCCGCGGGCGCCCGCACCCTGGTCCGGCCCGCCACCCCCAGGGTTCGCTTCACGATCGAATAGGCGAATGCCCGCCCCGGCCCCCGGGACGGTATAATCTCCGCTTTGGAAGAGGACGCAGGTGCCCGGACACGCCCGCCGCGGCGACATCCGCAACATCGCCATCATCGCCCACGTCGATCACGGCAAGACGACGCTGGTCGATCGTCTGCTGCAGCAGACCGGCACGTTCCGCGCCAACGAGCGCATCGTCGAGCGCGTGCTCGACAGCAATGAGCTGGAGCGCGAGCGGGGCATCACGATCCTCTCGAAGAACACTTCCATCCGCTACCGTGGAGTCAAGATCAACATCGTCGACACCCCCGGCCACGCCGACTTCGGCGGCGAGGTCGAGCGCATCCTCGGGATGGTGGACTGCGCGCTCCTGCTGGTGGACGCGGCCGAGGGGCCGCTGCCGCAGACGCGCTTCGTGCTGAAAAAGGCCCTCGAGCTGGGCATGCGGCCGATCGTCGTGATCAACAAGATCGACCGGGCGGACGCGCGCCCCCACCAGGTTCTGGACGAGGTGTTCCAGCTGATGATCGATCTGGGGGCGGCCGACGAGCAGCTCGACTTCCCGCACGTCTACACCTCCGCCAAGCTGGGCTACGCGCGGCGGGAGCTCGAGCACGCCGACACCGACGTCCGGCCCCTGCTGGACGTGATCCTGGACCGGGTCCCCGGGCCGCCGGGCGACGCCGAGTCGCCCCTGCAGCTGCAGATCGCCACCCTGGACTACAACGACTACGTCGGCCGGATCGCCATCGGGCGGATCACCCGGGGCCGGATCCGCATCGGTGACCCGATCGCCCTCCTCAAGCTGGACGGCGCGGCGCAGACCTGGAAGGTGACGCGCCTGGAGACGTTCGAGGGCCTCAAGCGACAGGGGGTGGAGGCGGCGGCCGCCGGCGAGATTGTGGCCATGGCCGGCATCCCGGAGATCCAGATCGGCGAGACGATCGCCGATCCCGTCGCGCCCGACGCGCTGCCGCCGATTCGCATCGACGAGCCGACCATCTCGATGGAGTTCATGGTGAACGACTCGCCGTTCGCCGGGCAGGACGGGCGCTTCGTCACCTCGCGGCACCTGCGCGAGCGGCTGCTGCGCGAGGCGCGCGCCAACGTCGCGCTGCGCGTCGAGGAGACCGACTCGCCCGACACGCTCAAGGTCTCGGGGCGGGGCGAGCTGCACCTGTCGATCGTCGCCGAGACGATGCGCCGCGAGGGTCACGAGTTCCAGCTGTCGCGGCCCCAGGTCATCCTGCGCCAGGACGGCGCCGGCCGCCTGCTCGAGCCGATCGAGTACCTGGTGCTCGACCTCGACGAAGCCTACATGGGACGGGTCATGGAGATGCTGGGGACGCGGCGCGCCGAGCTCGCCGACATGAGCGGCGCGGGGACCGGACGCGTCCGTCTCGAGTTCACGGTGCCGGCCCGCGGCCTGCTCGGCTTCCGGCGCGAGTTCCTCACCGAGACGCGCGGCACCGGCATCATGTCGCACGTGTTCCACGAGTATGGCCCGCACCGCGGCGACATCCCGTCGCGCACCCGCGGGGCCCTCGTGGTCAAGGAGGCGGGCGTGACCGTCACCTTCGCCCTGCACAACCTGGAGGATCGCGGCACGCTGTTCGTCCGCCCGGGCGTGCCGGTGTACGAAGGGATGATCGTCGGCGAGCACACGCGCGACAACGATCTGGTGGTCAACCCCTGCAAGAAGAAGCACCTCACCAACATGCGCGCCTCGACGTCGGACGAGACCATCCGCCTGACGCCGGCCCGTGACATGTCGCTTGAGGACTGTATCGAGTTCCTGGGCGACGACGAGCTGGTCGAGGTCACCCCGAAGACCATCCGCCTGCGCAAACGCCTGCGCAGCGCGCATGACCGCAAGCGCGTGGTGCGGGCCGCGACGGAGGCCCCGGTCTCTTGAAGGCCGCCGGGCCGACCGCCGCGCGCGCATCCAGCGCCCCGCGGCCGGGCTCCCGGCCGGACCATCCCCTGTGCATCGCCCACCGCGGCGCCTCCGATCTGGGGGCCGACGCCATCGAGCTCGACGTCCATCTCAGCGCCGACGCCGTCCCGATGGTCATCCACGACGACTCGGTCGACCGCACGACCAACGGACGGGGCCTCGTGTCCGCGCTCACCTGCCGGAGCCTGCGGCGCCTCGACGCCGGCGCCTGGTTCTCTTCGCGCTTCCGTGGGGAGCGCATTCCCACGCTCGAGGAGGCGCTGGAGTGCGCGCGCGGACGCTGCGGGCTGAACATCGAGATCAAGGAGCCGGGCGGCGGCCGCGGTCGGGGCGGTCGTGCGCGCGGGACCGGCGCCTCCGGCCCGGGCGCCGTGCCCCGGGCTGTCGCGGGCGCGCTGGCGCGCACCGGGTTCAAGGAGCCGTTGATCGTCTCGTCGTTCTCGACACGGGCCCTCCGGCAGGCGCGCGCCGCGATGCCCGACGTCAACATGGGCTTCCTGGCCTCCCGCTCGTTGCGCGGCCTGCGTGCGCTGCACCGGAGGGTCGGCCTATACGCGGTGCACCCGCACGTCCGCCTGGCCACTGCGCGGCGTGTCCGCCTGGCCCATCGTCTCGGTCTCCTCGTCCTGTTCTGGACGGTGAACGAGGCCCGCTTGATGCGCCGTCTCCTGGCGCTGGGCGGCGACGGCCTCATGACCGACGACCCGGCGATCTTCCGGGATCTCCGCTGACCAGCCCCCCGCAGCATCTCCGGCCCGCGAGGCAGACCGCGGAGCGCGAGGATGCAGGTGTGAAGGCCATGAGGCAACCCCGGGGTGAGGCGCCGATGGCCGTTGACAGCCGACGCCCCTCACCGTATAGTTCGGGGCTCAACTTGGAAGCATGAGAACCCCGGTTTCATGGTCCAGAATGGTTCGATCATCGGCTGCTGTTGTCGTACCGGCGGACGTGCGGATTCCGGGGGATAGGGCGGCGTAGGCGGTCTCGAGCAGAAAATCCGACAACCCTTTCCGGTCTCCCGGAAAGGGTTTTTTATTGAAGGAGCGAGGACACGTCATGAAGAACGACAAGGGGGCTGTCACGGAGGCGCCCGCCGGGCAGCGGGCCGCCCGTTCGGGCCCGACCCCGGTCGGGGGACGGCTGATCGATCGCGTTCTGGTCGGGCCGGACCGAGACCGGGCGAAGGAGCTCGCCGCGCGCCTCCCGAAGCTGACCCTGACGCTCGATCAGGTGGTGACGCTGGAGATGATCGCGACCGGCGTGCTGAGCCCTCTCGAGGGGTATCCCGGGAGCAAGGACTATGTCTCGATCCTGGAGCGCGGGCGGCTGGCCGACGGCACGCCGTGGACGCTGCCCCCGACCCTGGCTCCCGGTGATGACGAGGGTCGCCGCGCCGCGGACCGCGCCCGGGAGGGCGAGGCCCTGGCGCTGGTGGACCAGAGCGGCACGCCGGTCGACCTCCTGCACGTGCAGGAGAAATACGGATTCGACAAGACGGAGCGCGCCCAGAAGCTGTTTGGCACCACCGAGCGCCGGCATCCCGGCGTCGACGCCATCTACCGGAGGCTCGGGGACATCGCCCTCGCCGGCCCGATCGATCTCCTCGAGAAGACGCACTGGGGCCCGTTCGAAAAGCACCGTCTGGAGCCGGTGGACGCCTGGCGCCTGTTTCATGAAGAGCGGCGCTGGAGCACGGTCGTCGCCTTCCAGACCGCCAACCCCCTGCACCGCGGCCACGAGCATCTGCAGAAATGCGCCCTGGAGATCTTCGACGGGCTGTTCATCCACCCGGTGGTCGAGACGACACGGCGCGCCTACTTCCGCAACGAGTTCCGCATCAAGGCGTACGAGGTGGCTCTGCGCGAGTACTTCCCCGCCGACCGCGTGGCGATGGCGCCCCTGCGCATCACCATGCAGTACGCGGGGCCGCGCGAGGCGATTCTGCACGCCCTCATCCGCCGCAACTTCGGCTGCACCCACTTCATCGTCGGGCGCGACCACGCGGGATTCGGGAGCTTTTACGATCCGTACGCCTCGCAGCGCATCTTCTCCGACTATGGCCGCGACGAGCTGGGAATCGAGCCGATCTTCTTCCGCGAGTCGTTCTACTGCACGCGCTGCGGGGCGGTGGCCTCCGAGAAGACCTGCCCGCACGGACGCGAGCAGCACATCACCATGAGCGGCACCGGCGTGCAGGACATCCTGCGCTACGGATACCTGCCGCCGAAGGAGGTCCTGCGGCCGGAGGTCGGCCAGGTCATCCTGCAGGGGATCCAGCCGAAGGGCGTCGGTGACGACGGCCGCGCCATCAAGCCGGTGGGAGACACGATCAAGGGGCTGTTCCCGTCGTACCTGACGCATACGCGTCTGGGCGGCCCGAAGCGCCCGCAGCCTCTGGATCCCGGGACGCTCAACGCGCGTGACCTGGAGGCGGCCCTGCGGGACGCGCGCGACAACGCCTCGCGCGTCTATGAGCGCGTCTACGAGACCTTCGCTTCCCTGTTCGACATCGAGCGGGGGGCCGATCAGACCGTGCAGGAGGTCGCGCGGCGCAGGGCCATCGCCATCCAGGAGGAGCTGATCGAGGCGCTGGAGCTGAAGGTTGCCATCGCACCCGGCGTGGTGGAAGATGCTTACATGTACCAGGATCGAGAGGAGGCGGAGCGCGAGCTCGCGGTCGCCCGGCGCATCCTGGACGAGCTGCGCCAGGGCGGCGCGGGTGACTTTCGGGCGCGCGTCTGGAACCAGCGCCCCTATGAGGATTACAGGAGCTGAGGACCGGTGAACCCCGCGCCACTCCGTCTTGACAAAGGATCACCCTTGTGATGTATTGAGCGCCGTTTTCCAACATATCAAGTAGAGGGGGTGAGACCGTGGCCAAGAAATCAGCAAGGCGTAAAGCGCCTCGCCGGAAGAAAGCGACACGCAGGGCTTCTGGGAAGATGGCGTCGGCCAGAAAGGTCGCCCGCCGCAAGGTGACCCGCAAGGCCAGGCCGGCGAGGAAGGCCGCCAGGAAGGCGACCCGTCGCAGGCCCGCGGCCCGGAAGGCGGCCCCCAGGACCGCCCCGGTTCCGACTCCCTCAGGCCCCGCTCCGGCCGCCGTCCCCTCCACGACCCCGATGTCCGTGCCAACCTACGGCTCCGGATACGGCTCGTCCAAGGAGGAGGAATAGGCCGGCGTTCGCGGGGGTATCAGGCAGGCGCCTATCAGACCGCCCGGTGGCGTTCCAGCCCCGGGCGGTTTCCTTTTTGTACCCGTGACTTCCCATTTGACTGCCCTCACGGCGGGACTATATTGGGTCATGGAAGTTTGGCGAGTCTTCACCGCAACGAGGTGTCATGGCCAACACCCCGATGACCCCTTCCGAAACGGCCTGGCGCGGCGGCGTCCAGGCGCTCGAGCGGCGCAACTACAAGGAATCGATCTCCCTCTTCCAGCAAGCCATCGAACAGGAGCGGCAGGAAGGGGCCAAGAACCCCAAGATGAAATTGATTTCCTACCTCGGACTGGCCCTGACGCTGTCCCAGGGGAAGTCCGAGGAGGGTCTGAAGCTCTGCGAGCAGGCCGTCAAGAGGGAGTTCTTCGATCCCGATCTGTACTGCAACCTGGGAATCGTCTACCTCCGGCACCGCATGATGGCTCCAGCGTTCGAGGCGTTCCAGAAGGGCCTGAACCTCAAGCCCGGACACGTGCGTATCCTGGACGAGCTGGAGAAGTACGACCGTCGCGGCGAGCCGGTCTTCACCTTCCTGCCGCGCGGCCATCTTCTGAACCGGATGGCGGGTCGCGTGCGCTACCGGCTTCGCGTGCTGTTCGACGGGGCCGCCGCCCAGCAGACCTAGAGCACCGCCTCGCACCCTTCGTTCTCGCGGCCCTCCTGTCCCCGACCGCCGTCTCCACCGCCATCGGCTCGCCACCGGATGCTCCCCCCGCGGCCGTTCCGCGGGACGCCGCCCGCCTGAGCGCCGACGCCTATGCGGCACGCGGCCGCGAGTACGCGGCGCGGCCGCGCCCGGAGGATCAGGCCGAGGCCGAGCGCCTGTTCCGCAAGGCGCTGGCCCTGGATCCGGACCGCGCCGATTCTCACAGCGGGCTGGCGCGTGTCTCCGCTTACATGTACGGGCTCGGGCTGGACGAGTCGCCGGAGCGGCTGCGAACCGCCCTGGACGAATCCGCCCTGGCCGTGCAGCTGGCCCCGAGCGACGCCCGGGCGGCGGCGACGCGCGCGGTGGCGCTGGCCGCCGCCGACCGTCTCACACCCGCCCTCGAGGAGGCGCGTCGCGCCACCGCTCTCGACCCCCGATCCGTCGAGGCGAACGTCGCCCTCGGCATCGTCCTCCGGCTGCGCCAGGACACCCAGGGCGCCCTGGCGGCCTGCCGGCGCGCGGCGGACATCGCCCCGAACGATTCACGCGTTCTGACGGCCCTCGGCGAGGCCTTGAGGGAGGCGGGCCAGTATCCGCAGGCGATGGAGATGTTCGGGCAGGCGATCGACCTCGATCAGGAAGCGATCACCCCGCAGCTCGGCGCCGCGGCCACCCTGCTGAAGTCGGGCAGCCTGCTGCATGCGCAGGCACTCTACAATGTCCTCCTGCAGAATTGGGACTACGGGGAGAGCCGCACCAGCCTCGGGGCGGCGGCCGCGATGATCGCGCTGCAGAACTACGACGGGGCGCTCGCCTTTTACGACGGACTGACGATTCCGGAGGGCAGCACGCTGCCGGCGATCCTCGCCCTCTACGGGAAGGGATATTGCCTGACGCGCCTCGGGCGGGAGGTGGAGGCGGAGTACTTCCTGAGCACGCTCGTCGAGCGCGTCCCGGTGGATTACGACGGTCCGGCCCGCGGCCGGGACCTCCTGTTCGACGCCTACGATGATCTGGTCGCCTACTTCCGGGCGCGCGGGCGCGACCGCAAGGTGACGGCGATCTTGCGCTCCGCCTGCGAGCGTCCCCTGGCGCCGACCCGGCTCGCCCGGCCCCTGGCGGAACAGCTCGAGACGAAGAAACAGGCCGGCGAAGCCGCCGCGGTCCTGGAGAAGGCCATACTCTCCAGCGACCCGCTGGAGGACCCGCTGGATCTGACCGAATCGGTGCTGAAGATGGTGCGCCTGCGCACGGCGAACGGCACCCGGCGCCTCGCCGACGACTCCCCTGCCGCGCGCGCCCTGGTTCTCGCCGCCGAACGCCTGGAGGCGTGCGAGATTGGCGCCGCGCACTATCGCCTGGCCCGGGCCCAATCACTGGCCCAGCAGCGCGCGGCCGCCTTCACAAGCCTCGAGCGGGCGCGCCGTGCCGGTTACCTGCCCGCCGACCGGATGACGGGCGAGCCCGATTTCGCCAGGTTCCGCCAGGACCCTGGGTTCCAGGAGCTCCTCAAGCAGCAGCCGTAACGATTCTGTGCGTCCATCGTGACAATCGCGGGCGCACGGATGTCGTCTTTTGTCTGACCCAACCGTGATTTGTCCAGAACCGCACCAGGCGAGGCTTTTTCCGTGCATCGGAACTGGGCCTCCCACCGGGTCTTAGCGCCGGTTACGACACGGGGCGTCCAGAAGCGCAACATGGTATCGGGCTTGCTCTTCTCAGGGAACGCGACGTGGCCCGGGAAATGTGGGCGCGTCTCAGGAGGATGAGACATGAAACGCGCTCTGCTGTGTGCGGCGGCCGTCCTGGCGATGCTCACCGTTGCCCATCCCGTATGGGCCCAGGCGGTCACGAGAGATTCTCAGTGCACCGAGGTGCACGGCTCGAACAAGATGACCTATGACTGCGGCTTCAACGTGAAGAACTACGTCATGGGCACGCCGATCACCTTCACCATGACCTACGCCTGCTCCGGCAATTGCGGCCAGGTCATGAGCTTCGGCATGCGCGGCAACGGCTTCAGCCCGCCGGGTGTCGCGGGTCACGTGATTGCCGGTAAGCGCGTGGAGAACGGTGTCGAGCTGACCTTCGTGTTCGACTCGACCAAGAAGAGCGGCAACAGCTCCGTCGCCAACGGCCACTTCAACATGAACGTGAACATGGACGATGGCAGCGGCAACTGGACCGCCGCGCCCTGCAAGGTGGACGTCCACCTGGGCGACTAAGGAATCACGCCGGCCGAGAGCCGGCGTAGGGGCTGACGCCCCACAGCCGCCCACGCGGCGGCAAAGCAGCCCGGCGCACTTGGGTCCGATGACGAATCGGCCCGGTGCGCCGGGTGTTTTTTCTCCGCCCGGCGCGATCAGGGACGCAGGGTGGCATCCGCGGAGCGCTGCAGGTTGACCGTCAGCTCCTCGCCCGCTTCGATCACCGCCTCTTTGCCCTTGGTGGTGCCTGCGACCGCGGTGCCGATCGCTCCGCCGAGAAGTGCCCCGCCTTTGGCGTCCTTGCCGAGCATTTTCCCGAGGAGCGCTCCGCCGACGGCGCTGCCGCCGATGATGCCGGCCTTCTTCCCGGCGCTACCGGTGGCCAGACGGGTCATCCCGGCTTCGATGGACGCGGAGTGGCCGTCCGGCGCGACGATGCGGTTGAACGAGATCGACAGCGCGCCACCGGTGTCCTTGAAGCCCTTCTTGGCCGATTTGACGTCGCTGATCTTGCCCTCGACGCGGCTGCCGGCCGGGAACGCGACGCGATCGCCCGCGATCACCGGATTCTTCAGCGTTGTAGTCACCCTGTCGCCCACCTGCGCGGTCCCCGATGAGATCGCCTCGGGGATCGTCACGGCCAGGGCCGTGCCGGCCGGGATCGTCACCACGACAGGCGGGGGCGCCGCCGGCTGAACGGGAGCGGCGTCCTGCTGGCGCTCCTCGGGGATCGTCCCGGTGTTCCTCGATGTGGTGCGGGTCCGCTGTGGGCGCGTGGCCGGCGCCGGTTTCTGCTCGGGTGGCGGCGCCTGCTCCTGCTCGGGGGCTGTGCTGCCGGCCGTATTGGTGTCGCTCTCAGGTGGCGGGGCCTGCTCGGCCGTTTCGGGCGTATTGCTGCTCTGACCCGAGCATCCGGCGGTGTACAGAGGAAGCAAGGGAACAGCCGCAAGAACCAGTAGGGTAAAAGGTTTGCGAATCATGACCCTCCTCTCGGTAAGTGGGGCGCCAACGCGCCCTGCCTGCACCTCGTGCGGGGCCGTGCCTACTGCTTGACCTTGATTTGTAGCGGCTCGTCCAGTACGACGACGATCGGGGCGTTCGACCGGAGCATCGGCCCGTTGGCCGCCGGCTTGAGCCTGGCCTTGATGGGGGCGCTGGCCCCGGTCGGTGTGTCGATCCGGTCGAACTGCAGCCTCAGAACCTCCGGGGCCACGTCGCTCACCACCCCGAGGATGTTCGAGCCGGACGGGACCACCACCATGCCGTTGATCATCACCGCCTCGGTCACCAGCGCCCGGAACGCATCCCCCTTATGACTTGTCTGCGGTGTGAGCGTGTCGATCATGCTGAGCTTGATCGCCGTGCCCCGCGGCACCGTCTGTTCGATCCAACGGGCAGCCGGCACCGGCTTGGTGTCGGGAACGAAACCGACTGCACCTCTCGCCGCCTCGGGCTTCGACGCCGGTCCCGCCGATTGGGAGCATCCCACCGTGCCGAGGAACAGCATGGCGAGCGTGAGAATCGACGCGAAGCTCGACAGTCTCTTCACCCGACTATTCTAGCGTCTCGCGAACTGCCCCACAACCGAAGAAGCAATTTGCTAATCCATATACTTGAACATTGGCGTCCAATGCTTTGGATGTTGCACTGAGAAACTGCTGTTCATGAACTCGACGAACGACCTGTGAATATCACTGGAAGCATCTTGACTTCAGTAGGTTGAGTCGCGAGTTTCGCATCGAACTCCGATTTGGCAGCGGCATTGCAGTAGCGTAATGGGGGCTGTTTTTCTGCCCTGTCGCAATCTGCCAGAACGAAGACAACAACGAAGGAGGTGAGGGAGGGGGAATCGTGCTCATGGGCCGCGGCGGACAGGGGGTACCCGTCCCCATGCCGGGGTTTCGAAACGCCGGTCGGCCCTTTGAAGAAAGCATCAACCGTCGCAGATTTTTTTCAGTCCGTTTAACCCTCTTTGGAGGAGGTTCTCGAATGAAGAAGCTGCTGTATGTCGCGCTTCTCGCCGTCGGCGTGATCATTCTGATGACGCCGCCCGCGATCGCGCAGGAAGAGAAGCCGTTCACGCTGCACGGCGAGCTCCGATTCCGCGGCGAGTACGACGCGAACGCGCAGGATTTCGACAAGAGCAATTCGAATGACTCGTTCGGCTACTGGCCGTATCGCGTGCGCATCGCCGCTGAAGGCAAGTTCTCGAAGAACACCACCGCCTGGATCGAGTTCCAGAACGGTGGTGTGTTCGGAAGCCTGGGACAGACGGCGCACATCGGCTCTGATCCCCTCTTCACGGGCAATAGCGCCGAGCTTTACCAGGGGAACATCACGCTCGACAAGCTCTGGTGGAAGAACTTCACTGCTCGGATCGGCCGCCAGGAGATCGTCGAAGGGACCGAGCTGATGCTCGGCGATCTCGATTTCTACCAGGGCCAGACGTTCGATGGCTTTACCGGAAATTTCAAGCTAAAGAAGGGCAACATCATGTTGTTCTACACCCGGGTGAACGAGAGCAAGGGTGGTTTCTTCTCC
>QHXY01000286.1:12309-12698 GCA_003223145.1 Acidobacteriota bacterium
TGGAACGCCGAGTACGGTCAGGAAACGGGTGATGCCAATGCCGCGGACAAGGCCAAGGGGAACGTGGCAGAAGGCTGGATCGGCTGGAACATGAAGTCCGGCAAGAACAATCACCGCTTCTATGCGCGCATCGGCATGGCCAGCGGCGACGACGATCCGACCGACACCGACCCGAAGCAGTTTGTCCCGATGTTCGGCGACTTCCACAACCGCCTCGGCCACGGCGATTTCTTCCAGCTTTCGGGTAACTCGACCGGTCTAGGCGGAGCCGTCGGCGCTCTCAGCGGCAACCTTGGCATTCAGGGCACCGGGGTTGGCTGGAACGGCATGTTCGGCGACAGGCACGAGGTGGGCGCCGAATACTGGTCGTTCAAGACTGACAAAAAGGA
>QHXY01000045.1 GCA_003223145.1 Acidobacteriota bacterium
GATGATCCCCTTCTGACGCGGCGACTCGGCGATCGCGAAGATCGTGCAGTACCACTCCACGCCGGTGTTGTCGCCGGTGATCGGCCCGCCCGACCATTTCTGCTTCGCCTTGTCGTTGCGCGTCAGGTCCGGGCTGATCGCCTTCCAGGTCTGCCCGCCGTCCTCGGTCCTGAACAGCACGTTGGCACCGTGATAGACGACCTTCGGATCGTGCGGCGACACCAGGATGGGCGCCGTCCACTGGAAGCGGTAGCGGTTGTCCCCGGCGCCGTGCCCGGACCAGTTCTCGGGATAGATCGACACGTTGCGCGCCATCCCGGTGCGGTGGTCGTAGCGCGTGATGATGCCGAAGTACTCGCCGGCGTAGACCACGTCCGGGTCGGACGGATCGGGCGCGGTGAAGCCGGCCTCGCCGCCGCCCACGTCGTGGCAGTCGTCGTTGGCGATGCCGCCCGAGGACAGGCTGTTGCTCGGGCACGAGGCGGTGCCGAGATCCTGCATCGCGCCCGAGACGCGGTAGGGCACGGAACTGTCCGCCGCCACGTGGTAGAACTGGCCGAGGGGCAGGGGCGGCGCGTACCAGGTCTCGCCGCCGTCCCAGGACAGGTCGACGCCCCCGTCGTTGCCGCCGATCAGACGCCGGGGATTCTTCGGATCGATCCAGATGTCGTGGTGGTCACCGTGGTGCGCGCCCTTCACTTTCTTGATCGTCTTGCCCCCGTCCAGCGTCCGCAGCATCGGCACCTGCGGGAACCACACGACGTCGGCGCGGGCCGGATCGACGGTCATCGTCGAGTAGTACCACGGGCGCTGCCGCAGGGCGTGGTGGTCGCTCACCAGCTCCCAGGAGTCGCCGCCGTCATCCGAGCGGAACAGGCCGCCCTTCTCCGCCTCGATCAGGGCATAGACGCGCCGTCCGTCCGACGGCGCCACGGCCACGCCGACCTTCCCCCAGATCCCCTCGGGCAGGCCATGCTCCGTGAGCTGCTTCCAGGTGTCGCCCCCGTCGCGCGACATGTAGAGACCGCTGGCGGGGCCGCCGCTGGTCATCTCCCACGGACGCCTGCGCGCCTGCCACAGACCCGCGAACAGGACGTTCGGGTTGGACGGGTCGAAGCAGACGTCCGAGGCGCCCGTGTCGGCGTCCTTCTTCAGAACCTGCTGCCACGTCCTGCCCCCGTCCTTCGTCCTGTAGACGCCCCGCTCGGGGTTCGGGCCGAAGGCGTGGCCGAGCACGGCCGCGAAGGCGATGTCGGGGTTGGCGGGGTGGACGACCAGCGCGCCGATCTGCCCCTCCTGCGTCCACACGTGGGTCCACGTCTTCCCCCCGTCCGTCGACTTGTAGATGCCGTGGCCGGCCGCGACGTTGCCCCGGATGTTCGCCTCGCCGGCTCCGACGTAGACCACGCTCGGGCTGGACGCCGCGACGGCGATCGATCCGATCGACGAGTCGGGCTGATCGTCAAAGATCGGCTTCCACTGCAGCCCGCCGTTCTCCGATTTCCAGACGCCGCCCGAGGCGGACGCGGCGAAGTAGACCAGCGGATCCCCCGGCACGCCGGTGACGCGCGACACCCTCCCGCCAGCGGCGGGTCCCACCAGCCTGAACTTCAGGCTCTTGAACTCCTCCGGCCCCTTCGACGGTTTCTCGGGCTCGTCGGCGGTCCATGCGGCGAGGCTCGCCGCGAGCACGGCGGACGACAGGACAACGGCGACACGAAGCGTACGGCGGGCCATGGTCTCTCCCTTCACCGGCGGATGAAAGGCCTGTTTCCTCCCAGGATCGAAGCAGGGGGCGGGGGATTGTATCGCACAGCGGACCCGGGCTGCACTCATCGCTCGCCGCGCGGGTTGACGGCTAGTCGATCCGCCGGACCGCCATGAGGGCCAGGTCGTCCGCCTTCGGGGCGCCCGCCCGGAAGGCCGTCAGATCGCGCAGGCAGGCGGCGAGCAGCCGCTCGGGCGCCAACGACTGGCTCCCGCTCATGAGTCGGGCCAGGCGATCGATGCCGTATTCCTCACCGGCCGGATCGCGGCTTTCGGAGACACCGTCCGTATAAAGAAGGATGCTGTCCTCGGGTGACAGTCGCAGCCGGCGGACCGAGAACCGCTCGTCGCAGAACATGCCGATTGGAAGACCGCTCGATTCGATCCGCACGATGTCCCCGCCACGCCGGATGAGCGCCGGGACATGCCCCGCGTTGGTGACCTCGATCTCCCCCGTGGGGAACGCCCGTCCGCAGACCAGCGTGGCGAAATGGCTCGGCAGGGCGCTCTCGCAGAACAGGCGGCTGGCGCGCCCGATCAGCTGATCGAGAGGCAGATTGAGAGGCACCAGGGCGCGGAAGGTGGCGTGCAGGTGCGCCATCAGCATCGAGGCCGCGACACCCTTGCCGGACACGTCGCCGAGGACGAAGTAGATGCTGCCGTCCCGCGCGTCCAGGACGTCGCAGTAGTCGCCGCTGATCGGTCCCGCCCCTTCGTAGTGGCGGGCCACCTCGTAGCCCGGGAAGCGCAGCGTGGGCGGCGGCAGGAGCCCCTGCAGAACTCGGGCCGCCAGATCGAGATCGTCCTCGAGGGCATGCTGCTGCGCCGCCGACAGATGGTCGAGACAGTACCGGAGCAGCGGATCCCCGACCAGGCGCTCCGCCTCGATCGTCTCGTGGCACTCCTCGCACAGACCGAAGCTCTCCTCGTCCATGCGCTTCGGGGCCGCATCGACTTCGCGCAGGAGCCGCCGGACCCGCTCGTCGCCGGGGACGACCGTCTCGGCGCTCTCCAGCTTCTGGCGCCGCTCCTGCAGCTGTTCGCGCAGCAGTGTTTCGACCGTGGCCGCCACCATCCACCTCCCGGTTACTTCTGTTTCTTCGCCTTCTGTCGTGGGGCCCGCGAGCCCGAGAAGGTGTAGTTGAGGACCGACCCGTCCTTTCTGGTCCAGACCATCCTGCCGGCGACGGCGTCGCCGGTCACGATGCCGGACCAGTGGATCTTCCCGGCCTGGCGGCTCAGCGGGTCGGCGGTGAATGTGGTCCCCTGGAGCGTGTACGGGGAGGGCGGGAAACCATACGCGTCCCACGTCGTGGACCGCAGGATGCCCTGCTCGATCATCAGGGTGTCCTCGGTCTGTTTCTCGCCCTTGGCCGCCGCATCGGCGTCGGGCGTGACCTTGACCTTCCAGGTGCCCTGCTCGGGCGACCGGGTCGGCTTCCTGGCCAGCGCCGGGCTGGCAAGAGCCACCAGGGCCAGAAACGTCACGCCGGTGCGGAACATTGCTCTTTTCATCGTGTCATCCCTCCTCGGAAGGCCCGCCACGCTGACACAAAGTAATGGACGGGATGCTAGCACAATGGGATTCACTCCCGGGCGTGCCGCGCTCCGGCCTCTGGACCTTCCGCGAGGCGATGGAGTGGTTCATGCAGGCTGCGGGTTCGAGCGCGAGGTGGTCAGGGGCGAGGCGGCGGGCGCCATCTCGAAGCCGAAACGCACCATCACCTGTAGCGTCGGCGGGTGGCAGATCGCTCGCTGGTTCGACCCGTGCCGGAACTGCAATAGAAAGTGCTTCCGGCAGTGGAAGCCAACTACTCGCTACACGGCACCTTCTGTGGTCCGCTGCCGACGCCGCATGAGGATCAGAATCGTTGCCACGGTCAGGAAACCAGCCAGAAGAATCGCGCCCCAGGAGCTCAGGGTGGGGGTGCTCATTCCGTTGAAGGTCCCCTGAGTCCCGCTGAAAGCGATGTTCAGTCCGGCCATGAGCCTGGTGTCGGTCAGGTGCTGAAACGTCACCTTGAAATTGACTGGCAACGAACCAAGACGCGTGGTCCCCATCTTCCACGCTTCTTCCGTCAGCGTGAGGTCCTGCGTGCCCTGCGTCTGCAGCCCATCGAGGGTCACGAAGACATCCCAGTTTTGGGGCGACGTTCCCCCGAACGTGACCACGAGCGGCGAGGCGCTCTTGAGCGAGAGCGCGAGGATCTCAATGGGGATCGTCTGCGTGTCGCCTTCCTTGCCGAATAGGGCGCTCGTCTTGCGCTGCACGATCGTGTCGACGACGGGGGTCACCAGGCTTACCTTCTCCACCTGCGAGACCTTGTGCACGCTACCCGGAGAAACCGGACTGCCGTGGCGATC
>QHXY01000288.1 GCA_003223145.1 Acidobacteriota bacterium
ACCGTGTCCGACACCGTCACGCCTTCCTTGTGGTAGGCCACGGCACGGATGACCCACGAGTGCGGGTCGGCGCCGAAATCAAAGAAGCACTGGTAGGGCCGCTCGGTGTCGATGAACACCAGCCGGTCATCGACGAAGAACTCGACCTTCTCCACCAGGGCGGGGTCGGCCGCGGTGACCTCGGCGTCGATCTCCGAACGGCCGAAGCGGAAGTCGTTGTGCGCCGGATTGGTGATCCGGATCGCGAAGCCCTTCCGTGAGCGGACCTGGGGCGGCTTCGGCTCGGCGTTCTCGGGCGCCGGCGCCGCGGGCGGGGCGGCAGACGGAGGAGCTGCCTGCCCGGGGTCCGGAGTGGGGGCCGGCTCCTGGGCGCTCGCGGGCGCGCCCGGCAGGTTCAGAACGCCGAGGAGGATCGCGGCGAGGATCGCCATGGAGACGCGCCCGGCCGGTGAGCCGCGTCGGAAGGTCATGGCGCCTTCCCCGCTCCGGGGCCACCGGCGTCCCGGCCGATGGTTTCCAGAATGCGCTGGATCTGGCTGACCTCCGGCCCGGGTTCGGCGCGCTCGAGGAAGGAGCCGTAGGCGACCCGCGCCTCCTCTTTGCGGCCCAGGCGGAGGCAGGCGTTCCCCAGATAGAGGTAGGCGCGGGCATCGGCGGGCGAGCCGGCGATGTAGGTCGTGAACGCCTGGATCGCCTGCTCGTCGAGGCGCAAGGCGGCGCGGGCGACGCCCAGATTGAACAGCGCGGCCGCGCGCAGTTCGGGAGCCGGTTGCCCGGGCCGCGCGTCTCCGGTCTCGGCAGGCGGCGTCCCGGCCAGGTCCTCGAACAGGTCGACCGCCTGCGGGTAGACGCGCGCCGCCAGGAGCTCGACCCCCGCCTCGAAGCGTGCCTGCGGGGCGGACAGCGGGGACGCCAGCGGCTCGCCGGACGGCGTCGGTCCGATCGGCACGGCCGCCGGCTGTGCCGCGGACGCTCCGGCGGTCTCGACCAGCCGGGCCTCCTGCAGCAGCAGGTCGGCCGCCCGGTGGTGCGCCCCCTGCGCCGACATGAACCGGGCGAGGCCGACGAGATCCTGCGGCGCGGCCGGGGTGCGCTCGATCGCGGTCTTGAGAGCGGCGTAACGGGCGGCATCGAGGCGCGCGCGTTTCAGCCCGTCGCCGACGGCGCGCCGCATCAGGGCGTCCTCGATGCCGCGCTCGTACAGACCCTCCAGCACCTCCACCGCGGCGCCGAAGTCCTCCTGCGCACGCTTCAGATCGGACAGGATCAGGTGGGCCCCGGGATGGTCGTGATCCAGCGCCAGCGCCGCCTGGATCTGCGCCTCGCAGCGCCGGAAGCTCTGCAGTTCGAGATAGATCTTCGCGAGCGACACGTACGGCTCGGGGTCCTCGGGGGTCAGCATCTGGGCCTTGCGGATGGCCGCGATGGCGTCGTCGTACTGCTTCACGCGGCCGTAGGCGACGCCCAGCCGCGTGTAGGCGCTGCTGAAGTCGGGCTTCACCGTGATCGCCTTCAGGAAGAGCTGGATGGCGTCATCGGGGCGGCTCCGGCGGAGATAGAGATCTCCCAGGTGCGTGTAGCCGTCGGCGAAGGCGACATTGATCTCCAGGGACTTGCGGTACTGCTGCTCGGCCTGGTCGTCCTGGCCGGTCGTCTCGAGCAGACGACCGAGACCGTCGAACGCGGCGGCGTAGTTCGGCTGCAGCTCGAGGGCCCGCAGATACTCGGCGCGCGCTTCTCCAGTGTCCCCCTGCTTCAGGTACGCGTCCCCCAGGGCGAGGTGCGCCTGCACGTAATCGGGCTGCAGATCGAGGGCGATCTTGAGGGGCTCGATCGCTTCGCCGTAGCGGCGGTCGGCGTTCAGGCAGATGCCGAGGTAATAGAACGCCAGGAACGAGTTGAGGTTGAGGTTCACCACCTGCTGGAAGGCCCCGGTGGCGTCCTTGTATTTCCCCTCCTTGTACAGACGCATCCCCTCGGATTGCAGCTTGAACGACTGCGTGCGCGCGTCGGCCGCCGACACGGCGCGGGCCGGCGGGGTGTAGGCGAAGGCGAAGGCGAGGCAGGCGACCGGCAGGATCCGTAGGCGCATCAGTACGCGCTCAGTTCCTTCATGGCGCGGACCAGGTCGTCGACCTGGGGCAGGATCCGATCCTCCAGCCCCGGCTCGTAGGCGACGAACGTGTCGAGCGCGGCGACGCGGCGCACGGGGGCGTCCAGGAACTCGAACAGCCGGTCGGCGATGAGCGCCGCGATCTCGGCGCCGTAGCCGAAGGAGAGGGGATCCTCGTACGCCACGACCACCTTGCCGGTCTTGCCGACCGAAGCGGCCACCGTCTCCCAGTCGAACGGGTTGAGCGAACGCAGGTCGATGACCTCCACACCGGCGCCCTGCTCGGCCAGGACCTTCGCGGCGCGCAGCGATCGCTCGACCAGGGCGCCGTAGGTGACGACGGTCAGGTCGCCGCCCGCGCGCACGATGGTGGCGCGACCGAACGGGATCGAGTGCTCCGGGCCCGGGTACGGGCTCTTGTTGTAGGTCTGACGGTACAGGTGCTTGTGCTCCAGAAACAGCACGGGATCGTCGCAGCGGATGGCGGTCCGCAACAGTCCGTTGGCGTCCAGGGCGTTCGATGGCATCACCACGCGCAGACCCGGGATGGCCGCCAGCAGCGATGCGCCCGATTGACTGTGATAGATGGCGCCGCCCTGCAGGTAGCCGCCGACCGGAACGCGCACCACCACCGGGCAGGAGAAGGCGCCGTTGGATCGCCAGCGCAGCAGGGCCAGCTCGTTGCGCACCTGCATCATGGCGGGCCAGAAGTAGTCCATGAACTGGATCTCGACCACCGGCTTCAGCCCGCGGGTCGCCATGCCGATGGCGCGGCCGACGATCGCGGCCTCGGCGAGCGGCGTGTTGAAGACGCGGGCGGAACCGAATCGGCGCTGCAGGTTCGCCGTGACCTTGAACACACCGCCCTTCCCCTTCACCTGGGCGAGGTGCTCTTCGCGCGAGCAGTCGGCGACGTCCTCCCCGAACACGACGATGCGCCCGTCGCGCGTCATCTCGTCCCGCAGGCAGTCGTTCAGGAGATCGACCATGGTCCTCGGCTCGCCCGACAGACCCGGCGGGACGGCGAAGCGGGCGGAGGTCGGGTCGACCTCCTCGGAGACGACGTGCCGTGTGACGGTCGCGGGGTCGGGGCGGGGCGCGGCGAGCGCCGACTGCGCCGCCTCGTCGACCTCGCGGTCGACCTCCTCGCGCAGCGCCTCGAGGAAGGCCGCCGGTGCCACCCCGCGCTCGATCAGGAATTGCGCGAAGTTCGGGACAGGGTCGCGCCGGGCCTCCTCCTGCCGCTCGGCCTCCGTCCTGTAGAGCCGCTCGTCGTCCGACAGGGAGTGCGAGTA
Source organism: Acidobacteriota bacterium (assembly GCA_003223145.1). Classification (GTDB taxonomy): domain Bacteria; phylum Acidobacteriota; class Polarisedimenticolia; order Gp22-AA2; family Gp22-AA2; genus Gp22-AA3. Next base: position 3,409 of record QHXY01000288.1, read on the forward strand.
CGGCCGGATGGTGTGGGCGTGCACCAGGACGGGGCCGCCGTCGCGGCAGCGCAGCCTGTCGATGCAGCGCTTCAGGACGGCGTAGGACTCGATCGGATCGCAGCCGTCCACTTCGTCGACGTGCAAGCCGGGGAACGAGCGCGCCAGCCGCGAGATGCTGCCGCCGGCGGTCTGCACCTCGACCGGCACCGAGATGGCGAAGTCGTTGTCGGTGATCAGGAAGAGGACGGGCGCGCGCCGCAGGCAGGCGGCGTTCAGCGACTCCCAGAACTCCCCCTCGCTCGTGGCGCCGTCGCCCCCGGAGACGTAGACGATCGCGTCCGACTCCGGGTCGAGCAGACGCTCCGCCTCGGCGCAGCCGACCGCCTGCAGGAACTGCGTGCCGGTGGGGCTCGATTGCGACACGATGCGCAGCCGGGCGCTGCCCCAGTGGCTCGGCATCTGCCGGCCTCCGGAGGCCGGATCCTCGGACGATCCGGCCGCCTCGAGAAACATCTCGCGCGGCGTCACGCCGAGCTGCAGGCACAGCGCCCGGTCACGGTAGTAGGGATAGAACCAGTCGTGCCCGGGCCGCAGCAGCCTGCCGGCCGCCGCCAGCACCGCTTCGTGCCCCGCCCCGCTGATCTGGAAATAAATCTTGTTCTGCCGCTTGAGCTGGATCTCCTTGTCGTCGATGCGCCGCGACAGCACCATGGTGCGGTACAGGGAGATGAGATCGTCGCGCTGGAGCCCGATATCGGTCTTTTCCAGGGCCCGTTCGGCAGTCTTTGCTCGCATCGCTTCCGCCCTCCGACCCCTCCGTACCGCTTCCTATGATACGCGCCGGACGCCCGCGGCGCGAGTCGTCCGGACGGCCGGGACCGCGGTCGCCCCCGCCTTTGCTCCATCCGGTCCGTCCGCCCCGCCCGCGCCGTAGACGCCCCGCTCGGCGTCGGCCGGCTCGGGCATGCGGCTGCGGCGGCTCTCCAGAGCCTCCTGTTCGGCGGTCTCGACCTCGGCGATGACGCGGGTCTCGGTCTCGGCCAGGATCGCGGCGTTGGCCTCCCGCCGGGCCGCGGCGCCGCGCCGGCGCCCGTCCAGAGCGGGGGCCTTGCCGATAAGATAGGCCTCGTAGGTGCCGATGGGATCCCGGAGCCCCCAGTAACGAAATTGCTCCGGCGTGAACAGCGCCCGGGCCTCGGCTTTGTCGTGGGTGGCATGACCCCCCATCCGGAAGGTGCGCGCGTTCAGCAGGAACGGCCCACGACCCCTGCGGCAGCTCTCGATGAGCAGGCTGGTCGCGGCGTAGACGTCCAGGACGTTGTTGCCCTCGCATGACAGGCCGTCCAGACCGTACGCCTGACGCAACGATTCCAGCGGGACATGGCTGTGCTTTTCGACCGGAGTCCCGAGCGCCACCTGGTTGTTCTGCACCACGAAGACGATCGGCACCTTGAGCACGGCGGCGAAGTTGATCCCCTCGTGAAAGGCTCCGGTCCGGCTGGCGCCATCGCCAATCCAGGTCAGGCCGGCGCGCCTGTCACGTTGCTGCCTGAGGGCGAGTCCGATGCCGGTGAACACCGGGACCAGGCATCCCATCATGCTGGTGCCGGGAATCACGCCGAGGGCGGGGTCGCCGGTGTGCAGGTCGCGCCCGAAGGTGATCTGGTCCGCCGTCCCCAGATACGCCTTGAGCATTCCGGCCACGGGCATCCCCATCTCGCAGCAGGCGGCGGCGTTCCGGATCATCGGCCCGGTGAGGTCCCCCTTCCTGAGCGCGTGGACGCTGCCGACCGTGACCGCCTCCTCGCCGGTGCCGAGCCATGCCTTCGAGATGATCCCCTGCCGCACCCAGCGCATCAGGGTGACGTCGTGCAGGCGGAACCGGACGAGCCCCTCGTACAGGCGCAGCAGAGCGGCGGCGTCGAGCTTCTCGATGACCCGCCGGCGGCGCGGATCGCGGTGCAGCGTCTCCGTATACTCCGCCATGACCTCCGGATCGGGTCTGAACTCCACGTACTCGGGAGGGTCGAAGGCCGGGTAGCGCTTCATCGCTGCATCAGCGTCTTCATCTCGCGGACGGCCCGCTCCATCCCGACGAGCGCGGCGCGCGCCACGATCGAGTGGCCGATGTTCAATTCCTCGATCTCCGGAATCTGGACGATGCGGCGGACGTTGCGGTAGGTGAGGCCGTGTCCCGCGATGGCCTTGAGGCCCAGCTTGACGGCGGCGCGGGCCGCCTGGGACACCTTGTCCGCCTCGGCGGCGGCCTGGTCCGGCCGCGCCGCCTCGGAGTACTTGGCGGTGTTGAGCTCGATGAGCCCGATCTCGAGCTTGGCGACCGCCTTGATCTGGTCGTAGTCGGGATCGACGAACACCGACACGCCGACGCCCGCCGCCCGGAGATCCTGGGCCGTCTTGCGCACCAGGTTCTGGTTCAGGAGGACATCCAGGCCGCCCTCCGTGGTGATCTCCTCGCGACGCTCCGGCACCAGGGTGACCGTGTCCGGCTTGTAGGTCGCGGCAATCGTGACCATCTGCGGTGTCGCCGCCGCCTCGAGGTTGAGCCTGGTCGCGATGGCGCGGCGCAACAGGTCCACGTCGCGATCCTGGATGTGCCGGCGGTCGCCGCGCAGGTGCACGGTGATCTGGTCGGCCCCCGCCAGCTCCGCCAGGACGGCGGCGGCGACCGGCTCGGGCTCGCGCGACCGGCGCGCTTCGCGGATCGTGGCGATATGATCGACGTTCACTCCGAGTCGTACCGGCTCCATCGGATCTCCTCAGACGTGACGATCAGGAAGGGTCCCGGCCAATTTCCCGCTGGATGATCCACTTGAGTCGGGCCGCCGCCTCCTCGACGACCTGGAGCGATTCTCCCT
>QHXY01000289.1 GCA_003223145.1 Acidobacteriota bacterium
CGCGTAGTCGTACCCGCTGTGCCTGCCCGGGGACTCGTAGACGTAGGTCGAGGTCTGGTAGATCGGGGTCATGACCGACCCGGTGGCCGGGTCGGGCCGGACACCCGCGTGGATGGCATCGGTGGCGAATCCCATCACTGCACCTCGTCGAAGATGCCCTGGCTCACGTAGCGCTCCGCGATGTCGGGGAAGAGAGTCACGATCTTCCGGCCCGCGCCGATCTGCTCCGCCACGCGGGCGGCCGCGAACGCCGCGGCGCCCGACGAGCCCCCGACCAGGAGCCCCTCCCGACGCGCCAGGAGAAGGGCGGTCGCGAACGCGTCCCGATCGGTCACCGCGACGACCTCGTCGATCAGGCTGCGGTCGAGGATCTTCGGCATGAACGAGTTACCGATCCCTTCGACTTTGTGCGGCGCGGCGGTGCCGCCGCCCAGGACCGAACCTTCGGACTCGACCAGGACCGACCGCACGCCGGGGTTACGCTCCTTCACGTAGCGGGTCACGCCGGTGATGGTCCCGCCGGTGCCGGCGCCCAGGACGAGCGCGTCGATCTTGCCCTGCATCTGCTGCCAGATCTCGCGCGCCGTGGTGCGGTAGTGGATCTCCGGATTCGCGGGGTTCTCGAACTGCTGCGGCAGGTAGCCGCCGGGCGTGGCGGCGGCGATCTCCTGCGCCTTCTTCAGCGCTCCGGGCATGCCGTCCGCGGTCGGCGTGCTCACCAGGCTGGCGCCGAGCGCCGTCATGATCTGTTTCTTCTCCCGGCTGTATTTCTCCGGCACGACCAGGATGACCTTGTAGCCCCGCAGCGTCCCGACCAGGGCCAGGCCGATGCCGGTGTTCCCGGCCGTCGGCTCGACGATGGTCGACCCGGGGCGCAGCAGACCGCGCTTGTCGGCCTCCTGGATCATGCCGAGCGCCGCCCGGTCCTTGACGCTGCCACCCGGATTCAGGAACTCCAGCTTGGCGAAGATCGATGCGGCGCGGGGACGATCGTAGGAGCGCAGGTGCAGGATTGGCGTCTCGCCGATCAGGTCGAGGGCCGATGTGCACACCTGCAGTCTGGACACGAGGCACCCCCGTCGTGGACGACCCGCGCATCATAGGGGATGCCTCGGCGGCCTGTCAAAGCGCGAGCCGCGGCCGGAGCCGGCGGGTCCCGCGCGCCTCAGTCGTGATCGTGCGGATGACCGTGCGGACCGTGCTCCTTGGGGTGTCCCTTGCCCTTGCCGTGACTCTCGCCCCGGGGATTCTCCCTGGCGGCCTTCTCCTGCCGGGCGTAGCGCCCGCGGTTCTTCTCCGCGACGTACTGCTCGACCTTCACGCCCCGCGTCCTCTCCCCGATGATGGTGTACGGGCTGACGTGGTGGTAGCCGGCGGCCACCTGAAGCTTGGCCAGATCCACGACGTCGCGGTCGCGGATCTCGAAACTCTCGCCCCGCGGGTGACGGCGCCAGTAGCCCCAGGCCTTGCCGTAAGGCGGACCGGGATCGCGATCGAGGCCGACAAACAGGATGGCGGGAGAAACGTTCAGACGGACCATGATGTCCGACCAGCGAAGATAGTCGAGCCGGAGCTTGAGGATCTCCTCGGGCGGTCTTCGGGAGGCGCGCGCCAGCAGCATGATCACCGGGTAGTCGTCCACGGGTGACGGGCAGTGCTCGACGATCGTGGCCGCCATGGGCGGGGGTGGTGCGAAGTAATCGTTCGTGACGTTCAGGAAGATGCGATCATCGTCGCCCAGGTTCAGCCGGACGGTGGCGTCATAGAAGACGGCGGCGCCGGCGGTGACGACGGACAGCGACAGGCACAGCGCCAGGGCGGCGGAGCCGCCTGCGGCGCCGGCCAGGAGACGCAGCGAGCGATTGCGATCGGTCATCGGTTCACCTCCATGCTAGCGGGTCTCCAGGGCGATGTGGAACTGATCGGCCTGCTCGAGGCGGACGGTGACGTCCTTGAAATCAATCGTGAACTGGCTGTTATCCCCTGGATCGATGGTCCCCAGGGTGGTTCCGGTGGTGCCGGCGCCGATCAGCTTGCTGTCCTTGTCGTAGATGGCAACCGCGATCCCGACGCGCGCCTGGGCGGACGACCCGTTGACCACCTTGACGGTCGCCTTGTAGCCCGCCTTCAGACGCATGAGAGTGGCCGGCCACTCGAAGCGGATGGTATCGGCGCGCACGTCGCCGACGGCCAGGTCGAGCGCCAGCCATTTGTTCCCCTCGAACTTGTAGCGGCCGGAGTTGGTGTCGGCTCCGGCCACCGTGAGGGCCGCCCCGGCGGCCAAAAGCAGAAGCGCGGCGAAGCGCAGTGTGGGACGCGGATACAACGCACCGGCGCTCATGGGTCCCCCTCTCAGTCCTGGAACTGGATCTGCTTGACCGACGAATTGACGATGAAGATCCGGGTGTTGTTCTCCTGCGGGTCCGCCGGCATGAAGTAGAAGCCCCGGCTGTTGGCGGAATACTCCTCCGTGAAGCCCCAGATCTTTTCGCCATCCTTGAACTCGATGATGGTCCGCTGGCCGGGAGTCGCCTGGCTTCCGAAGCGTTTCGCCCGGTCGACCTGCCGGCGGGCCGAGCCGTAGTCCTTCACGTAGAACAGCGCCTTCAGATCGTCCAGCCGGATCGTCGTCGGGATGCCTCCGCCTTCGCTCGGCAGGAGGTGGAACAATTCGGCATCCGGGCGGAAGTCCTGCGTGAAGCCCCGCTGGGTCCTGCCATCCTTGAAATGCGCCACGACCTTGTCTTCCATCCGCGCCTCCGTGACGAGGGTCTGCCGGGGAGTCAGACGATTACGATTCCGGGATCCCTAGCGGCTCGTCGTCATTGTGGCATTCAGATCGAAGCACGGGACCCCTTGATCGAACAGCGCATTCAGTATCTCACAAGAGCCTTGACCCGAGATCAACTTGATCGGAGTGCCCGGTGGATCGATGACCGTGGCGGCTACGAAGTCGAGGGTCACCAGGGTCGTGTCCGCGCTGACGCTGGCGGTCTGGCCGCCAGGGACGGCGGCGACGCCGAGGAGGAAGACGCCCCTGCTGTTGGCATCGGAATTGACGATGCACTGCGGTTGGATGGGTGTGCAGGTGTTGCTGCCGGGGAAGCAGCAGTCGCCCAGCAGGATTGAGTTCACATCGAAGGTATCCGAGACCTGGACGAGGTTCGGGTCGTAATCGAACTCGAGGGTGAACGCGTCGAAGTCGATCGTGGACGTGGTGTGCAGGTTGACGCTGACCGTCACCATATCGCCGGTCGTCTTCTCCTTCCGGAGAAACACGGCCGGGTTGGGACTGCCGGTGAAGGTGTCGATGTTCAGGTTCGCGAAGATCGGCTTGATGCGGTTCTCGTTCTTCGACCGGCCGCAGGCCGGCGCGGACGCCGCGACCAGCAGGAGGGCGACGAGGGCGACGGCGAGACGGGCGAAAGGCAGGCCGGAGTCGGGAGGCGTGTGCGGCCTCCGGCGTGTCCAGGACGGCGACATCGAGAAAAACGGCCTCCCACTCATGCGTCGAGCGGGGAGTATACCGGCACAGGGAGGGCCCGGCAAGCGCGGTCTGCACCCGGGCCGCATCCGGCGCGGTGGGCGGGCAGCGCGTGACGCGTCCGCCGGCGGACGAACATTGCTATAATCCGGCGCCCTGAATCGTCCTCCTCGAGCGGTGGCGGTTGCCGGTGGGATTCTCCGTGAGGTGCCGATGACGCGATTCCTCCGCTGCACCGCCGCGCTGGCCGCGCTCCTCGCCCTGCGGACGGTGCCCCTCCTCGCCCAGGAAATCCGCTTCAACGTGATCCCGTACCGTCTCGACAACGGGCTCAAGGTCCTGACCCTCGAGGACCACGCGGTCCCGGCCATGAGCTACTACACCTTCTTCCGGGTCGGCTCGCGCGATGAGAGACCCGGGCGGACCGGACTCTCGCACCTGTTCGAGCACATGATGTTCAACGGAACGAAGAAATACGGTCAGGGCGTCTTCGACAAGATGCTCGAATCGAGGGGGGGACGCAGCAACGCCTTCACGATGGAGGATCTCACGGTCTTCTACGAGGACTTCCCCTCGGAGGCCCTGGACATGGTGGTGGACCTGGAGGCGGACCGCATGGCGGGTCTGGCGATCACCGAGGAGAGCCTGGCGCACGAGAGGGACGTCGTCAAGGAGGAGCGCCGACTGCGCGCCGACAACGACATCGAGGGATCGATGTTCGAGCTGCTGCAGGGCACCGCCTATCTGGCGCATCCGTACCAGTGGCCGGTGGTCGGCTGGATGCCGGACCTCGACGCCGTCACCTCGAGGGATTGCGAAGATTATTTCCGCATCCACTACGCGCCCAACAACGCCACCGTCGTCCTGGTGGGTGACTTCAAGCCGGAGCGCGCCATCGGCCTGATCAGCAAGGCGTACGGATCGATTCCGGCTCAGCCGGCCCCGCCACCCGTCGTCCGTGACGAGCCCGATCAGCAGGGGGAGCGGCGGGCCATCCTCAAGCGCGCCGCCCAGATGCCGACGGTCGCCTTCGCGTACCACGTCCCCTCCACGTCGTCCGAGGAGGTCTTCGCGCTCGATCTCCTGCAGATCATCCTCGGAGAGGGGGAGTCCTCGCTGCTCAACAAGCACCTGGTGTACGACAAGGAGCTGGCGACGCGCGTGCAGGTCGTGAACGCCTGGAGACTGGATCCCTCGCTGTTCTTCATCTACGCGGAGACCAAGCCGGGCACCAGCGCCGAGGTCCTGGAGGCGGCGCTGAGCGCCGAGGTCGACGCGCTGGCGCACCTGGACGTCGGGGCCGCTTCCCTGCAGAAGGCGAAGAACATCCGCACCACCACACAGGTCAAGGCTCTGAAGACCAATGCCGGCAAAGCCGAACAGCTCGGGATGTTCGAGGCTTACTTCGGAGGCTACGCCCGCCTGTTCACCGTCCTGAAGAACTACGAGGCGGTGACCGGGGCGGATCTCCAGAAGGTGGCGGCGCGCTACCTGATACCCGACAACCGCACCGTCGTGACTCTGGTGCCGGCGCCCGCCGCCGAAGCGGCGAAGCCATGAGCGCCTCGCAGATCGTCCGGGCCTGCGCCCGCGCCCTCGTCCCCGTCGCGACCGGAGCGCTGCTCCTGGGCGCCGCTCTCGCGGGGGCCGCTCCGGCTTCCGCCCCGCCCCCCGCCGGGTTCCACGTGCCCGCGCCGGCGCGCACCGTCCTGAAGAACGGTCTCACGGTGCTGGTCCAGGAGAACCACGGCATCCCGCTGGTGCAGCTCCGACTCATGATCAAGACCGGTTCGACGGCTGATCCGGCCGGCAAGGAAGGCACGGCGGCGCTTTTGGCGCGTCTTCTGAAGCGCGGCACGAAGAGCCGCTCGGCCAGCCAGTTCTTCGAGGAGGTCGAGTTCGTGGGCGGCACCATCGACACGAACGCCGGCCCGGACGCCTCCTTTGTCTGGGGCGAGTTCGCCGCCCGGGACGCCGAGGTCGGATTCAACCTGCTCGCCGACCTGGTGCTGAACCCGGCCTTCCGGGCGGAGGAGTTCGACAAGGAGAAGCGTCTGGCGCTGGCCGACATCGTCGAGACACTCGACGACCCCGAGCGCCTGGCCCAGACGTCCTTTGCCTCGTGGCTCTACGCGGGTCATCCGTACGGTCGGCCGGTGGACGGGACGGAGCGCTCGGTCAAGGCGATCACGCGGGACGACGTGACGGCGCTCTACGAGGCGCGTTACGCCCCGGGCAACGCCGTCCTGGCGGTCGTGGGAGACGTGAGCGCCGCGCAGGCGGCGCAGCGCGCCGATCACTACTTTGCGGGCTGGAGGCGGCGCGCCGTTCCCG
>QHXY01000040.1 GCA_003223145.1 Acidobacteriota bacterium
GCGTGAGGCCCGCTGCGAGATCGTCGTGGGGGAGGAGGGGCTCATGGCGGCGGCGGGTTTCCCCGCCGCCGACATCGTGGTCGCCGCGGTGGTGGGCGCGGCCGGTCTGCCGGCGACGTATCACGCCTTGAGAGCTGGCAAGAAAGTGGCGCTGGCCAACAAGGAAAGCCTGGTGACGGCGGGCCCGCTCCTGCGGCAGGCGGCCCGCGAGACCGGAGGGAGCCTGTTACCCGTGGACAGCGAGCACTCGGCGGTGCACCAGTGTCTGCGGGGGGCCTCGCAGCATGAGGTGCGCCGTGTCATCCTGACCGCCTCCGGGGGCCCGTTCCGGACCCTGCCGCTCGAGGAGCTCAAGACGGTGACCCCGGAGCAGGCGCTCCGGCACCCCGTCTGGGACATGGGGAAGAAGATCAGCATCGACAGCGCCACGCTGATGAACAAGGGACTCGAGGTGATCGAGGCGCGCTGGCTGTTCGATCTGGAGCCGGACCGGCTGGACGTCCTCCTGCACCCGCAGAGCATCGTGCATTCGATGGTCGAGATGGTGGACGGTTCGATCCTCTGCCAGATGGGAGTCCCCGACATGCGGGCGCCGATCCAGTACGCTCTCGGGTATCCGGACCGCTTCCCCGGCCCGGTCCCGGCTCCCGACCTGGCAGCCCGCGGGCCGCTGGAGTTCTTCCCGGTGGATCACGATCGCTTCCCGTGCTTCGATCTGGCCCGCGGAGCCCTGCGCCAGGGAGGCACCGCTCCCGCCGCCCTCAACGCGGCGAACGAGGCGGCGGTGCAGGCGTTCTTGTCGCGGCGTCTCGATTTTCCGGGCATCGCGCGGGTCGTCGCCGGCGTGCTGGAGCGCCACCGGCCCGTGCCGCTCACGTCGCTCGACTGCGTTCTGGAGACGGACGCCTGGTCGCGCGCCATCGCGGAGGAGATCATGATCAGGGGAGGGGGACATTGAGCTGGGTGCTGGCGCACGTGAGCTGGATCTGGGAGTTCGCCCTGCCGTTCGCCGTCGTCCTCGGCGTGGTGGTGCTGTTCCACGAGTTCGGGCACTACCTCGTCGCCAAGTGGCTGGGCATCACGGTCGAGGTGTTTTCCGTCGGCTTCGGCCCGCGGATCACCGGGTTCCGGCGGGGCGGCACCGACTACCGTCTGTCGTGGGTGCCGCTCGGCGGCTACGTGAAGCTCAAAGGGGAGACCCCGGAGGAGACCACCGCGCACGATCCGGGCGATCTCCTGTCGCGCTCCCGCTTCCAGCGCTTCCTGGTGTTCGTCATGGGAGCGGTGTTCAACCTGATCACCGCCTACGTCCTGACGGCGGTGATCCTGATGATGGGCGTTCCGGAGCCGATCTATCCGAGCCAGCCCCCGGTGGTCGGCGAGATCGAGGAGGGGTCGCCGGCGGTGGAGGCCGGCATCCAGCCGGGCGACCGGATTCTCAGCGTCGGCGGCCAGCCGGTCTCGACCTGGAAGGATCTCGACCTGATCATCCTGCTCAGCCCCGGTCAGACGAAGGAAGTCGTCCTGGAGCGGGGTGGCCGGCGCCTGACGGTGCAGCTGCCGATTCGCGCCGACGCGCGCAACAGCGTCGGCATCCAGTCGATTTATCCTGCCACCGGCGTGGTGGTCGGTGATCTGCAGCCCGGCCGGCCCGCGGCGGAGGCCGGGCTGCGCCGGGGCGATCGGATCGTCTCGATCGATGGCGTCGAGATGACCACGATCGACAAGGTCTTCAAGGCGATCCGCGGATCGGCCGGCGTGCCGCTGCGGTTCGTGATCGAGCGCGATGGGCGTACCTTCGAAGAGATCATCACGCCGATCCGCGAAGACAACAAGGGGATGATCGGCTTCGTTCCCACGCCGCCGATGACCACTCGTCGCTATGGTTTTCTCGAGGCGCTCGGGGGCTCCTTCTCGAAGAACCTGGAGGACGCCTCCCTGACCTTCCTGACTCTCAAGAAGCTGGTCCTGCGCGAGCTGTCGCTGCGCACCTTCACGGGTCCGATCGGGCTCTATCTGGCCTCCGGGGCGATGGCCCAGGAGGGCCTGGTGTACTTCCTGAGATTCATCGCGTTCGTCAGCCTGCAGCTCGGCATCATCAACCTGTTCCCGATCCCGCCGCTCGACGGGGGGCACGTCTTCACCCTGCTGATCGAGGGGACGATCCGGCGCGACCTGTCGGCCCAGATCAAGGAGAGGGTCATGCAGGCCGGCCTGGTCCTGCTGCTTCTCTTCATGGCCACGGTGATCTACCTCGACATCAGCAGGCTGTTCCCGCGCTAGGAGCGTGGCCGTAGACGGCCCGAAGGGGGAAGCGCGCCGTGCCCGCCACCAGACGAGATCACAAGGTGCTGTTCACACCGGGTCCGACCGAGGTCGACCCCGAGATCCTGCGCGAGATGGCGCGTCCGGTGATCGGCCATCGCGGCGTCGAGATGCAGCAGCTGATCAAGGATCTGACTCCGCGGTTGCGTCCGCTGTTCGGGACGCGCGCCCATGACATCTTCCTGACCACCTGCTCGGCGACCGGATTGTGGGAGGCGGCGCTGCGCAACTGCGTGGCGCGTCGTGTCCTGGTGCCGGTGTGCGGCGCCTTCTCGGAGCGCTTCTACGAGGTCGCCCTCGCCTGCGGCCTGGAGGCCGACCCGTTGCACGTCGAGTCGGGGCGGGCGGTTCAGGCCCAGGGAATCGCCGACATGCTCGCCACCGGCCGCTACGATGCGGTCGCCCTGGTCCACAACGAGACCGCCACCGGCGTCACCAACTCCCTGTCCGAGATCGCCGAGGCGGTGCGGCGCCAGGGGGACGTGGTGTTCCTCGTGGACGCCGTGTCGTCGCTCGGAGGAATTCCGGTCGAGGTCGACCGGAACGGCATCGACGTCTGCCTGGCGTCGGTGCAGAAGTGCCTGGCGCTGCCGCCCGGGTTCTCGATCTGCGCCGTCTCCCAGCGAGCCCTGGAGCGGTCCGCCCGGCGCGTCGGGAAGGGGTACTATCTCGATTTCGTGCGTCTGAAGAGCTTCTTCGATCGCAACCTGCCGATGGCCACGCCGTCCGTCAGCCACCTCTTCGCCCTGCGGGCCCAGATGAAACGGATCGAAGCCGAAGGCCTGGAGGCGCGCTACGCCCGGCACCGCGTCCTGGCGGACCTGGCGCGCGCCTGGGCCTCCGCGCGGTTCGCCCTGTTCGCCGAGGACAAGGCCCGCTCGAACACCGTCACCTGTGTCGCCAACACGCGCGCCATCGACGTCGCCCGCTTCATCCAGGAGCTGGCGGCCCGCGGATTCGCGATCAGCAACGGCTATGGGAGGCTCAAGGAGGCGACCTTCCGCCTCGGGCACATGGGTGACCACACCGCGGACGGTCTCCGGGAGCTGCTCGGCGCCATGGACGCCATCCTGAGCGAGGTCTTCGCGTGAAGGTCCTGATCGCCGACAAGATCCTCCCGGTGTGCGCCGAAGTCCTCCGGCGCGCCGGGATCGAGGTGGAGCACCGTCCGGGGATCGGCGGGAGGGAGCTGCTCGAGGCGGTGGCGGAGGTCGAGGGGATCGTGGTGCGTTCCGACACGCGCATCACCGCGGACATCATGCGGGCCGCACCCCGTTTGCGGGTCGTCGGGCGCGCCGGGGCGGGCGTCGATAACATCGACGTGGCGGCCGCCACCAAGCGCGGTGTCGTGGTGATGAACGCCCCCGGAGAGAACACCATCTCGGCGGCCGAGCACACGCTGTCGCTCATGCTGGCGCTGGCCCGGCAGATCCCGCAGGCCGATCGCTCGATGAAGGCGGGGCGCTGGGACCGCGGGCGGTTCCTGGGTGTCGAGCTGTTCGGCAAGACCCTCGGCATCCTGGGGCTGGGCAAGGTCGGGCGCGAGGTGGCGGCGCGCGCCCGCGTCTTCGGTATGGAGGTGATCGGCTACGATCCGGTCCTCTCCGAGGAGGTGGCGGCCAGCCTCGGCGTGAGCCTCGTGCCGATCTCCGCGGTCTACGAGCGCTCCGACTTCATCACGCTGCACCTGCCCCTGACGGGCGAGACCCGTCACTTGATCGGACGTGAGGAGCTGAAGCGGTGCAGGCGGGGGGTGCGCGTCCTCAATGTGGCGCGCGGCGGGGTCATCGACGAAGCGGCTCTGGCCGAAGCCCTGCAGTCGGGGCAGGCGGCCGGGGCGGCCCTGGACGTCTTCGAAGAGGAGCCCCCCGCCGGAAGCCCGCTCCTGACAATCGACACGGTGATTCTGACGCCGCATCTGGGCGCCTCGACGCAGGAGGCGCAGGAGAAGGTCGCGGTGCGCATCGCCGAGCAGATCGCCGCCTATCTCAAGGACGGCCTGGTCATCAACGCGGTGAACATGGAAGGGATCGATCCGCGTCTCTTGCCGGCCCTCCTGCCTTACCGCGATCTGTGCGAGCGACTCGGGCGGCTCTTGTCGTCCCTGGCGCGCGGCCCGGTGTCCGAAGTGACGCTGGAGTACTCGGGGGCGGTCCAGGAGTTCCCGATGCGCCCGCTCAGCGCCTCCTTCCTCAAGGGGTTTCTTGAGGCCAAGCTCTCCGATGCGGTGAACGTGGTCAACGCCCACGTTCTGGCCAAGGAGGCCGGCATCCGGGTGCTCGAGACGCGCGCCGCCGAGCCGCAGGACTTCACGGCCCTCATCTTCGCCTCGCTGCGGGGCCGGGACGGCGTCCGCTCGGCGGCCGGTGCGCTGTTCGGCAAACGCGAGCCCCGTCTCGTCCGTCTCGACGAGTTCCACCTGGACGCGATCCCGCGCGGGCCCATGCTCATCGTGAGCAACGACGACCGGCCAGGCATGGTCGGCCGCATCGGCACGGCCCTGGGCGCCGCGGCCGTCAACATCGCCTATCTCTCGCTCGGCCGCGATCGTTCGGGCGGCCGCGCCATCGCCATCTTCAACCTCGATTCGCCGATGGCGGACGACCTGTTGCGCCAGATCGCCGCCATCGACGGAGTCCTCTGGGCGGAGCGCGTCACCCTGTAGCAGTTCCGCCGTCTGATTCTGACCTCCACGGCCGCGCTCCCCCGGAGCTCAGCCGCGCAAAGTCCGCCACCGGACGGCCGCGTGCGCCCTGCGTCCGTGGGCGGGCGGGCGCGGCGGGCACCCGAGCGCCGGCCGGCCGCCGCGCCCTCTCCCGCCTCCACCGCGAACGCCGCGTCCTGCGCCCCTTCCCAGGAAGCGTGGTCGACCGGAGCGGTGGCGCCGCGGGCCGTGGCACGCGCCGTGCAGCCGAGACACCGTGCGGGGAAACCGCGCGGCTGGAGCGGACTCATGAGCTTGGGGGAGTTAGGGGATGTGCCAAGACAACCGATCGGCTCTCCAACCGAGAGGCGCATCCCTTTCCACGACGCGGGTGGGGGATCCGATGATCCCCCCTCCCCCAAGATTTACCCTTCTTTCAGGGAGGTCACATGACACGACGGAGTGTGCAGTTTCTCGGAGCAGTCCTGATGTTCGCGATCGCGGCGCTGGTCCTTGCGCCCGCCGCCGCGCGTGGCGCCACGCCGCCGGCGCCGATCTCCGGCGAGAAGGTCAACATCAACACGGCCGGGGTCGACGAACTGGTGACGCTGCCGGGCATCGGCAAGGCGTACGCCGAGAGAATCGTCGAGTACCGGCAGAAGAACGGTCCCTTCAAGAAGGTCGAGGACATCATCAACGTCCGCGGCATCGGCGAGAAGACCTTCGAGAGGATCAAGGACCGTCTGACGATCGGCAAGAGCTGACCGGCGCGGCACGGGGCGAGGGCGGCTTCTCCCTCCTCGATGTCTCCCTCGCCCTCCTCCTGCTCGGGCTGTTCGCGGTGGCGTCAGCACCGGCCCTGCTGGCGGCGCTGTCGCGCGGCCGCGTGGCCGCGGCGGCGCGCGACCTGCAGCAGGAGTTGGCGCGGCTGCGCTCGGAGGCGATCGCCTCCCACCGCAGCGTGGCCATGCGCCTGACCTGGTCGGGCGGGCGCTACCTGTACGCCTTCTATGCCGACGGCGACGGGGACGGGGTGCGCGCCGACGATGTGGCGTCGGGGCGCGATCCCCTGATCGGGGGACCCCGCGACCTGTGCTCCCGCTACGAGGGAATCGACTTCGGTCTCCTGGCCGAGGCGATCCCGGAGGTCCCGCCCGGCTCGGGGGTCCTTACGCCCGGATCCGACCCGGTGCGCTTTGGCCGGTCCGATATCATCACCTTCACACCGCGGGGGACTGCGAGCGGTGGCACCCTGTACCTCAGCGACGGCCGGGCCGCGGTCGCGGCCGTGGTCGTCTACGGCGCCACCGGCCGCCTCCGGATCTGGCGATTTGATCGTGACCTCTGGGCCTGGACGCGTTGAGCGCGCCGCACGGCTCGGGGCTCAGCGCGCCCCGGAGAGGGAGGGGAGGATGGCCAGAAGATCGCCGAAGCGGTGCAGGAGGCGGTCGGGTCTCGCCTGCAGCAGATCATCACGCGTCGCGGAGCCGGTCGGGACGGCGTAGACGGCGATGCCGGCGCGGCGTCCGACTTCGACGTCGAGCGGCATGTCGCCGACGTAGACGACCTCCTCCGGCGACAGCCCGATCCGCATGATGATGATCTCCAGCATCTCGGGGTCCGGCTTCGGCCTGTCGACGTCGTTCGGACCCAGGACTTCGGCGAACAGGTGATCCATCTCGAGGGCCTTCAGGATGTCCCGCGCGAAGTAGGACGGCTTGTTGCTGGCGATCGCCATCTGGTAGCCGCGCCCGTCCAGGGCATCGAGCGTCTGCTTCACCTGCGGCAGGATGCTGGTCTTGCGCTCGCAGATCTGGGCGTACGATTGCCGGAACAGACGCACACCCTCCTCGACGCGCTCGGGGCCGACCGCCTCCGCGATCAGGTGCTCGAGGCCGTGCCCGACCATGGGGCGCACCTGCTCGAGAGCGAAGGCGGGCAAAGCGAAAGCGGCCCTGACGTGATTGAGGCTCTCGGCGATGGCCTCGTAGGAATCGATCAGCGTGCCGTCGAAGTCGAAGATGATGCCGCGAATCAACTGCTGGTTCCCCAAGTGGGGCCCATCCTAGCATCCCCACCGCGCCGGATCAAGATGAAGCGCATCCGGGCAACGCGCTCATTCTCAAGGATTTCGCGCCAGGCCGCGATTGATGGCCGCAGGAAGCGCATGCTAGAATTCGCCCCGCACGGAGAGTCGTGCCCACGCTCATGCACGGAGCTTCGATGGACTGGAGCCTGGTCCTTCTCAGGATCGCCCTCGTCTTCTACAGTCTCGGATTCGTCATGTCGTTCGTGCCGATCCTGGCGCGTCGCAAGGTGGGACGGCTCACGCCCTGGCTCGCGGGACTGGGCTGGGTCGCGCACACGGGGGCGTTGATCGCGCTGGGCGTCGGCCTGAAGCGCTGCCCGCTCGGGACCCTGCCGGAGGTCCTCTCGGCCCTCGCCTGGAGCACGGTGGCCGTCTATCTGGCTGCCTTCTGGCGCTGGCGCCAGGAGGTGCTGCACGTCCTCGTTCTGCCCCTGGTGCTGGTCGTGCTGTTCGTCTCGGGGCTGCTGCCGCCGGAGGTCATCCCGCTGACCGCGTCGCTGCGCCCCTCTCTGTTGCGCGTCCATCTGACGGTGATCATCTTCGGAGTGGCGGCGCTGTTCATCACCTTCACCGCCAGCGTGGCCTACATCCTCCTCGACCGCGCGCTGAAGAGCAAGAGTCCGGGACGCTCGTCCCTGAAGCTGCCGTCGCTGGAGAGCTGCGACAACGTCGGTCAGGTGTCCCTCCTCTGGGCCTTCCCCCTGATGACGCTCGGAATCATCACCGGGGCCGTGGTCAGCGCCAGCAGCAACCGTGCCTTCTGGGCGTGGGAGCCGCGGGAGACCCTGGCCGTCCTGGCCTGGGCCATCCTGGCGATCGTCGTGGTGGCGCGGCTGGGCTGGGGCTGGCGCGGCCGCAAGGTGGCGCTCCTGACCATCGTCGCGTTCGGATTCATCCTCCTCCGTATGCTGGGGGTCTACTGAGTCATGCCCGTCCTCTATGGCATGAACCACACGAGCGCGCCGCTGATGGTGCGCGAGCGGGTCGCGTTCCCCGAGCAGGAGATCCTGGAGGCGGTGGCCCGCCTCAGACGGACCGCGGGGGTGGAGGAGGCGCTCATCCTGTCGACCTGCAACCGCACCGAGCTCATCGTCAGCATGCACCCGGGGGAGGCGCCCGGGACGCTGGCCCGGTTCCTGGCGAGCGAGCGCCCGATCACCGAAGAGGAGCTGGAGCGGCACTGCTACCTTTATCGCGACGAACAGGCTGTGCGCCACGTCTTCCGCACCGCCGCCTCGCTGGACTCGATGGTGGTGGGGGAGGCGCAGATCCTGGGACAGGTGAAGGAGGCCCATGCCCTGGCCGGACGCGCGGGAGCGCTCGGCGCGGTCCTCGACGCGCTGTGCCGGCGCGCCTTCATGGTCGCGAAGAAGGTCCGGAGCGAGACCGGAATCTCCAGGAACCCCGTGTCGATCGCCTACGCGGCGGTCGGGCTGGCGCGCGACATCTTCGGCGGCCTCGAAGACAAGATGGTCCTGATCGTGGGGGCCGGGAAGATGGCGCGTCTGGCGGCCCAGCACCTGATCGGGCACGGCGTGCGCAGGGTCGCCGTCGCGAACCGCTCTTTCCAGCACGCCGATGAGCTGGCGCGCGGCCTGGGCGGGCGGGCCGTCCCGTTCGACCGCCTGTTCGAGGAGATGGAGCGCGCCGACATCGTGATCGCCTCGACCGCCGCCCCCCACACCGTAATCCAGCGCGACGACGCGCAGCGTCTCAGCCGGGCCCGGCGCGGCCGGCCGATCTTCTTCATCGACATCGCCGTGCCGCGCGACGTGGATCCCACGGTGAACGAGGTTGACAACGTCTATCTCTACGACCTCGATGATCTCCAGAAGATGGTGCGCTCCAACCTGGATGGGCGGCGCCAGGAACTGCTCTCGGCCGAGGCGATCATCGAGCGCGAGACCTCCGCCTTCCTCGCCTGGACCAAATCGCTGCAGGTGGCGCCCACGATCATCGAGCTGAGGCGGCGCCTGCACGACATGGCGGGCCAGGAGCTCGCCCGCTTCCACGGCAGGCTCGGTCCGCTGACCTCCTCCCAGGAAGAGGCCCTGCGGCAGATGGCGGAATCTCTGGTGAACAAAATGCTCCATCCTCCCATGCTGGCGCTGAAGCGGGCCGCCGCCCAGAGCGGCGGGGGGCAGCGGGTGAAGCTGATCCGCGAGATCTTCGGCATCGACCCGGCCACACCGTCCTCGATCCCCGACGCCGGCGAAGACAGCGCCGTCGAGCTGCGGGACACGCCGGAGCCCGAGCCGAAGGTGCACCGGTGAGATCGGCGTGAGATCCCTGGTCATCGGCAGCCGGGGGAGCCGCCTGGCGCTCTGGCAGGCGGAGTGGGCGCGGGCGCGCTTGGAGCAGGCCGGGGCCGCCACGCGCATCGCCATCATCCGCACCTCCGGGGATCGGCTCCTCGACCGTCCCCTCGCCGCCATCGGCGGCAAGGGCGTGTTCGTCAAGGAGATCGAGGAGGCCCTGCTGTCCGGCGCCGTCGACCTTTCGGTGCACAGCCTCAAGGATCTGCCGACTGACCAGCCCGGGGGCCTGAAGATCGCCTGCGTGCCTGCGCGCGAGGACGCACGCGACGTCCTGCTGGCGCCGGGTGCGCCCGGATTGACGGATCTCGGCAGAGGCGCGGTGATCGGCACCGGCAGCCCCCGGCGCGCCGGCCAGCTGCGCGCGCTGCGGCCCGATCTGCGCCTCGCCGATCTGCGTGGCAACATCGAGACACGAATTGCCAGGCTGCGGCGCGGCGACTACGACGCCATCGTGCTGGCGAGCGCCGGCCTGCGCCGTCTCGGCATCGATGTGGAAGGCACGGTCCTCGATTTCGAGCAGATGCTCCCGGCCGTCGGACAGGGGGCGATGGCGATTGAGATCCGCTCGGACGATCGGGAGATCGATGATCTCCTCGAGGCGCATCATCACGCTCCCACGGCGGCTGCGGTCGCGGCGGAGCGCGCCCTGCTGCGGGGCCTGGGCGGGGGGTGCCAGACTCCCATCGCCGCGGTCGCCGAGGTCGACGGAGCCCGCCTGCTCCTGCGCGGGCTGGTCGCGGGCCCCGGCGGTGAGCCGCTGTTCAAGGAGCGTGGCGAAGGCCCGGTCGGCGACGCCGAGCGAATCGGGCTGGCGATGGCCGAGGCTCTGCTGGCGCGCGGTGCCGGCGCCCTGGTGCGGGGAGCCACCGCGCCCCTTCCCGAGGCGCCGTGAGGTCCCCGAAGCCACGCGCCGGGACGGTGTACCTGGTCGGCGCGGGCCCTGGGGAACCGGGACTGATCACCGTTCGCGGCCGGGAGCTCCTGTCGCGCGCCGACGTGGTGATCGCCGACGCCCTCGCGCCGCGCGAGCTGCTGCGGCATGCCCCGGCGCACGCCGAGATCGTCCACGCGGGCAAGCGGGGAGGGAGGGCCAGCGCCGACCAGCAGAGCGTCAATCGCCTGATGATCACGCGGGCGCGGCGTGGCCTGACCGTGGTGCGGCTGAAAGGAGGGGACCCGAGCCTGTTCGGGCGGGGCGGCGAGGAAGCGGAGGCGCTGGCGGGCGCGCGCGTGCCGTTCGAGGTCGTGCCCGGTGTCACCGCGGCGCTCGGAGCGGCCGCTGCGGCGGGGTTTCCGCTGACGCACCGGCGGCACGCCTCGAATGTGGCGTTCGCCACCGGCCACCTCGATCCGTCCAAGCGGGACGGGCGCACCGACTGGGAGACCCTGGCGCGGGCGGACACGCTCGTGCTCTACATGGGCGTCAGGCGGCTCGAGACGATCGTGAAACGCTCCAGGGGACCCTTGGTGACATCGCTTCGCAGGCCCGCGCGGCCGGTCTGGAGCCGCCTGCCGTCTTGATCGCGGGGGACGTGGTGCGGCTCCGTCGCCGGCTCGACTGGCGACGGAGACCGCTGCGCGGCCGCACGGTGGTTGTGACTCGCCCCCGCGACCAGGCCGGTTCCTTCGTCGAGGCCCTGCGCGATCAGGGGGCGCGAGTTCTGCTGGCCCCGGCCATCTCCTTCCAGCCCCCACGCTCGTGGGCGGCGCTAGACCGGACGCTCGGCCGACTCGACAGGTATGACGCGCTGATTTTCACCAGCGCCAACGGCGTGGGCCGCTTTTTCGCGCGGCTGCGGGACCGGACGATCGACCTCCGCGACCTGAAGGGGATCGAGGTGATCGCTATCGGGCCGGCGACGGCGGCGGCCGTCGAGGAACGCGGCCTGCGGGTCGCGGCGGTGCCGGAGGACTACCGGGCCGAGGGGATTATCGAGATGCTGGGACAGCGCAACCTCCGGGGGGCGCGTATCCTGATCCCCCGCGCGGAGGTGGCGCGCGATCTCCTGCCGAGAATGCTCCGGCGCCGGGGGGCGGAGGTGGAGGTGGCTCCGGTCTACCGCGCCGTCCCGTCACGCGCGGGCCTGACCGAGATCAGGAGCGCGCTCCGGCGGGGCCGGCTCGACCTGCTCACGTTCACCTCCTCTTCGACCGTCACGTCGTTCGCGAGGATGTTCCGGGACGCCGGCGAGGCGAGGCGGATCAAGAGGGTCCCGGTCGCGGTGATCGGTCCGATCACCGCGGCGACGGCGCGGCGGGAGCGGTTCCGCGTCGCGGTGGTGCCGCGGGTCTCCACGGCACCCGACCTGGTGCGGGCGATCGTGCGGTGGTTCAGAAGTTCCCCTTCTGGAACTCCTCGAGGGACGTGATCCCCTGGCCGACCCGTGCCAGGCAGGCGGCACGGAGCGGGCTCATTCCCGTCCGCCGTGCCTCGCGCTCGATCTCACCGGGCGAGCCACCCGCGGCGACCAGGGCCGAAATCTCCGGCGTCCCCTCCAGCATCTCGAACAGCGCGACTCGTCCGGAATACCCCGGGCTGAGGGGACCGCACCTGTCGCAGCCGCCTCCCTGGTGCACCTTCAGGTCGAGCGCCTCGTCGGGCGTCAAACCCATCATCTTGAGCACGCGGTCAGTGACCTGCGAGGGCTTTCGGCAGTCGTCGCAGATGCGACGCACCAGTCTCTGGTTGGCGATCAGCTTGAGACGCGTGGCGAGCTTCGCCGCGTCGATCTGATGCCACAGGATCGCCGCCGGCGTCTGTGCGGCGCGACGCGCCTGGATCGACGCAACGACCAGGCAGGAGGCGGCGGTGCCGACGGCCAGCGACGCCATCTCGGCGCTCTGGATCTCCGGCAGGAAGACGACTTCCGTGCCCGGGGCCGCGGCGAGCGCGGCGCGACAGCTCGCGACGTCGGGGGGAAAGGGGATCTCCTGCTGACGGATGCCCGGGAGGGTCACGAGCTGAGGAGCGTCGATCGACAACACCCGGCGATGATCGCCGGCGATGTGTGCCATCAGCGAGTAGCGGGTGGTCTCCAGGCCGTTATGCGGGGGTGCGCTCAACACCACCAGACCGTGCGCCAGGGACAGGGTCTGGCGGAGACGCTCGAGATCATGGGCGCTGGGCCCCAGCTCGGCGACCGGCCTCAGGAAGTCGGAACGCTCGATGATCTTGAGCAGAAAGCTCTCCGCCCCCGCCGAGTGGAACCGGCGTACCACCACCTCGATCTTGCGATCACCCGATTTGACCGCCAGGCGACCCGCCGCCGGCCGGTCCCCAGCCGGCAGGGCGGCCACGGCGGAGAGGGCGCGCGACAGCCCCTCGGCGCTCGCGTGGGACGGCAGCTTCGCCCGGAACTGGTTGCCGTCGATGCGGAAGAACAGCGACAGCGCCGGCCCCCGGATCTCGAACTGCACGAGCGACGTCCGCTTCGATATCGCCTCCGACAGGATCGTCTGCAGGATCGTCGAGGCGTCTTCCGGAGAGGCGGACGCCGTCACCGGCGCAGGGGACGGGTCGGGCGGATCGAGAGCCAGGGGATCGTCCGTGGGAATCTGCCGGGAAGAGGGGACGGGGATGGCGGATCGAGAGCCAGGGGATCGTCCGTGGGAATCTGCCGGGAAGAGGGGACGGGGATGGGGGCCGGGGCCGCGAACGCGTCGTCCGCCTCTTCCATCTGCTCGGAGGGTTTGCGCGCCGCGGCCGCGCGGCCGGTCATCCCGCGCCGCGCTGTCCGGGCCGGGGGGGACTCTGGCTTGCGCGCCGCGGGCCGGACGGGCGCAGGGGCGGCGGGGGCGGCTTCGGCCTCTGCGGGGCCGGCGGGCTCACGGTCCCCGCCGCTGATGGGGTAGGCGCGGCCGGCTCGCCGGCGCGCAGGGCGGCGATTTCCTTGGGGAATAAATCCTGAAGGCGCTCGAGGATGTCCTTCTCGGAGGCGTTCAGGGGAATGACACGACAGTTGGTCAGGCTCTGGACCTGGTCGATCGTCTCGACATCCGTCGGACCGGCCATGGCCAGGGTCAGGACCTCTTTCTCGCCGATGATCTCCTTGCTGATCGGCAGGATCCTCTTCCGGTAGCACAGGTCGACCGAGACGACGGTGACG
Organism: Acidobacteriota bacterium; assembly: GCA_003223145.1. Classification (GTDB taxonomy): domain Bacteria; phylum Acidobacteriota; class Polarisedimenticolia; order Gp22-AA2; family Gp22-AA2; genus Gp22-AA3. The sequence continues at coordinate 13,483 of QHXY01000040.1, forward strand.
AGTGAGGCGTCCACCAGTCCCTTCGAGAGATCCATGGTCGAGGTGCCCGCCGGCGCCTGCCGGTTGACGACCAGCTCGAGGTTGTCGCGCGACACGAATCCCAGATCCACCAGGGCGTCGTCGAGACTGCCGCCACGGCTGTTCTGCCAGCGCAGCGCCGAGACCAGCTGATCGGTGCTGAGCAGATTCGACCGGATGAGGGCCTCGCCGGACGAACCGGCTCCCCCCTTCAGGATGTCGCGCTCCTCCTTCAGCTCCTCCGGCGCGCTCTTCCAGAAACTCTCGCGGTACTCGACGTCGGCCTGACAGAAACAGCGGAAGCAGAACGGGCAGAGTTTCGAGGCGCTTCTGGCGCTGCAGCTGCACCAGATCGCCGAGGAGGCGTCGAATTCCCCGAGGCAGGACCAGCATTGTGTCGGGTACTCTCGCGGCACAGACACTCCGGCAGGGAAGTCCGTCCGGCGCGAGCGAGGCTCGCGCGATCGCCGGACCCTGGCCGATCGAATATAGGATCCGAATTGCGTATTTGCAAGAAACGCAAGGACTTGGGAACAAACGCTTTCTTGACTGCCCCGGGACCGTGTGTTAGCGTAACGCTCCTCTGAGGAGCCAGCATGTCCCCCGCGGCCGGCCCGTTGAAGACCACTCCGCTCGTCCGCCTGTTCCGCGACATGGGCGCCCGCCTGGTCGAGTTCGCCGGCTGGGAGATGCCGGTGCAGTTCACCTCGGTGATCGAAGAACATCGGGCAGTGCGCACCGCCGCCGGTCTGTTCGACGTGTCCCACATGGGGGAGGTGGAGATCCGCGGACCGGGGGCGCTCGACCTGGTGCAGAAGGTCACGTGCAACGATGCCGCGCGACTGCGCCCCGGGCAGGCGCAGTACACGGCCCTGACGACCGGGACAGGGACCTTCGTCGACGACATCATCGTCTGCCGCAGGGGCCAGGACGATTTCCTGCTGGTGGTGAACGCCTCGAACACCGGCAAGGACTTCGGCTGGATCGCGTCGCACGCCCGCGGCGACGTGGAGGTGGTGGACGCCTCGGCCCGCTGGGCGCAGCTGGCGCTGCAGGGACCGAAGTCGGAAACCATCCTGACTCCCATGGCGCCGGCGCCGCTGAGTCCCCTGCGACCGTTTCATTTCATCGAGACGCGACTGGACGGCGTCCAGTCGATCGTGGCGCGTACCGGCTACACGGGAGAGGACGGCTTCGAGATCTATCTGGCGCCGGAAGCGGCCCCCGCCCTGTTCACGGCGCTCCTGCGACAGGGCAGGCCGCAAGGGCTCCTGCCGTGCGGTCTCGGGGCGCGCGACACGCTCCGGCTGGAGGCCTGTCTGCCGCTCTACGGCAACGACATCGACGAGACGACGACGGTCCTCGAAGCCGGCCTGCGACGCATCGTGAAGCTGGAGAAGGGGCCGTTCATCGGCGCGGAGGCGCTCCGCCGCGAGGCGGAGATCGGGCCGGCCCGCCGCCTGATCGGTTTCGAGATGATCGATCCCGGCATTCCGCGCCACGGGTACCCGATCAAGGTCTCCGGGGACAACGCGGGCGCGGTGACCTCCGGGACGATGGGGCCGACGGTCGGAAAAAGCATCGGTCTGGCCTACGTTCCGGCGCCGGCCGCCCGGGTGGGAACGCGGTTCGAGGTGAATATCCGCGGCCGCGACGCCGCGGCGAGCGTCGTGCCGACGCCCTTCTACCGTCGGCCGCACTGAGGAGGGTTGTTTGAGCAAAGGAGAAGGCATCTACCCCGACGACCTGAAATACACCCGGGAGCACGAATGGATCGCGGTGAACGGCGCCGTCGGGACAGTCGGCATCACGCACTACGCCCAGTCGGAGCTCGGAGACATCGTCTATGTCGAGCTGCCGTCCGTCGGCTCGCCGGTCGTGGCGGGCGAGGAGTTCGGCACAGTCGAGTCGGTGAAGGCGGTCTCGGAGATCTTCGCTCCCGCCTCGGGTGAGGTGATGGAGGTCAACTCCGCGCTCGCCACCAAGCCGGAGACCGTGAACAAGGACCCGTACGGGGAGGGCTGGCTCCTCAAGATCAGGCTCGCCGACCCGAAGGAGCCCGGCTCCCTGATGACAGCGGCCGATTACCGCAAATACATCGAGGAAGAATCCAACTGAGATGGGTGACGGCCACCGTTACATCCCGGCGTCGGACGCCGACCGGGAGGCGATGCTCCGCGAGCTCGGCGTCGCGCGGATCGAGGATCTGTTCGCCTCGATCCCCGGTCCCCTGCGGCTCCAGGAGCCGCTGCCTCTGCCACGTGCCCTGGCGGAGCAGGAACTTCTCGCCGATCTGTCGGCGCGGGCGCAGGAGAACCGGCAGCCCGGCGGCGCCGCCCAGTTCCTGGGCGGCGGGGCCTACCGGCATCACTGTCCGGCGCTGGTCGATCACCTGATCGGCCGGGCCGAGTTCTACTCGTCGTACACGCCCTACCAGCCGGAGATCAGCCAGGGCACGCTGCAGGCGATCTTCGAGTACCAGACTCTGATCTGCCAGCTCACCGAGCTCGACATCTCCAACGCTTCCATGTACGACGGTGCCTCGGCCCTGGCCGAGGCGGTCCTGATGGCGGAAAGGACCCGACACGCCGGCCGCGTGCTGGTCTCCGACCGGGTGCACCCCGAGTACGTGCAGGTGTGCCGCACCTATCTTGAGAACCTGGACGTCGGCCTGACGACCTTCGGGGCCCGTCCGGACGGTACCGCCGACCCGGAGGCCGCACGCCGGGCCCTCCACGAAGGCCAGGCCGGCTCCCTGGTGATCCAGCAGCCCAATTTCTTCGGCTGCCTGGAGGACGTCGAGGCGCTCGCGGTCGTGGCCCGGGAGGCCAAGGCGCACCTGATCGTGGCGGTCACCGAGCCGATCTCCCTCGGCCTGTTGAAGGGACCGGGGCGGCAGGGGGCCGACATCGTGGTAGGGGAGGGACACTCGTTCGGCGTCCCCCTGTCCTACGGCGGCCCCTATCTCGGATTCCTGGCGGCGCGGCAGGCGTTCTTGCGCAACATGCCGGGGCGCATCGCGGGCGAGACACGTGACGTGGACGGCCGGCGCGGTTACGTGCTGACGCTGTCGACACGCGAGCAGCACATCCGGCGCGAGAAGGCGACCTCGAACATCTGCACCAACGAGGGGCTGTGCGCCCTGATGGCCTCGATCTTTCTGGCGGTGGTGGGCCAGAAGGGTCTGCGCGAGCTGGCCGTGCACAACCACGCGCGGGCCGTGTACGCGCAGAAGACCCTCGGAGCCGCGCGCGGCTGCGGGCTGCCCTATTCCGCGCCGATGTTCAACGAGTTCACCGTCCGCCTGCCCATTCCCGCCGAGCAGGCGATGCGCGCCCTCGCCGACCGCGGTCTGATACCGGGAATCCCGCTGTCGCGTTACTTTCCCGGCATGGAGCGCGATCTGCTGGTCTGCGTCACCGAGACGAACCCGCGCGCCGAGATCGACCGGCTGGCGGAGGAGCTCGGGAGGCTCGCCTGATGGAGGCGCGCAGCTTGAGGTCCCCGGAGAAGCTCCTGTTCGAGGTGTCGAGACCCGGACGGCGGGGTTTTGCCCTGCCGCCGCTCGACGTGCCGCAGCCCGAGCGCCTCGATCTCGACGCGCGCTACACCCGCGCCGAGATCGAGGGGTTCCCGGAGCTGAGCGAAGTCGAGGTGGCGCGCCACTATACGCGTCTGTCCCGTCTCAACTACGCCATCGACCTCGGGCTCTACCCGCTCGGCTCCTGCACCATGAAGTACAACCCGAAGATCAACGAGAAGGTCGCGCGCCTCCCCGGGTTCGCCGAGGCGCACCCGCAGCTCCCCGAGTTCGCCGCGCAAGGCTGCCTGCGGCTGATGCACGACCTGGAGCGCGCCCTGTGCGCGATCTGCGGCATGGATCGCTTCACCCTGCAGCCGGCCGCCGGAGCCCAGGGAGAGCTGACCGCGATCATGATGGTCCGCGCCTACCACCGCGAGCGCGGCAACCCGCGTCAGGTCGTCCTGATCCCCGACTCGGCGCACGGCACCAACCCGGCCAGCGCCCATATCGCGGGGTACCGGGTCGAGCAGATGGCCTCCAACGAGCGCGGCTGCGTCGATCTGACGGCGCTGCGTCGCCGCATGTCGGAGGACGTCGCCCTCCTGATGCTGACCAACCCGAACACGCTCGGCGTCTTCGAAACGGAGATCCGGGAGATCGCGCAGGCGGTCCATGCGAAGGGCGCGCTCCTGTACATGGACGGCGCGAACCTGAACGCCTTCGTCGGCGTGGCGCGCCCCGGCGACATGGGCGTGGACCTGCATCACGTCAACCTGCACAAGACCTTCTCGACCCCCCACGGCGGGGGAGGGCCTGGGGCGGGGCCAGTGGGGGTCCGGCGCCCTCTCGAGCCGTACCTTCCGATCCCGACGGTCGAAAGAGAAGGCCCGGCCTTTCGCCTCGAGCACGACCGCCCGAAGAGCATCGGCAAGGTCCGCTCGTTCTACGGCAATTTCGGAATGTTCGTGCGCGCCTATGCCTACATCCTGGCGCTGGGGCCCGACGGGCTCCGGCGCATGTCCGAGACCGCCGTTCTCAACGCCAACTACATCCGTCGCAGACTGGAGGACGTGTACCACCTGCCGTACAGCGAGCCGTCGCTCCACGAGATCGTGCTCTCGGATCGCCATCTCGAGGACACCGGCGTGCACACGCTCGACATCGCCAAGCGCCTGATGGACTACGGCTTCCATCCGCCGACGATCTATTTCCCGCTGATCGTCAAGGGGGCGATGATGATCGAGCCGACGGAGAGCGAGAGCCGCGAGGAGCTCGACGCCTTCGTCGACGCCATGCGCCGTATCAGCGAGGAGGCCCGCCGCGATCCGGCGCTGGTCCGCACGGCGCCGCACAGCACGCCGGTGCGGCGCCTGGACGAGGTGGGCGCGGCAGCCGAGGGCTTCGACTTCGTTGCCCGTCTTGCGGGAGACATAGCGGAAGGCGCAGTTGCGGCAGTCGCCGTTCCAGCAGTACTTGCTGTAGGCGAGGTCGAAATTCATGAACTGCAGGACGCGCAGGAGCGTGTTGTTCTCCAGCAACTCATAATCCTTGCCGTTAATGCTGACGGTGATCAGCTTCTCGTAGGCTTCCAGGACCGCCGATTCCATGACGTGTCGCGAGCTCCTTTGTCCTCAGGGGCCGTTGAAAATCTAGGTTGGCGGGGCCTGCATCGGCAAGGGCCGGCGGGCGTCAGAGTCACGACGGGGGGGGACGCCGGTCGCGGGGAACGCGGATCGTCAGGCGCCGCTCACGGGCGACGAGGGGAGCAGGCCGAACCGGCGCAGGTGCGGGTAGAGGCGCTCGAGCGGCAGGCCGATCACGTTCGTGTAACTTCCTTCGATGGATTGGACGAACAGGGCGCCGATGCCCTGCAGCGCGTAGGCGCCGGCCTTGTCCATTCCTTCACGCGTGCGGACGTACCAGTCGATCTCGTCCCCCGACATCGGCGCGAACGTGACACGCGACCGAGAGCGCTCGCTCATGATCGTGTCCTCCGGCAGGGTGCGCAGCGCGAGCGCCGTGATGACCTCGTGAGTGCGCCCGGCGAGGAGTCCGAGCATGCGCCGAGCATCCCCTGGGTCGAGTGGCTTGCCCAGGACCATGTCGTCGATGGTGACGATCGTGTCGGCGGCGATCGCCAGGGCCGGGGGGCCGGAGTGCGGCAGGGCCCTCGCCTTGAGCACCGCCAGGCGCTCCGCCATGACGCCGGGCGGCTCTCCGGGAAGGCGCGCCTCCTCGATCTCCGATGGGCGCACCGTGAAGTCCAGGCCGGCCAGGCGGAGCAGGTGCGCGCGGCGCGGCGAGGCGGAGACCAGCACGAGAGCGGGGGTGGGCATCGGGCGGGTGTCAGAGGCGGCGGAAGAACAGGACGAGCGCGGCAATGGCGGCGGCCGCCCCGAGCACGGTCAGCCGCAGCACCACGCCGGCAGTCAGCGTCACGACCCGCAGATCCAGCTCCCAGGGGGATCGCATGCCGATGGTGACCCCGGCCGACAGAAATCGGGACACGGCGGAGTCGGGAGACACTTTGACGATCACGTCGCCCGCCGTCGTCCCCAGCATCCCCGCCAGGAGAACGATGACGAGCAGGTGCCAGAACTGCAGAGCCGACCGTCCCATCTAGAAACCCACCCGCTTCGACACGTCGTCGACGCCCGTGATCTCGCCGAACATCTTCTCGTACTGTTCGATGTTCTGCGCCAGGGCGCGGCAGAGCTGCTTGGCGTGGAGGGGAGTGGTCAGGACGCGCGTGAGGATCTTGACCTCGGGCTTCCCCGGGACGATGCGCCCCAGGTCCAGGATGAACTCCGAACGGTTGTGCACGATGCTGCCGAAATTCACGTAGATTCCTTCGGCGACGGAGTCGTCGATCCGGGCGCGGAGCTGAATCTCCTGCGGCGGTTTGTTCTCCATGAAGAGTGCCTCCTCGGCGGCCGACGCCGGTTGAGCGCCCGGGACGTCCGGCCCGCGGGTCACTTTAGCGGATCGCGGCCGGCCGGCGCAACGCGCGCCGCGCGCGTTCCCTCCCGCATGCCGGAGGGGCTCCTGAGCCCGGAGGGCGTTTGACCGGCCGGCGGGGGGACCCTATAATCACCGGGCCCAGCGGAGTCTCGGCAGTCATCGTCCGGCGGAGGGATCGTGGCGCGGCGGAATCCATACGCCTCGTGGGTCGTCTTCACGGCCGTGGTTCCGGCCGTCATCGTCGCGGCCATCGGTCTCGCCGCCCGGGCGCCGGTCCGGGCGCGCTCTGTTCACGAGCCCCCCGCGCAGGGCGCACCCCAGCCGGCCGGGGCGGGCGCGAGCCTCTCGACCGAGACGCCGTCGGCGCCGGCGATCGCGCCCCCCCTGCCGCCGGGCCCTGCGCCCGATCTCGATCTGGTGTTCACCGATCAGGTGATCGGCTACATCGAGCCGTGCGGCTGACCGCATAACCCTCGCGGAGGGCTGGCCCGGAGGGCCGGTTACCGGGGCGTCTTCAGCAAGACCTATCCCGCTACTCCCATACTGTTCGTCGATGCGGGCGATTTCACCGGCGACCCGACGCCTCAGGGACGCATGCAGACCGATGCCCTGATCGAGGGAATGAACGCCCTGGGCTACAAAGTGTCGAATCTGTCCCTGCGCGATCTGGCGCATGGCTACGAAGCCTTCCTGGAGCGCCAGAAGAAAGCCCATTTCGAGTTCGTCTCCGCGAATATCGTCTGGAAGGCGACGGGTGAGCCCGTGGCGGCCCCGACGACGGTCGTCAAGACCACGGTGCGCGACGGCGCCAGGATCAAGGAGGTGCGCATCGGGTTCATCGGTCTCACCCGGCACGACCCCGCCTTCCTCAAGGAGGTCGCGGGAGGCCGCAGCATCGTCACCATCGACCCGCTGGTCGCGGTCGAGAAGCGCGCGCCGGCCCTGCGTCAGAAGGCGGACGTGATCGTGGCGCTGGTGGCGATGGATCTCGAGCAGGCACGGCAGCTGCCGAAGAAGGCCAGGGAAATCGACCTGGTCCTGGGCGGGGACTCGACCCCGGGCAGGACGAGCACGCAGACGCGAACCGACGACTTCCCGGAGGACACCCAGATCGGTCGGGCCCGCGTTCTCTACGCGGGCGACCAGGGGAAGGTTCTCGGCGAGGTGCGGCTGTTCTTCGACGACAAGAAGGCGATCGCCTCGACGCAGCGCACCTTGGTCGGCCTGACGCGCGAATGGCCCGACGACCCCGGTCTCGCCAAAATCCAGGAGACGGTGAAGGTCGCCATCAACGACTACAACAAGACGCAGACGGAGAGCCAGAGCCCGTTCGCGCCCGCCGGGACGCCGGCGCCGCCCTCCTCCCCGCCTCCCCGCACGTCCACCGGAAAGCTCCCTCTCGCCGCGGCGCTGGCGCAGCCGCTCACCTACACAGGATCCGATCGCTGCGCGCCCTGCCACGAGCAGGCGTTCGCGGTATGGGCCAAGTCGGGCCACGCCCACGCCTTCCAGACGTTGATCGAGAACAAGCAGGAATACAATCCGAAGTGCCTCGGCTGCCACACCATCGGCTACGGCATGACCCACGGCTATATCGGCCCGATCGGGACGCCGCTCCTGGTCAACGTCGGCTGCGAGTCCTGCCACGGTCCCTCCAGTCGCCATCCGGACCAGGTCCAGCAGGGGTTCGGCCGCACCGAAGGTCAAGCACTGGGACGACCAACGCGCCCGGCGGTGAGCCCCGGGTGGACCCCGATTCCTTGACCTGTCCTGGCCCGGCGTATACCTTACGGCCATGGGCGACACGCGTGAGGACGGGGGCGGCGGCGGACACCCCGGACGGACACTGGCTCTCGACTACGGCGACCGGAGGATCGGCCTCGCCCTGAGCGATCCGATGGGTCTCACGGCCCGGCCTCTCATGACCATGACGCGCACCACCCGGGCGCGCGATCTCGACCGAATCCGCGCGATCATCGGCGAGCACGACGTGCGGCGCATCGTCGTCGGCCTGCCACTGGACATGGACGGGGGACGCGGGGCGCGGGCGCGGATCACCGAGGCGTTCATCGGCAAGATCCGCGGGGCGACGGGTCTTCCGATCATCCCGTGGGACGAGCGGCTGAGCACCGTGCAGGCCGAGAGAATCCTGATCTCCGGCGATGTCAGCCGGGCGCGCCGGCGGAAGGTCATCGACCAGGTCGCGGCCGTCATCGTCCTGCAGGCCTATCTGGACGCCCGGCGCGGTCGGCGTCGTCCTGGTCATCGCCCTGACCGTCTCCGCCCAGATCTTCCTGTGGGCCTCGATCCCGTACCGGGGCTACGGCGCCTCGTTCGCCTTCGTCGAGATCCCGGAGGGCACCGGTGCGGCGCGGGCCGTGCAGATCCTCGAGGAGCACGGCATCATCCAGCGCTCGTCACTGGCCCTCGGCTACCTGAGGCTCACGGGGCGCGTGCGTGGCATCAAGGCGGGGGAGTACTACTTCATCCGGCCGATGACGCCGGGCGAGGTGTTCGACAAGCTGATCTCCGGGGACGTCTACTACCACCGGGTGACCATCCCGGAGGGCGTGCGCTCGGAAGAGGTCTTCGCGTTGTTCGTGCGCGCCGGCTTCGGGGCGGAGGAGGAGTACCTCGACGCGTTCCGGGACGTCGCCCTGATCGCCGATCTCGATCCCGAGGCGACCGACCTCGAGGGGTACCTGTTCCCCGACACCTACACGCTGCAGAAGGGAACCTCGCCCAAGGCGATCGTCGGGATGATGGTCGCCCGTTTCCGCGAGGTCTTTCAGCCGTCCTGGATCGAGAAGGTGGCGGCGCGCGGGCTGACGGTCCGCGAGGCGGCGGCCCTGGCGTCGATGGTCGAGTGGGAGACGGCCCACGCGGACGAAGATCCCCTGGTCGCTTCCGTCTTCTACAACCGGCTGAGACTGGGCATGCGGCTGCAGTGAGATCCGACCGTCATCTACGCCCTGGAGATGCGCGACAGCTTCGACGGCAACATCAAGAAAAATGATCTGAAGATCGACTCGCTCTACAACACGTACCGCTACTCCGGACTGCCCCCGGGGCCGATCGGCAATCCCGGCGCGGCCGCGCTGCAGGCCGCGGTCGAGCCCGCCGGAACCGATTATCTGTATTTCGTCTCGATGAACACGGGGCGGCACTTCTTCTCGACCAATCTGAAGGAGCACAATCGGGCGGTCTGGATGTACCAGGTGAAGCCGTTCAGGCAGCGGAGGTCGTCGTCCGCGCCGGCGGGAGCCCGTGGAAATTGATCTGGCGCCGTCGCTCCTGGTCGGTGACCCGCTCCGAGATGACCCCGCGGATATCGATCTCCCCGCGCACGTAGCAGTCGAAGTGGAAGCGGCAGAAGCCGAGGCGGTAGACCGGTTCTCCGCAGCGCACCACGCCCCCCCAGCTGCTCGTGAACCGGCACCTGTCCATCGTCGTCCTCCGTCCCGTCACCCGGCCGATGAGCCGCCGCCCCCGCCTCCGGGCGCGCAGTATCCGCGACCGGGCCGCTGCGGTCAAGCGCGGACCGCGAAACTCCCTCGTTGACGCGGAAAAGTGCGGAGCATACGATCCGCCCGTCATGGGTGGAATCGGCCGGCTGGAGATTCTCGCAGCTCTCATCTCGATCGCCGGCATCGTCCTGTGCGCGCGGGGCAGCTGGCGTCTCCTCCAGGCCGTGCGCACCCGCTTCACTTACGGCGCACCGTATCGCAGCGGCACCATCCAGGACCGTCTGCTCGGCCTCCTCCTCGAGATCCCGGTGCTCCTGTTCGGCGCCGGCCTCGCCTTCGTCGCTCTCGCCCAGGCCGACTTCCAGCCGAGCGAAACGACCGTCCGGGTGGGGCAGATCGAAGCGCGCCGCTCGGGCTGGGCCAAGGTCTCGGTCCGCCTGGTCCCGGATCCGCTTTATCCGTCGGCGCGCCTGCTCGAGGGTGAGATCGTCGGGGCCCGCTGGGCGGTGGCGGGGGACTTCATCACCTGGGATCGGAGCGTCAAGTGGCTCGGTCTCCGGGACGGCCACCGCGTGCGCTATCTGATCGGCGCGAACGACACCACCGGCACCACCCGATCGGACCGCATCGACCGATCCCTGCTCGATCCGCTGCCCGCCGCGGCCGCACGCCTGATCGCCCTGACACGCTACCTGCCGTTCCTGAAAGTCAGCACCGAGACGTCCTCCTGGTTTCCAATCACCGATCGCCAGGTCATGGTGCTCTACGCCATCGGCCAGGGGTATCTCGCCGAGGTTGCGTCGGAGTCGAGGAAACCGCGGGGCAGCGCCACGACCCCGTGAAAGGCTTCCGTGCGCCCCGGCTAATCAGGTGGCGGGCCCTCCAACTCCGGAGAGTTCCCGGCTGACCTGTCCCCAAGACGCTTCAGCCAGTGGATGATCCTGGTGTCACCCGGTTTCAGGGCGAGTGCCCGGTTCCAGGCGTCCCGCGCGGCCTGGCGCTCGCCGCGCCGGGCCCGCAGCACGCCGATCCATGTCCAGAAGGAGGCATCCTCCGGCTCGAGACGGACCGCCTGCTCCGCCTCCCGCATCGCGTCATCTGGCAGGTGTCTCATCGAGGCGATGTACGAGAGGTAGAAGTGGGACCGTCCAAGCCCGGGATCTCGATCGGCGGCCCGGCGCAGCGCGTCCTCGAAACCCGCAAAATCGTTCTGGCGAAGCCGGGTGGAGCCCAGCTCCAGCCAGGCAAGGGCCGATCCCGGATCGATCTCCAGCGTCCGGCGCGCCTCCCTCTCCTGGCCGGCGGAATTCCCCAGGCCCACCCGGGCCGAGGCCAGATTGATGATCGCCTCCAAGTTGGAAGGGTCCAGCCGGAGGCAGTTCTCGGCCGCCGCGGCGGCGCGCTCGTAGAGCCCGGCGCGCAGGCAGGCGGCGGAAAGGCTTGCCCAGAGGTAGGGGTTGGCCGTATCCGCCGAAATCGCCGTCTGCAGGATGGAGACCTGCTCCTGCGGGGGTTTCGCGACCTGTTGAGATCGCATGATGGCGAGCGAGGCGGCCATTTGATGATCCCCCGGCAGGAGCCTAGCGGACTCTTCGGCGACGTGATAGGCCTCTTCGGTCCGGCCCGCGCGGTCCAGGACTTCGATCAGGAGGAGCCGCATGTTCACGGAGCGCGGCTCCAGGCCGATACCGATTCTCGCGAGCGTCTCATCGTCCCGCCACATCGAAGACGCGTTCACCGTCCGGACGGCCCCAGCCAGAGCGAGCAGAGCGCAGCCCCAGACGAGAGCCCTCCTGCCGAGGTGCTCGGGGAACGAGCGCAGCAGCCGGGCGGCCGTCTCGACCAGCAGGAGGCACGCCCCCAACGCCGGAATGTACAGGTAGCGATCGGCCTGGGCGTTGGAGCCCACGTACTGCACCTGGAGCACGGGCAGGAGCGGCAGGATGAGAAGCGCGATGCCGAAGACGGCGGCGGGCGAGGTGCGACGCAGGGCGACGGTCAGGACAAGGGCGCCGGCGAGAATCGCAGCCCCGCCGAGCGCCAGGGGATCGGACAGCCCCGAGGCGGGCACGAAGACCCTGTCGGGCGCGAGGTTCCAAGGAAAGAAGGCCACGAGACAGTAGCGGGGCAGCAGCGCCAGGCCGCTCGCAATCACCACCGGTGACGACAGCTCCGGATGTCGGTTCAGCGTCCAGAGACCACCGACCGCGACCAGTCGCATGGCCAGGTACAGGCCGAAGAACCCGGCGCCGACCGCCGCCAGGCGGAGCGCCGCGGGCCGCCGCGAACAGACGTCATGGCGCAACCTTTCCGCCGCGGCTCCCGGCGGCGCGACTGTCAGCGTCAGGGCGAGGATCGGCATGACCACGGCCGTCTCCTTGGCCCAGAGGGCCAGGAAGAACCAACCCGAAACACAGGGCCAATGCAGTGCCGCGCCGGCCGGAAGCCTCGAGCGCCATCGTCCAGACCACGAGACCCGAGAAGAACGGGAAGGCGCAGTTGACGTCGGTCGAGCCGGCAATCCAGGCGACCGACTCGACGTGGGCCGGGTGGATGCCGAACGCAACCCCGCCAAGGAGAGGGCCCCACAAACGCCGCGGGATGATCTCGCCAGACCTCATGTCGAGTCTATTGTGCTTCGGACGATTCGATCCATCCGATTGCCCGGTGCTGGGACCCATATTGACACAGTGGACGGCCCACGGTAGGGTAGCCCCCTTTTTCTCCGGGACGCGGGCTTGTGGGAATTCCGCCGAACCTCTGCTAAGGTGTTGCGGCTCAGAACACCGCAGGGTCCATCGGACGAGGCATCATGATCGAAGTGGCCGGGGTGACCAAGAGGTACGGCGAGCGCGCGGCGGTCGACGGCATTGGCTTCTCCGTCAGCCAGGGGGAGATTCTCGGGTTCCTCGGCCCGAACGGGGCCGGGAAAACGACCACCATGCGCATCCTGACGGGCTATGTGCCGCCCACCTCCGGGACCGCGCGGGTCGCCGGGTTCGATGTGCAGGAGCACCCGATCGAAGCGAAACGGCGCATCGGCTACCTGCCGGAGCACCCGCCGCTCTACACCGACATGCTGGTCCGGCCCTTCCTGCGGTTCGTGGCGACGATTCGCGGGGTGCCGGGCAAGGACATCAACGCCCGGGTGGACCGCGCCATCGAGCGCTGCGGGCTGGCCCCGGTGGCCGGGCGACTGATCGGCAATCTGTCGAAGGGATTCCAGCAGCGTGTCGGCCTGGCGCAGGCGATCCTGCACGAGCCGGACGTCCTGATCCTCGACGAGCCGACGGTCGGACTCGACCCCTCGCAGATCCGCGACATCCGCCAGCTGATCAAGAGCTTCGCGGGCGCGCACACGGTCATCCTGTCGACGCACATCCTGGCCGAGGTCACCATGACCTGCAACCGGGTGCTGATCATCAACGAGGGAAGGATCGCCGCCGACGAGACGCTCGAGCAGCTGGCGGCGCGCGGCGGGAAGACACGGCGCATCGCCCTGCGTCTGGCGCGCCCCGGCGACGGCGTGGAGGGCGCGATCCGCGCCATCCCCGGCGTGCTGTCGGTGATCCGGGAAGGCGGACAGGACGGTGCCTTCGTGGTCGAGACGGAAGGGACGCGTGACGCGCGCGAGGCGATCGCGCAGGCCGCCGTGACACACGGCTGGGGCCTGCTCGAGATGCGACCGATCACCCTCAGTCTCGAGGACATCTTCATCTGCATCATCCAGGGAGAGGAGGCGGCATGAGGAACGTCCTGGCGATCGCCTGGCGGGAGGTCCGGACCTATTTCACATCGCCTTTGGCCTACGTCGTCGTGGGCGTCTTTCTCATGCTCAGCGGCTGGATGTTCTGGGCCTCGCTGGTCCGATTCTCGAGTCTCTGCCTGCAGTACGGCAACAACCCGTACGTCTTCAACCAGCTCAATGTGAACGACATGGTCGTCCGGCCGATGTTCGGCAGCATGGCGGTCATCTTCCTGTTGTTGATCCCGGTGGTGACGATGCGTCTTCTGGCTGAGGAGCGCCGGACCGGCACGGCCGAACTGCTGTTCACCTGCCCCATCACCAGCGGCCAGGTGATTCTCGGGAAGTATCTGGGCGCGGCCTTCCTCCTGGCCGTGATGCTGGGGGTGACGCTCAGCTACCCGCTTCTGATCATGGCGACGAGCGCCAAGCCGGACGTGGGGCCGACGCTGGTCGGTTACCTGGGAGTGCTGCTGTTGGGCCTGTCATTCATCGCGGTGGGGCTTCTGATCTCGGCCATGACCGAAAACCAGATCGTCGCGGCGGTGGGAGCGTTCGGTGCCCTGCTGATGCTGTGGGCGATCGGTTGGGTCGCCGATTCGGCGACTGACACAGTCGCCTACCGGCTCAACCAGGTCACCTTCGGGTTGTGGGACAAGCTGCATCTTGGCCTGGGAGGGCCGACGGTCGGTGATCTCCTGAATAAATTATCGGTTTCCGAACATCTGGGTGACTTCCGCAAGGGGTTGCTCGACACCGAGCATGTGGTGTTCTATTTGAGTGTCGTCTTTTTCTCGCTGTTCATGACCCAGCGCATCGTCGAGTCACGCAGGTGGCGCGGCTAAGGGAGTCGGGGTGAAGTTCCTGAGGGGGATCGGGTGGGGCCTCGGGGCCATCCTGTTGGCCCTCGCCGTCGTGGTCAACGGCATGGTGCCGGGGCATGGGACCTACGTGCTCGTGGTCGGCGCCTTCGGGCTCGCCCTCGTGCTCGCGGGTCTGCTGCTGAACCGCGACCGCGTCACTGCCGCCCTGCAGGGAAAGAAGGCGCGCGCCGCGGGGGCGAGCGCGGGGTATGCCCTGACGGTCCTGGCCGTGATCGTCCTGGTCAACTTCCTCGCCGCCCGCCACCACAAGCGCTTCGATCTGACGGAGAACAAGGCGTTCTCCCTCAGCGAGCAGACGATCAAGATCCTCGAGTCGCTGCCGCGCGAGGTGACCGTCACCGCCTTCTACCGTGAGGCGGAGCCGACCCGCCAGAAGCTCGAGGACCTCCTGGCCGAGTACCGGTATCACAGCCCGAAGCTGACCGTGCGCTACATCGATCCCGACACCCATCCGGGCGACGCCAAGCGGTACAGCATCGCGGAGTACGGGACGATCGTGGTCGAGAGCGGCAAGAACGAGAGCCGCACCAACACCCCGGACGAGGAATCGCTCACCAACGCGCTGATCAAGGTGACCAAGGACCGCGAGCGCATCGTCTACTTCACGACCGGCCACGGCGAGCGCGACCTGAGCGTCAGCGAGCGCAACGGCCTGAGTCTTCTGAAGGGAGAGCTGGAGAAGCAGCACTACACGGTGAAACCGCTGGTCCTCAGTCAGGGGATGCCCCAGGACGCCACGGTCGTGGTCATCGCGGGGCCCCAAAAGTCGTTCCTCGAGGCCGAGATCAGGATGATCCAGGAATACCTGCAGAAGGGTGGGCACA
>QHXY01000290.1 GCA_003223145.1 Acidobacteriota bacterium
ACCGACACGCGCCTGCGGGATCGCCCCGACGTCCCGGTGCCGAACCGCGCCCGCGGCTACACGCTGCGGGACCGGAGTCTTGTCGCCAGCCCCGACCATCCCCTCGACTGTCTCGCCGGTAGCGGCGCCGTGAACACGACGATCGGGGATCTGTTCCGCTGGGACCAGGCTCTCGCCACCGATCGGCTGGTGCGTCGCGCAACGATCGAGGAAGCCCTGCGGCCGATGCGGCTCAACGACGGCAGCGAGAGCCCCTACGCCTTCGGCTGGTTCCTGAAGCGGGACCACGGGCACCGGCGTCTGGAGCATCCGGGGAGCTGGCTTGGATTCCAGGCGTTCATCGCCCGTTACCCGGACGACCGCTTCACCCTCGTCCTGCTCGCCAACCGCTCCGACATCGACCTCGGCGGCCTCGCCGACCGGATCGTGCGAATCTATGCGGGATCGATCGACGCCCCATGAGGCGGATTGTCGCAGCCGCTGCACCTATTCCGGTGTCCCGGGCGCAGAACAGAACGGCGGCGGCGTAAGGGAGAGCGCGGCGCTCTCATGATCACGCCGGCCATGCTGGAGATCATCGCCGTCCGGGGCTGATCCAGGGTGGCGGACGCAGCTTGCCGCGTCCACAGGATCGGCGGTTCACTTCATCCGAACGGTCTGCACCCAGGTCCCGGTCTTGCCGTAGTCGTCGGAGACGATGACCCCGTTCCTGCCGGCAACGTAGACGTACTTGCCGTCGCTGCTCGTCGCGATCGCCACGCCCCCCGTCTCCTCGGCGATGTTGAACTTGTCCTTGTAGCTTTCCTGGACCTTCTGCGCCCAGAGGGGTCGGGCCGACAGGGCCAGGAGAGCCAGCAGGAGACCGACGGCACCGGTCATCAAGAGACTGCGAAGCGTCACCCGGAAGATCACGCGTTCACTCATGGCTTGCCTCCTTGCGAGACGTTGGAGAGGTCAGGCGGCGGTCGTGGCCAGACAGACCGCGGGAGCGATGATCCGTCGCCCGACCATGCCCGGCCTCATGTCCCGGGGAATTTAGGGTCGTGCGGGGCCGGGCGCCAGCTCGCGTGGTGACGAGCGGCGGCTGCCAGGTGTGGCGGACACGCCGCGTGCGGTCGCCGGCATGGTCACAACGAACGCCAAGCCGGCAGCGTCAGCTCGAAACGCGCGTCCTCGTCCGGGGCCGACAATGGGCGGACGTCGCCGCCGTGCAGCCGGGCGACGTGGCGGGCGAGGGGCAGACCGAGCCCGTGCCCGGCGTGCGAGGCCCGGGCCTCGGGGCCGCGATAGAAGCGTTCGAACAGACGATCGCCGAGGTCACCGGCGATGCGCGCCCCAGGGCTGGTGACGGTGACGCGCACCGAGGGACCCTCTTCGCTCACCGTGACGCGGGGGGGCCGGCCCGGCAGCGAGAACTTGCGCGCATTGTCCAGCAGGTTCTCGACGGCGATGCCCAGAAGCGCCTCGTCGCCTCGCACCAGCGCCTCGTCCGGCGCTTCGATCTCCGGGAGCGGCGCGACGGCGAAGACCCGTCGTGACGCGAGGGCCACCAGGTCCGAGACGTTGACGACTTCCCCCGCCGGTATCCCGGCGGCGGAATCACGCGACAGGACGAGCAGGGAGTCCACCAGCCGCACCAGACGGTCGATCTCCTCGACCAGACCGCGCAGCTCCTCCGAGGGCGCCGCGCCGGGCAGCGCGCCGAGGGCCCCGCGCGCGCGCTCGGCGTGCAGGCGGATGCGGGTGAGCGGTGTGCGCAGCTCGTGCGAGGCGTTGGCGGCGAACTCGAGCTCGCGCGCCACGGTCTCCTGCAGCCTGTCCCAGAGCCTCCGGAACGAGGCCTCCAGCTCGGCCACCTCGAGGACCTCCGACGGCGCCGCGGGCGGCAGGGGGTCGAACGGCCGCGCGGCGCCGATGCGGTCCCTGAAGTCGAGGAGCGGGCGCGTCACGCGGCGCCCGACCAGACGGCCGATCAGCACGGCGACCACGACGCAGACCGGGGCGGAGAGCAGGAGGGACCATCCGAAGACGCGGAACGCCTCTTCGCCCTTCTCCCGGGGCGAGGCCACCACCAGGAGCAGCCCGCCCCGGAGGGGACGGGTCACGATGAGCCAGGCGCCCTGCGCGGCGCTGGGCGCTGCGCCGGGAGCCCCGATGGACGGTCCCGCGAGGCTGGCGGCGATCAGGATCTGCCCCCGCCAGACCTCGGCGCGGTGCCCCGAGGTGACGCTCTCGCGCAGCGCCTCCACGGCGGCCGACTCCGGGGTGGTCCCCTCCTCGGCGCCTTCGCGCTCGACGGCCTGCGCCAGACCCGCCGCCAGATCCAGCAGGGCGCGACGCTCGTGGGCCTGCCAGAGGCCGCGCGCCAGCAGGGCCGCGGTGGCGGCCCCCGCGAGGGCGGTGACCAGCGTCGCGAACACCGTGCCCCGCAGGACCCGCGTCGTCAGCGACTGGGCCCTCACGGCGTCGGCCCGCCCGGCGGTACGGCGAGGGCGTAGCCGAAGCCGCGCACCGTGCGGATCAGCGACTCCCGGTCGCCCCTCTCGAGCTTGCGCCGGAGGCGGGCGATGATCACCTCGAGACTCGCCGTCGCCTCCGGGGTCGATTCGCCCCAGATCTCCTCCAGGAGGTCGCCGCGCGGGACGGCGTGGCCGCGCGCCCAGGCGAGACGCTCCAGGACGTCGATCTCGCGCCGCGTCAGAGGGATCTCCGCCCGGCCGAGCCAGGCCTGGCGGCGGCCGAAGTCGATGGTCAGATCGCCGGCGTTCAGCACGCGGGGGCGCAGCGGGTCGCTGCCCCGCCGCAGCAGCGCCCGCAAGCGGGCGCGCAGCTCGGAAAGGGCGAACGGTTTGCCGAGATAGTCGTCCGCGCCCGCGTCGAGCCCCCGCACGCGCGAGGAGACGTCGGTGCGCGCCGTCAGCATGAGGACCGGCACGCGCACGCCCGCCGCGCGCCAGTCGCGACAGAGATCGAACCCGCTCGCGTCGGGGAGCGACACGTCGAGGATCACCGCGGCGATCTGCCCGCTCTTGAGGGCGCGCGTCCCGGTCTCCCCGCGTTCGGCGCCGACCACCCGGTAGCCCTCGTCGGCCAGGACGCGCGCCACGGCCTGGCGCGTCTCGGCGTCGTCCTCGACGAGCAGGATGCCGGGCGCGTCCCGGACCGTCATGGAGCGCCGGCGGCGCGCTCCGGCGCCGCGTGGCCGCGCAGGAAGTACCTGGCGAGGGCGGGCAGGACGAACAGGGTCGCCGCCGTGGAGAACAGCAGGCCGCCGATGACGGCCACCGCGAGCGGCCGCTGCAGCTCGGAGCCGGCGCCGAGGGAGAAGGCCAGCGGGAGCAGACCGAAGATGGTGCACAGCGTCGTCATCAGGATGGGGCGCAGCCGGCGCCGCCCCGCACCGCGGAGCGCCGCGGCAAGCGGCAGGCCGCCCTCGAGGCGATGCAGCGCGACCTCGATGAGAAGGATGCCGTTCTTGACGACCAGTCCGACCAGGAGAACCAGGCCCATGAGTGATGATACGTTGAGCGGGACGCGGGCGGCGGCCATGAACAGCACGCCTCCCGCGAGTGCCGGGGGGACCGTGCACAGCACCAGGAGGGCGGCGCGGCCGGCGCGGAACTGGGCGACCAGGACGGCGAACACCGCCAGGATCCCCAGCGTGAGGACGACCATGAGCTGCCGGAAGGCCCGGGCCTGGCTCTCGGCGCGCCCCCCCACCTCGATCCGGTATCCGGCAGGCAGGCTCAGGTCGCGCAGCCGGCGGCCGACTTCCTTGACGAGGCCACCCAGGTCCTCTCCTTCCACGTCCGCCGTGGCCACCGCGGCGGGGCTGAGGTTCTCGCGCAGGAGGACGCTCGCGCCGGTCTGTGCGACCATGCGCGCTACCGACGAGATCGGCACCGCGGATGATCCGAGTGCGATGGGCCAGGAGGCCAGCGCCTCCGGCCGGAAACGCACCTCATCCGGGAAACGCACGCGCACGGGGACGAGCCGATCCAGGCGCGGCACCGTGCCCACCTGCGCGCCACGCAGGGCGGTCGCCAGGTCCTCGCCGACGTCGGCGGAGGCCAGTCCCGCACGCGCCGCGGCATCGGCGTCGAGCGCGTAGCGCAGCATCGGCACATCCCCCTCCACGCCGCGGTAGTAGTCGACCAGATGCGGCGCATCCCGCAGTCGCCCTTCCACGTCCGCGGCGATCCGCACCAGCGTCTTCTGGTCCTCGCCCATGATCCTGACCTCCAGCGGGCGCGGGTTCCCCGCGAGGTCGTTGAGGACGTCCTCGAGGATCTGCACGAACTCGATGCGCACTCCCGGCATCTCCCGCTCGACCCGCGCGCGCACCGCGTCGATGACGTCCTCGGCGTCGGCACGGCCCGCCCGCGGCGCCAGGAGGACGGCGATGTCGCCCCGGTTGAGCTGGGTGGCCGTGACTGGCCCGAGCTCGGCTCCCGTCCGGCGGGTCCAGTTTACGATGCCCGGTGTCTGGCCGAGGATCGCCTCGATGCGCAGGGCGGCCGCGTTGGTGGCCTCGAGAGACGTGCCGGCCGGCAGGAAGTAGTCGAGGACGAACGCCCCCTCGTCCATCTCGGGAAGGAATCCCGACGGGATGCGCAGGGCGACGATCGAGCCGAGCGCGACCAGGGCTGCGACTCCGGCAGCCGCGATCGACGGGCGGCGCAGCACGCGCCGGAGCGTCCCGGCGTAGCGGGCACCCAGGGCCCCGCGCCGGCGTGCGCGCGCCGCCAGGCGCGGGCGCAGCAGACGTGCCGCCACCAGGGGCAGAACGTAGACGGCGAAGAACAGCGAGATCAGCACGGCCGAGACCAGAGTCAGCGCCAGGGCCGCGAAGAAGCTTCCCACGAGACCCGAGAGAAAGGCCAGGGGCACGAACACCACGACCGTCGTCACGGTCGTCCCGATCACTGGGGCGGTGATCTCGCCCAGGCCGGCGCGCACGGCGAGGTGAGGGGTCTCGCCTTCCTCGATCCGGCGTGTGATCGCCTCGACCACCACGATCGCGTCGTCGATGACCAGGCCGATGGCAACGGCCATCCCGCCCAGGGACATGAGATTGAGCGTCTGGCCCGCCAGATCGATGGCGAGAAACGTCACGAGCAGCGTCACCGGCACCGAGAGGGCGGCCAGGATCCCCGCGCGGACGTCCCGTAGAAAGAGGGCCAGCACGCCGATGGTCAGCACGATGCCGATCAGGATGGCATCGCGGATGCCGAGGATCGACTGGCGGATCAACTCCCCCTGGTTGTAGACCAGGATCAGGCGGATCCCCTCGGGCAGACGGAGCCCGGCGGCGATGCCCTGCACTTCGCGGACCACGTCCGGCGCCGAGGCGCCGACCACGCGGGAGACGCTGACCTGGACCGCGTCACCCTCGGGGGCGTGCACCGCCAGCGTCCGATCGGGCGCCCCCTCGAACACCTGGGCAACGTCCCCGAGCGCGATCGAGCCGTTAGGCCCGGAGGCCACGGGGAGCCGCCGCAGGGCCGCGGGGTCGGTGGCGTCCGTCTCGGCCATGACCGTCACGAGCTGCCGGCGATCGTCGTAGCGCCCGACGGCCCGCCGGACGATGGCGCTCCCGACCCGCTGCGCGACCAGGGACGGGCGCAGGTGCAGCGCCGCCAGCCGGTCGGGGTCGACGACCACCTCGACCTCCCGCGGGTCACCCCCCACAACCTCCACGCGCCCGACACCCGGGGCGCGCGAGAACGCCGGCCTCACGATGAACTCCGCCGCCTCACGCCGGCTGGTCGGCGTGCCCCCGATCACGTTGAACGACAGAATCGGGAAATCGGCGGGGGTGATCTT
>QHXY01000048.1 GCA_003223145.1 Acidobacteriota bacterium
GGGCGCCGTCGTGCAGCTGACCGTGCTGGCCCGCCGCGAGGAGATCGAGATCATGAAGCTGGTCGGCGCCACTGCCGCCTTCATCCGGGGGCCGTTCCTGCTGGCCGCCGCCGTCCAGGGGCTGGCGGGAGGGGCGATCGCCGTCGGCGGCCTGTACGTCACCCACCGCATGGTCGAGCGGGCCGAGGCGTTCACGACCAACCCGTTCATGACCATCGTGGCCGGCCGGTTCCTGCCGGCCCAGGCGTCGGCGGCCCTGGCCGCCGGCGGCGCGGCGCTCGGGATCGTCGCCGCCATCCTGTCGCTCAGAAGAGCGGGGACGTTCTGATCCCCAAGGAGGTGTGCCGATGCCGGGACACGACAGCCGTCTTCTGAGACAGCTCGCGACGACCCTGGGGCTGGTCGCGCTCATGGCGGCAGGACTCGCCGTCGCCGTACTGTCACGTCCCTCGAGCGCGTCCGCGGAGGGGACGGAGGCCACCAAGAAGGTGGTGCTGCAGAATGAGCGGGTCCGCGCCCAGTCGAACTACTACCCGGCCGGGGCGTCGATCCCGGAGCACGAGCACGCATCTCCACGCATCGTGGTGGTCATCGAGGGCGGCACGCTCGAGATGCGTGACGTGTCAGGAAAGGTGTCGACCCTGTCGATGAAGAACGGCGACGTGGTCTGGCGGCCGCCCGAGAAGCACTCGATCACGAACGTCGGATCGACGCCGGTGCGCCTGGTCGAGATCGACGTCCTCGACTGCCCCAGGCGCTGAGCGCGCACGCCGGCGCGGCGAATCGATTGTCAAAGACCCCGTGGCCCTCGGGGCGGCAGCGTTGACCGGAAGACCGCGCGGTGCCGACGGCTTCCAGGACCACACAACAACCGTTACGATCCCGGCGGCCGCTCTCCGGCGCCGAGAATGCTTTCCCCGAAGTAACGCACGAGCGGAGGCCCGTCGGGGCGGGGACCCAGCTCCCACCAGAGCGCATCGGGGGCGCTGCCCAGGCAACGGATGCGCTGCTCGTGCACGCCGGCCTGGTGATGTCCGATGCAGAGCGACACCAGGTTCTCCTCGTCGTTGTTTCCCAGGCGCGAGCGAAACACGATGTGGTGCACATTCAGGCGGCTGCGCGACGTGCACCCAGGCGCCCTGCACCTCCATCCGTCGCGCTCGAGGATGCGGTAGCGGCGCCGCCAGTCCGTGTCGGCGGGGTTGTCCCACGACTGGCGCATCGCGTGGACGAAGAGCACGAGACACTCCCAGTCGCGCAGATGTGTGCCGGCGGCGGTTCGGGCGGCGCGCACGGCCGCATGCCAGATATCGGCAACGTCCGGCGGCGCGAAGAAGGAGATGCGGCGGGTGGCCGGCTGCCCGGCCCCGGGGACGAAGCCGGATGGCGGATATTCCATCAGGGGCGTCTCGGTCGATGAGGCCACGGTGCTCAGCAGCACCGGCAGGTCCGGCGCAGAGGTGTGCCGCGGTCGATCCCTCGGCTTCGGTTCTCGCGGTGGAAGCGGGGCGTCGTCGGTTCCCCCGGCCGCGCCGTCGTTCAGGGCGAGCGCGATGTCGCACGACGTGACGACATCCTCGAGCCGCCGCACAGTGACATCGCGCGCGTAGCGGATCCAGCGGCTTTCCGTCCCTGGACGGGCGACCCTGACGAGCAGACGCGTCTGGCACCAGGTCACCAGACCGCGGCGATAGGCGTCGAGCAGCAGAGGCAGGAGCTCGAGGCGGCGCTCGAGGGAGATCAGATAGCGAGCCCGCCGCGGCGACATGCCGAGGACTTCCGTCGAGAAATCCTCCAGCCTGCGGAACCCCAGCTCCTCGAAAAGAGCCAAGGCCGCCAGGGTACGGAGCAGCCGTCCCTGCCGCCAGGCGAGCGATTGGCGTAATCGCACAAGCGAACGCAGCCAGCGATCGAGCTCCCAGGGATTGACGTCTTCACCGGCGTCGGGCGCCTCAGGGGGACGGCCGGATATGATCACGTCGGGGTCGGCCGCGGCACCGAGCGAGCGAAGAGCCTCGCGGACCGCCCGCGTCGCCTCCAACCAGGCTTCGAGACCTGCGGCGTCCCGCTGCGGGCGTGGCGGCAAGGGAGCGTTTCTCTCGTCGCGCTCCCGACGGTCGCTGCTCTGATCCCCGCCACCGGCGAGCTGCGAATTGCCGCGATCCGCGCTCCCGCCTCCGGGCGGGACGAACTGATTCGCGTCCGCCGGCGATGACGGACCAGGCGTCGGCGCTCCGGCGAGAAATTCTGCGGCGAGGTATTCCGCGCAGCGCCACGCCGGCTCCTGGCGGCCCGCGACGCGTCGCACCAGATCGAGCGCCCAGTGCCACAGTGCCACGACGCCGCCCGGAGCAGCGAAGGTTATCAGGACGTCAGGCGCGTCGTCATTGCAGGCGGCCCCGGTGGCTTCAGATTCCGAGGCAGCCGTTCGGGCGGCCCGCGCCTGGTCCTCGAGCTGCCGCACGGTCAGTTTCTGCGCCCGGGCCAGCCAGAGCTCCTGCGTCGCAGGCGTGGCGACGGCGGCGAGCACCTGAAGTTTCGACGACGACAGCAGGCCTGCCTCGAAGGCGGCCGCCAGCGCCGGTAGATCGTGCAAAGCGCGCTCGGTCCGCAGCAGCTTCTGACAGCGCCGCAGACTGAGCCCCGGCCGCTCGGTCAGGTAGTCGCCCAACCGGACGTATCCGAGCCGCCGATAAAGACTTCCCGAATGAAGGTGGTGCAGCCCCTGCGCCAGGCGGCGCTCGATCAGGGCGTTGGCCCGGCTCAGACGCGCCAGCTGGCACTCGAGAAGCCGCGCCGCGAGCGGTCGCAGCGACTGCGGCGCTTCTTCGCGGCCGATCTCCGCGTCAGGGGAAAAGGACACGGGGCGGATGGGTGTCGCGGTGGAAGAAGCATCGATACCAGGCCTGGAGAGCATGGGCCTCCTTTCGATCGGGGCCGATGGTCATCGACGCGGGCAGCAAGAGCATGGTGTAACTAGGACGAATTGTCAAGCGAAAAATTCAGCCATCCCTCGGAGACCCAGGCGCCCTGGGGCTCGTTGTCAACCGGACGCGCTCAGAACTCGCGCGCGATATAGAACTGGGAGACAGTGCCGCCCTTGCGGAAGGGGTCGTCGACGCGGGTGAGGGAGCAGGGGTTGGCCGTGTAGGAGTCACCCGGAATCGTGGGGTCGCACACCGTGTTGCACACCTCGACGGTGTTGGGGAATTGCTTGGCGAACGACCAGGTGAGCTGGAACGGGCCCAGGTAGAAGCCCCAGCCAAAGCCATACGAGGCGCGGCCGTCGCCGAGCTTGCCGTTCTTGGAGTCCCAGAACTTGTAGCGCCGGTTCACCGGATTGTTGAACGCGTCGAGGATGACCGTGTTCGCGTCGAGCCCCCCATTGATCGCTCCGGTCACCTGGAACCCCAGCCGCGGGTCGTAGAAATCGCCACCCGCGAACCAGGCGGAGCCGACATCGAGGAACAAGAAGCCGCGCAGGTCGCGGATGACGCCGAACGGAAAGGCGAGGGCGTCCACCAGCGGGAAGCGGTATTCCAGGTTCATGAACGAGACGCGGCTGCCGAAGAACTCGCGGAAGTCGTAGCCACGCAGCTGGTTCAGACCACCCATCGAGTAGATGTTGTAGCCGCGGCCGCTGCTCACGGCGCCGACCAGACGCAGCGCGAGGAGCGAGCGGGAGGTCGCGCGGCGGTACAGCCGATAGTCGAGCGACGTGTTCACGAAGGTGCCGCTGTGGAACAGATCGGTGTCGCCGCTGGCGCTGAGCGTCGGCGCCCAGTCCTGATCCAGCTCGAAGCGCTGGCCGTGGTACGGGCCAAACTCCTTGTAGCGCGTCGTGTCGCCGCTCAGGTTCCAGCCGACCTGCGGGAAACTTTCGCTGAGAGAGGCGAACTCGGTCTGGAAGGTGACAGGGTTCACGCCGAACGGCCGGTCGATGCTGCGGTCGAAATATCCGACGGACGCGCCGATCCGGTAATAGCGGTTGAACGGGTAGGCGATCTCGGCCCCCGCCCCGGTGAAGCGGCTGAACTGGCGGCTGCGGAGCGTGGCGCCGCTGGACAGCGCCTGGACGATGTAGAAGTCGCGGTAGTCGGTGGCGAAGGTGCTCCAGTTCCAGCGGTGCTTCAGATTGAAGTACGAGTAGTAGAAGTTCGAGAAGGTGGAGACCGACTGGAAGCTGAAGAACATCCGGTGGTCGCCGAGCAGGTCGGACATCAGGATCTGGGCGTTGCTCAGGACGGTGCCGTCGTCGGCGACGCCGACCAGGACTGACGGCGCGCTCTCGACGTGGAACCTCAGTTTGTCGTAGGTCTTCTTCTTGTCGTCGTCGAGGCTGAGCTGCAGCGGCGCCTGGAACGGCTGGATCTCGGCGGGCTCGCGCGCCTGCTCCGCCGGCCGGATGATCGACTCGGGTTCTCCCGGGGTGGTGCGGAACAGGCGGAAGCGCCCGCCGCCGTAATAGGTGTAGACCAGTGCCGCCTTGCCGTTCTCGTCCGGCA
>QHXY01000291.1 GCA_003223145.1 Acidobacteriota bacterium
CGTTTGCTGCTCGCGCTACCGGTGCTCCTGGCCGTGTGGGCGAACTGCCACGCGCTGTACGTCGTCGGGCTGGCGGTGATCGTCCTGACCTTCGCGGGGGATTTCATCGACGCCCGCAGGCTCCCGGAAGGAAGTCCGGGCCGCCGGCTCCCCGCAGGCCCCTGGCTGCTCGCGGGAGTCGCAGTCGCTTCGATCGCGGCCACGGCGCTGACGCCCTACGGGCGTGCTGGCTGGGCCCTGCCGTACCACCTGCTGTTCCAGCGCATCGCGGCGGAGAACGTATACGCGCATCACATCG
This sequence comes from Acidobacteriota bacterium, assembly GCA_003223145.1. Lineage (GTDB taxonomy): Bacteria > Acidobacteriota > Polarisedimenticolia > Gp22-AA2 > Gp22-AA2 > Gp22-AA3. Next base: position 299 of record QHXY01000291.1, read on the forward strand.
CCGAATTCCAGTCGCCGTTCGGAGGTTACCATCCGACCGCCTCGATCGGCGCGTTCGCGCTCCTGGCGGTTATCGTGATCGGGGGCGCGATCTTCGGCACGCGGGCGGCCGGGGCCGGCGAACTTCTCATCCTGGGCGCCCTGCTGTCCGTCGCCCTCCTGGCACGGCGCAACATCCCGCTGTTCGCCCTGGCCGCCGTCCCTTGCGCCGCACCGGCCCTCGAAGCGGCGCTGCGCCGCTCGATGCGCCGCATGGCGATCTCGGGTCGAGAGGGCGGCTGCGGGCCGGCGTGGGCGGCGCCAGCGGTCTGCGCCGCGGTGGGGGTCGCCGCCCTGGTGCTGCTCGCGGATGTCTGGTCGAATCGCTTTTTCGAGCGCGACGGCACGCAACGTTACTTCGGGCGTGGACCGGCCCCCGGCTTCTACCCGGAAGGGGCGGCCGACTTCATCAGGAGGGAAAACCCGCCCGGGGAGGTGATGAACATGATGAGCGTCGGCGGCTACCTCGCCTGGCGCTGGTACCCGCCGCGGCGTGTCTTCATCGACGGACGGCTGGAGGTGCATGACGAATCCCTGTTCAAGGCGTATCTCCGGCTGCAGCGCGATCCGGTCGTGTTCGAGCAGGTCGCCAGGAAGTACGGAGTCGACACGGTCGTCCTGAGCCACCGCCAGAATCCGGAATCGTCCGCCCTCCTGAAGCACCTTGCGGAAAGCGGCGACTGGCGACCCGTCTTCCTCGATCTGTCGGCCTGCGTCTTCATGCGCGCTCCCGCGGCGGGGGTGGACGCGCCGCGCGCTCTCGATCTGCGTGACCCCGACCTCGGCGTTCGGATCCTGCAGCAGGTGCGCGACGCCGGGGACGCCGCCGGCGCCCTCGATCCGGCGCCCGCGCTGCTGCGCCGGTTCCTGCCGCGGCGCGCGGTCCCGGTGGCGGAGGTCAACGCCGCCCTGTTCTTCGGGACCGTGGGTGGCGATCAGGCGGCGGAAACGCTCTTCCGCGCCGCCCTCGCGCAGACGCCCCACAACCCGATCATCCACTACGACCTGGGGATCGTCCTCGATCATTCCGGGCAGCCCGCCGCGGCGCGATCGGAATTCGACATCGCCCTGAGCGAGGACGCCTCGTTCGGCGCCGCCCGGGAAGCACTGGCCCTGCGCTCCTGGCCCCTGTCCTCGACGTCGCTCCAGACGCGCGGCAGGCTGCTCGCCGGGCGCGGCCGGTTCGACGAGGCGATCGACGACTATCGCCGGGCCGTGGACGAAATGCCGTGGGACTCCCGTCTCCGCGCCGATCTGGCGCTCCTGTACCATCGAGCCGGCCTCCCCGAACGGGCCGAGGCGGAGCTGAGCCAGGCGCTGGCGATCGACCCGCGCGCCTGCGCGCCGCGAGTCGCGCTTGGCCGGATGAGGGCGGCCGACGGCAGGACCGGGGAGGCTGAGCGCGCCCTCCATGAAGCGATCGACCGGGCGGAGGGCGGCTGCCCCGAGGCGGAGCAAGCTCTGCGGGATCTCCAGGAACGCAAGGGAGTCGCGCGCTGAATCGGGGATCCAAATTTCCTGGGCGTACGCGGCCGATTTCGTAACTGTAATCGCGAGGTCTCACCGCCCCCTCCATCTCCTGCGTGCTTCTTGACTTCGGGACGCCGGCACATATTTTTGTAGCCGTGGCGTCCCGCCGTCCTCGTAGCGGCCGGCCGTCAGGAGATACGAGAATGCACAAAGCGCGCTCTTCGTCTCTGACCTCAGCGGCGGCAATCATCGCGTTCTTCGGTTTTTTCGGCGCGGCGCGGCCCGCGGCGCAGGAGGCGCAGGGCGCCCCCTCCCCCGCGCCCGCGGACACCCTGCAGCCGCAAGAGACGCAGCAGGGAACCGGGCAGTCGGCGGACGACCGCAGCGGCACGGCGAAGAAAAAGGCGAAGGGCGCCGGCAAGCGCGCGGGGGTCCCTCTGCAGGCCGGATCGACCCTGCCCCCGAAGAACCTCAAGAAAGTGGGCGATCACTGGACTCCCTACGATCCACCCGATCCCGAGTCGTTCCCACCGGACGCAACCCTGCACATCATTGTTCCGGGAGACACGCTCTGGGACCTGGCCGATCTGGTGTTCGGGAACCCGTATCTCTGGCCGCAGATCTGGAACGAGAACCGCTACATCACCGATTCGCACTGGATCTATCCGGGTGACCCGCTGTTGCTGCCGGCCCGCCCGACGGTCGTGAGCGAGGTCGTGCCCCAGGGGCAGGAGGGAGCGCCGCCCCCGCAGGCTGCGGCCCCCGAGCAGGTCGCGCAGCCGGAGGAGACCGAGGCGCAGCCCGTCGAGGCGCCCGGGGCCGAGACACCGGCGCCGACTCACAAGGCTCCCGAGACGGCCCACGCGCCGCGCACTCTCCCGAAGCTCGAGTCGTTCGCCGACGACTATGATCTGCGGTGCAGCGGGTTCATCGCGCCGCGCGAGGAAAAGCCGGACTATTTCATCACCAACCAGGAGGAGGAGGCCAAGAGCGGCCTGACCGAGGGGGACATCGTCTACCTGAATCGCGGGCGGCTGAACGGCCACACCGAGCCGGGTACCGAGTACAGCGTGGTGATGCGCGAGGGCGAAGTGCGCCACCCCATAACCCACAAATTCCTCGGGCACTACTACAAGCGGCTCGGGTCGGTGAAGGTCCTGGCGGCACAGGACACCACCGCTATCGCCGCGATCTCCATGGCGTGCGACGAGATCCGCACCGGTCAGGCGCTCGTTCCTCTCTACATCACCCCGCTGCCGGCGAAACCCGCGCCGGCGTTCAGCCGCCTGACCGTCGTGTCGATGGATAAGCCGAGCGGCTATATCGTGCACGTCCTCGACGACCAGGAGCGCGCCGGCGCCGGACAGGTGGTCGACATCGACCTCGGGTACGGTGACGGCCTGAACGCGGGGGATTTCCTGACCGTGTTCCTGCCGAGCGAGCCGTACTCCTACTACCCCAAGATCAAATACGATTATGAATGGCGGAATCGCCGGTTCCAGAGCCCTCAGTACTGGAGGGACGACAACAACCAGCCGCCACCGAAGGTGATCGGGCAGCTCGTGGTGATCTTCACGGAGAAGAAGACCGCAACCGCCAAGATCCTGCAGTCGACGCGCGAGATCGAGGTGGGGGACTCGGTCGTCGTCTACTAGGAGCCCGCGCGGCCCTCTTCCGAGAACACCTGGGCGGAGAAGGCCTCGACACGTGCTCCTTTCGCAACCGCATCGGGCGGCAGCCCCGCTTTCAGGCACGTCTCCTGCAGGAAGGTCTTGAGATCCCACCCCTGCTCGATCGCTACCTGCGGCAGGAGCAGCCCCCGCCTCGCACCCTCAGTCACGACCAGGCCATGCGTTCCGATGACGATCTGCGACAGGTGATCGACGCGGAAGGGGATCTCGAGAACGGAGATCTCGACCGTCAGCCCGGGCAGCTCGGCTGGCCGGATCGGCGGGAAGCGAGGATCCTCCGTGGCCGCGGCCGCGGCGCAGCGGGCGACGGTCTCGGCGAGACTCGCCGCGGGCGTCACCATCCCCACGCAGCCCCTCAAGGTGCGCCGGCGGCGCAGGCTGACGAAGGCGCCCTGCTCCACGAGAAGCCTGCGGGGGGGATCGGCAAGGCGCGGCAGAGGTCGCAGCTCCAGGCGGGCGACGATAGAGCGCCTGGCCAGATCGAGGAGAACGCTCTGCTCCTCCTCGATGAGGTTGGGCAGTGCGCCGGACATGCAGGACCCTCCCTGCGGGTGCCTGCGCTAGATCATCATGATCTTGTTGCGCAGGATCAGGATCTCGAGCGCCAGAGCCGCTTTCTTCACGAGGCGGCGGTACTGCTGGATGTCGGGCGCGCCCGATGCGTCCGTGCCGTTGTCCGCGTACA
>QHXY01000292.1:0-1882 GCA_003223145.1 Acidobacteriota bacterium
CGTCGACCCGTGGTATTTCGACGGCCCGGAGTTCACCCTTCGCTCCCTCGTGAGCCAGGCGATCCCGAGCGACATGGGCTACTCGCTGCTGCGGCAGAACTCCGGCGCGTCGCAGCCGACGACTACGGATTGGAGAGAAGGGAAGGAGAAGGGACACATCTACACCCTCGAGCTGCACGACATACCGCCGTATCGCGACGAGCTGTTCGTGCCACCCCGGCGCGAGGTCAGCCCTCGTCTGGAGATGCTCTTGACGGGATGGAGCGGCCACTACTCGGACGCGCTCGGCCGGCAGGACAAACTGTTCATCGACTGGCCTTCGGTCGCGAGGTACGTTCGCTACTATTACCAGGAGGCGACGAAGAAGGGTCTGTCGTCGCTGAAGCCGCAGGTGGAGGCGTGGATTCAGGGGATCGCCGACCCGCAGGAGCGGATCAAGGTCGTCCTTCGCCATGTGCAGCGGGACTTCTCGTATCTCCCGTACGACAACGTGATCGGCGACAGCCACACGCTCGAGTCGATCCTGAAGGAGAAAACCGCGGACAATGAGGAGAAGGCGGTTCTGCTGGCGGCGGCGCTCAAGACGATTGGCGTCGACTCCTACGTCGCCATGGTCTCGGGAAGGAACGGGGGGACGCTCACACCGAATTTCTTCAGCCTGTCACAGTTCACACACAACGTGGTCGTCGTGCCGCGCCCCGATGGGACCTACCAGTGGATCGATCCGACGGTGACGTACGCCGCCTTCGGCTGGTTACCCTCCAAGGATACCTCTGCGGAGGCCCTGCTTCTGAAAACCGATCAAGGCGAACTGACCAAGCTCCCGGGCACCAGCGAGATCAGCACCACAAAGTACCGCGTTAGGGTGAAGCCCCGTTCGTATGGCAAGGCCGATCTCGAGGCAGAGGTCGAATACAGCGGGGAGGATGCCACCGACATGCGGGACGATCTCGCCCCGGCGGCGGAGGCCGCCCGCATCTCCTACCTGCAGACATGGGTCGCCGAACGGCGTCCCGGGGCGGCGCTTCGAGCGTACACCATCGAGAATCTTGATGACGTCGACAAGCCGCTCCTCGTCAAGATGAGCATCGAGTCGCCCGGTTTGGTGACCACGGCAGAAGGGCTCGTCATGGTCCGCGGGTGCATACTCTCCTGCCAAGAGAGCAACCCGATTTCGAGCGGAACGCGTCAGTACCCGTTCTTTCTGATGCGGGGTCTCAACTCGGAGGAGACGGTACTGATCGAGCCGCCCAAGGACATGAAGCCGTCCGGCATGCCGGCACCAGCGGTGGTGCGCTCGGAGATCGGTAGCCTGACCTTGAGCTGCATGTCCCAGGACGGGGGCGCCACGCGCTGCGCGCGGCAGTTCGCGGCACGCAAGAGTGCTGTTCCCGCCAGCGCTCAGGGCAACATCCGGGCCATGTACGACAAGATCGTCGAAGCGGATCGCACGACCGTCGCCTTCCAGGCGTCCGAGGGAGAATCAACCGCAGGACGCTGAGTTTCTCTTCGCAGGCGCCTATCACGCGCAGGGGAAATCATAAGGAGTTGCCATGCAGGGTCGCTCGTCGAGTCGTCTGAAGCGTGTCGGTATGACCTGCTCGATCTTCGTCCTGATCGCGTCCGCCGGCGTATCTCCTCTGCCTGCCGACAAGAAGGAGACTTCCGACTGGCCGGAAATCACCGAGCAGGAGCGCAACCTGAAGTCGGTCCCGCAGGACCCGGATGCGGGCGCTGTCATCCTTCGCAGCACACGCAATGGAAAGCAGCTCAAGACGCCCACCCGCTACATCGTGAACGAGCTCGACTACCACTGGCGGCTGAAGGTCCTGAATGACCGCGGGAAGCGTTACGGCGAAGTACATATTCCCACGCAGAAGTT
>QHXY01000292.1:1900-18531 GCA_003223145.1 Acidobacteriota bacterium
CGGTGGCATCGGACCAGATCTTCGAAAAGCTCGTTCAAAAGACCGGAGGGTTCAAGCGCACTGAATTGGTATTCAACTTCCCGGCGATCGAACCGGGCGCCATCCTCGAATACCGCTATCACCGACATGTGGATAGCGTTGTCTATATCGAGCCGTGGTACTTCGCGGGCCCCGAATTTACCCTTCTCTCCCGGATGTCCCAGATAGTGCACGAGGTCGCGACTTATCGGATCTTGTGTGACAAGTGTCCGAACCCGGAGCCCGATACGACTCCCTGGAAGGAAGGGAAGGACAAGGGCAAGCTCATGACGGTCGAAATGAGGGACATCCCCGCCTATAGGGAAGAAGAATTGATGCCGCCACTCGCGGACGTCAGCCCGCGCGTCGTGTTCTCGCTCAAGGCTCTCGGCGGCGCAGAATGGGAGCCACTCAACCGTGAAGACAATCTGTTCACCGATTGGGACTCGGTGGCGAAGTATGCGCGATACTACTATCAAAGGGCCTATAAGGTGGACGACGTCGCGGTGAAACAGTTTGTAGGTGGCTGGACCAAGGGAGTTTCGGATCAGACGGACAAACAGAGAGCGATATTCCGGCACGTCCAGGAGGACTTCCAATATCGCCGCTTTGATGATGTCATCGCGTACACGCGTTCGATTGCCGAAATTCTCAAGGACAAAACCGCCGACAACGAGGAGAAAGCGGTTCTGCTCCTCGCCGCGTTGCGGTCGATAGGTGTTCCCGCAAACATCGTCCTTGTGGTCGGGAAGGATAGGGGGACGCTTTATCCAAGCTTCTTCAGCCTGGCGCAGTTCAGCCACGTGATGGTCGCCGTGCCACAGCCCGACGGGACTGCCCTGTGGCTCGACCCGACGGTCACCTACTCTCCGTTCGGCTTCATGCCGTGGAAGGACTCCGGAGCCGGGGCCCTATACATCACCGACACCGGCTCGGCTTTGATCAATCTACCCCAGAAGGACGAGGTGAGCCGTACGCGCTATCAGGTGACTGTCAAGGCGCGACCCGACGGCAAGGCCGATCTGGAGGTTGTCGCCGAGTACCAGGGCGAGGATGCCATCGAGAAACGTCAGGAGCTGGTGCCTGGGTCCGAGACGTCACGCACCGAGTATCTCCAGAAATGGCTGAAGGACGCCCGACCCGGAGCGGCCCTGCGCTCGCACCAGCTCGAGGACCTCGAAGCGATCGACAAGCCGCTGCGGATCAAGATGACGATCGAGGCGCCGGAGCTGGTGACGAGGGCCGACGAGCTGCTCCTCGTGCGCGGGTGCATCCTGGACTGCGAGGAGAGCAATCCGATTTCCACGGGCGAGCGGCAATACCCCTTCTACGTCGGACGCGAATGGAATGACGAGCAGACGGTCACGATCGTCCCACCCGAGGGCATGAAGATGTCCCAGCTTCCGAGCCCGGCTACGACCAAGTCGGCGATCGGCACGCTCACCTCCTCGTGCTCGACACAGACCGATGGATCGGTGCGCTGTGTACGTCGGTTCGTGGCCACGCGTGGACGCTATGCGGCCAGCGAGCAGGGCGGCATTCGTGCGATGTACGACAAGATCGTCGAGGCCGACCGCAACTCGGTGGCCTTCGAGAAGAAGACGCAGGGAGCGGGGTCGGGAGGGCGCTGAGGCCCGCGTTCAGCGCAGGGACTTCTCGAGCGCCGCGAGACCGCGGTCGAGGCGGGCGACCAGTTCGTCGATCTCGGAGCGCGTGATGGTGAACGCAGGGGCGACGATGAAGTGGTCGCCGTCCTGGCCCTCGCGCGTGCCGGAGCCCGGGTAGATCAGCAGTCCCTCCTGAAGACAGGCGTCGTAGAGGCGTCGCGACACCTTGAGGGACGCGGGGAACGGCTCGCGGCTCTTGCGGTCCTTCACCAGCTCGAGGCCCCACATCATGCCGAGGCCGCGCACGTCGCCGACGATGCGGTGGCGGCGCAGCCCGTCGAGCTTCTCGCCCAGCCTCTTGCCGAGGCGCGCGGCGCGGGCGATCAGGCGGTTGCGCTGCACGTAATCGAGGACGGCGCTGCCGATGGCGGCCGACAGCGGGTTGGCGCTGTAGGTGAAGCCGTGCTCGAAGTGGCCGCGCCCCCTGGCGATCGCCTCGGGAATGAAGCCGCGGGCGATCACGGCGCCGAGCGGGGTGTAGCCGCCCGAGAGCCCCTTGCCGACGACGATCATGTCGGGGACGACGCCCCAGTGGTCGATCGCGAAGTTCCGGCCGGTGCGCCCGACGCCGGTCATGACCTCGTCGGCGATCAGCAGGACGTTGTGCCGCCTGCAGATGTCGCGGGCCCGCCGCCAGTAGCCGTCGACCGCCGGGACGGCGCCGAGGGTCGCGCCGACGACCGGCTCGGCGATGAAGGCGGCGACGGTCTCGGGTCCCTCCTGGTGGATCGTCCTCTCCAGGTCCTCGATGCAGGCGATGTCGCAGGAGGGGTACTTCAGCCCGTACGGGCAGCGGTAGCAATAGCACGGCGGGATGTGGGGCATCGGGACAAACAGCGGCGCGTAGAGATCCCGGCGCGCCACGTTGCCGGTCACCGAGAGCGCCCCCATGGTGCTGCCGTGGTACGACTGCCAGCGGGCGATGATCTTCGACTTGCCCGGGTGACCGGTCTCGACGTGATACTGACGCGCCAGCTTGATGGCGGTCTCGATCGCCTCGCTGCCGCCGGAGACCAGATAGACGCGCCCGCTCGTCTTCATGTCGCCCGGCGCGAGCGCCGCGACGCGGTCCGCCAGCCCCAGCGTCTCCTGCGTGATGAACTGAGAGGAGTGGGCGAAGGCGAGACGCTTCGCCTGCTTGGTCATCATCTCGGCGATCTCGGCGACGCCGTGGCCGATCGAGCAGACGACGGCGCCGCCGCAGCCGTCGAGATACTTCTTCCCCGCGCTGTCGTAGATCCAGATTCCCTCGGCCCTGACCGCGACCGGATAGGCGGTCTTCAGATTACGCGGGAACAGGTGCGGGACACCACCGCCCGCGCCCTCCTCGGCCGCGGGCCGGGCGGCGGTCTCTTCGACGGGGGCGGGGGCGTCTTCCCTGGAAGCCGGGTCCGCTCCGCCTCGCGCCGGCGCCGGTCTCGCGGCGATCGCGGGGGCGGGCCGCGAGCGCGGCCGCGTCCCGGTGTCACGTCGCATACGCAGGAAGTACTCGTCCTCCTCGTCGGACTCGGGGTCTTCCTCGCTCTCCGGGTCGTCGAGGAGCATGCCGAGCTGCTCGGCCGCCTTCAGCGCGTCTTCGGCGAGTATCGCCGGCTCTCCGGCCAGCGAGGTCTTGATCGATGCGGCGGCCTTCGCGGTCGCCCTGGCGAGCGCCGACTGCTGAAGGATGGTCCGGGGACGCCGCGCCGGACGGCGGGCTCCCTTGCGCGGGACGTGCCGCCTGCCGGCGGCAGCGCGCCGGGCGCGCTTGCGTTGCTTGGTCGTCTTCTTCATGGCTGCATCCCGGGCCTCCGCACCCGCGTGCTACCCCGCCTTCGAGCGAAGAAAGACACCCTGTGGATCGAGCTCCTCGCGGATGATCCGCGTCTCATCCGCCGTCGGCGGTGGTGTGGTCGTCAGGTTCTCCGCCACCTTGACGTCCCAGCCGGTGTTCTCCTTGATGGTCTGCACCGTGAACCCCGGGTGGAGCGACGCCAGGACCATCTCGCGGCTGTCGCGGTCGAAGCGGTACACCCCCATGTCGGTGATGACCAGCTCGGGGCCGCCCTTGAGGCCGAGCGACTCGCGCTCGCGGCCGCCGCGCAGGTAGCCTGGACTGGTGACGAAGTCGACCCGCTCGGGCAGCGTGCGCTTCGAGTTGGCGATGGTGATGACCACCTTCTTCGCCAGGGCGGCGATCTCGCAGGCGCCGCCGCTCCCGGGCAGGCGGACCTTCGGCTTGCCGTAGTCGCCGATGACGGTCGAATTGATGTTGCCGAAGCGATCGACCTGCGCCCCGCCCAGGAAGCCGACGTCGATCAGGCCGCGCTGCAGGTAGAGATTGAACACGTCGAGCATCGGCACGACGGCCAGGGAGCCGGTGACCAGGCACGGGTCGCCGATGGAGATCGGCAGACGCTTCGGGACGCAGCCGACGGCGCCCGACTCGTAGATCATGCACAGACCGGGCGCGTGCATCCGGTGGGCCAGATTGACGGCGAGCGACGGCACGCCGATGCCGACGAAGACGACGTCGCCGTTCTTCAGCTCCTTCGCGGCCCGCGACACCATCAGCTCGGAGGTCGTGTAGTCGGTCATCAGAACCCGTAGTTGACCGGCGCGCACATCTGCCGGTCGGCCTGCAGCTCGCCGCGGCGCGCGCCCATCTTCCCGGTGTAGGCGGCGCGGTCGTCGAGACCGTACACCCAATCGTCCAGATATGTCTTGAAGGTCGCTTCGTCGCGCGAGATCGCGTCCCACTTGACGTAGAAATCGTTGTCGCGATCGTACGCCCCCTGCACGAAGGACGGGTGGGCGCCGAACGGCTCGTGCACCACGGCGCTGACGATGACGCCGGGGATGAGCGTGCGGTTCGGGTCGGAGCGGATGACCGAGGGCTCGACGACTTCCTCGACCGACACGATGACCCGCCGACTGGCGAACGCCGCCTCCTTCTGCACGCCGTACAGCCCCCAGATCTGCGTGTTGCCGTCGGTGTCGGCGCGCTGCGCATGCACGATGGTCACGTCGGGCCGGAGCGCCGGCACGCACCACAACTCCTCGTCCGAGTACGGCGAGCGCACCTTCTTGAAGGCCGGGTTCACCCGTGTCAGGTCGGTGCCGGGGTAGTTGCGCGTCGGCAGGAACGGCAGATCCGAGGCTCCCGCCATGAAACGCAGGACCATGCCGAAGTGGGTGTACTCCTCGATCTCCAGCGGGTGTGGCCGGCCCTGCTCGACGGCGCGCCGGAAGGCGTGCAGCGGCCCGACGCCCGGATTGCCGGCCCAGGAGAAGATCATCTTCCGCACGCAACCGGCGGCGATCAGCTGGTCGTAGATCAGGTCGGGCGTCAGCCGGGCGAGTGTCAGGTCGCGACGGCGCTGCCGGATGATCTCGTGCCCCGCGGCGAACGGGATGAGGTGGGTGAACCCCTCCATGACGACCAGATCGGCGTCACGCACGAAGCGCGCCACGGCGTCCTTCATGGTCATCAGCTTCGTCATGATCGAGGCCTCCGGCGCTCCGGTCGCCCGGCGGCGCAGTGGCCGTCAAACGCCCATGCGGCAAGGGCTTCAGACCGCCACCGCATCGTGAATCAGGGGTGCGCGCGGGAGCGGAATCATAGCATAGGTGCGGCGAGCGGCGCGGCCAGCCGGTCTCTGGCATAATGGCGCAAAAAACGAGTCGCGGGAGACTCCTCAGGGGGAGGATGTCATGGCACAAGCGAGGGGCTGGCTGGCGATCGGTTGTCTGCTGTCACTTGCGACGACCGGTGTCGTTCTGTCGCGGGTCAAGGATCCCATGAACATCTCGGAGGGCGTCCTGGACGAGATCCACCTCAAGGTGGCCACCCTCCGTGGAGGCGTGCCGGTCCTGATCCGGCCGTTCTCGACGGACGGGGTCAACCCGGGCACCGGCGGCGCGGACGCCAAGAACGAGAAGCGCTCCGATGCGGTCAAGGAGCTGGTGAAGATCGGGCCCGGTCTCCTGGCCGAGTCGTTCAAGAAGACCCTGATCGACGGCGGCAGGTTCAAGGCGGTGCTGCCGGCCGGGACCGAGACGCTTCCCGAGGACGCGGTGGTCGTCGAGGGCCGGTTCGTGGCGATTGAGCCGGGCAGCAAGGCAAAGAGATACTGGGGCGGTTTCGGGGCCGGCAAGAGCGGTGTGCAGGTCTCGGGAACGGTGAAGGACTCATCCGGCAAAGTTCTGGCCGAATTCACGCACATGAAGAACTCGGGGATCGGCATGTTTGGCGGCAACTACGTGAAATTCCTCTCCGACGACACCCGGGACGTCGGGCAGGACATCGCCACCTTCCTGGGGCGCTGGGCCGGAGGCGAGGACTTGCAGAAGGACTGAGAGGAGGCGTTTCATCGATGCGCGTGTTGCTACGTCATCGGTTCAGGGTCGCCATCGTGACTTGGTTGGCCGTCGCGCTGTCAGCGGCGTGCGGCGGCGGGCCGCAGGAGACGCGCCCGGCCGTCCCGGTGTCGTCCATGGCCCAGGACACCGCGGCCGCGCCGCCGCCGGAGGGCGGGCGGGCCCCGCTGACCCCCATGCCCGCCCACGCTCCCGCGATGGGGGCGCCGGCCGGGGACGGCGCGTCCGGCGAAATCGTCTGGACGACGCCGAAGGAGTGGATCGAGGAGACGCCGAAGTCCTCCATGCGCAAGGCCCAGTACCGCCTGCCGGCGGCGCCGGGGGACAAGGAGGACGGCGAGTGCGTCGTCTACTACTTCGGCGCGGGCCAGGGCGGCGACGTGAAGGCGAACCAGAACCGATGGGCCGCCCAGTTCCACGGCTGGGGATCGACACCGCCGAAATTCTCGGAGGTGAAGGCGGGCGGGCTCAGCATCAGCCGGGCCGAGGTCAGGGGGACCTACACGCCGTCGCCGATGGGGATGAGCGGCGGCCCCGAGCCGCAGCCCAAGCCGGACTTCATGCTCCTCGGCGCCATCGTGCCGGGTTCCGACGCCAACTGGTTCTTCAAGTGCACCGGCCCGGTGAAGACGATGGAGGCGAACCGAGCGCGCTTCGACGCCCTGCTTGAGTCGCTGCGGCCGGCTCAGTAGCCTTCGCCCTCGGGGCGTGCCTTCCCCGCGAACGTCCTGTAGACGAAGGCGAAATAGCACACCGCCAGCGCCATGCCCGGGATCCACCAGACGAGCCCGACCCTGAGGCCGTGCTCGGCGGCGGCCGCGTTGTGCACGGTGAGCGCGTAGGCCGGGTCGGTGACGGCGGGCAGGAGGCAGGGATAGACGCCGAAGGCGGCGCTGGCCAGCATCCCGGCGAGGTAGACGCACGACCCGGCGAACGCCCGCCGGTCGGCGCCCCGCCCGCGCGCGATCCGCATCACCATCAACCCGGCCAGCGCCAGGAGGGGAAAGACCAGCCCCCAGCGCTGCGCCACCAGGCGCGCCGGCACGCTCGGCTGCACGCGGAACGTGACGAGCGTCACGATCGTCGTGAGTGCGGCGACGCCCCACCAGACGAGCCGTCCGATACGGCGCGCCCGGTCGCGCAGACCGCCGTCGGTGCGCAGCGCCACCCACAGGGCGCCGTGCGCCGCGAGGGCGGCGAAGGCCAGCAGCCCGACCAGGATGGTGTACCAGTCGATGATGCCGGGCTCCGGGCCCAGCCGGAAATCGGTCCACAGCGGCTCGAAGAACCACCCGTCCGCGTCGAGCGGCACGCCGCGCACGACGTTCCCCAGCGCCGCGCCGAAGAAGATCGCCAGGAGCGCGCCGTCGAGGTGGTGGCGGAGCTCGACGGCGCACGCGCGACCCGCGAGGAGCCAGAGCACGATCATCAGCGGCAGGTAGAAGCCGCTGAACGAGCTGGCGTAGAGCGCCGGGAACGCGAAGTACAGCGTGCCGCCAGCCGCCAGGAGCCACACCTCGTTGCCGTCCCAGAATGGGCCGATCGAACGCAGCACGAGACGCCTCTCGGCGTCGGTGCGGGCCGCCACCAGGTGGACGATCCCCGCCCCGAGATCGAATCCGTCGAGGACGACGTAGGCCGCGATCATCGCGGCGACCAGACAGAACCAGAGTGTCTCCACCGTCCTCCGCCCTCAGCCGCGGGCGCCGGACGCGGCGCCGCCGCCCTCGGGGCCGTGATCGATCTCCCGGTACACCAGAACCACGAACAGGATGCTCAGCACGGTGTACATCCCCATGAAGCCGATGAGGGTGAACAGGGCGTTGCCGGCCGACACCGAGGGTGAGTTCCCGTCCATGGTGCGCATCAGACCGTGCACGAGCCAGGGTTGCCGCCCCAGCTCCGCCGTGAGCCAGCCGGCGGTGTTGGCGATGTAAGGAAACGGCAGCATGAGCATCAGGGTCCACAGAAGACCGCGCGAGACGTACAGACGTCCGCCCCGCAGCCGCCACGCCGCCAGCGCCAGCACCGCGATGAAGATCGTCCCCAGCCCCACCATGATGTGATAGGCGTAGTAGAGGAGCGGGATGTTCTGCGGCCATTCCTCGGCCGAGAACGCGTCCAGCCCCTTCACCTCCGCCTGCCAGCGGCTGTAAGTCAGGAACGACAACATGCGCGGCACGTAGATCGGGTTGTCGAGCCGCAGCCGATCCAAGTCGGGCTGCCCGACCAGGACCACCGGCGCGCCCGCCTGCGTGCGGAACAGTCCCTCCATCGCCGCCAGCGTCGCCGGTTGGTGCCGCGCCACCATCTTGCCCTGCCGGTCGCCGGTCGGGAAGAGCATCAGGAGCGCCGCGGCGAGGCCGATGATCACACCGAGTCGGACGAAGGTGCGTCCGTGGGCGGTGTGCCGTCCGGAGACCAGGTAGAAGGCGCCGACCGACGCCATGACCGTGGAGGCGGTCACCACCGACCCGATCATCACGTGTGGATACTCCCAGCGCAGCCACGGGTTCGTGAGCAGCGCCCACAGACTGCCCAGATCGAGTCCGTCGCGCGCGCCCGGCAGGTAACCGACCGGGTGCTGCATGAAGGCGTTGGTCGCGACGATGAAGAAGCCCGAGATCCACGAGCCGAGAAAGACCAGGAATGCCGCCACCCAGTGGCCCCTCGGGCCGAGGCGCTTCTCGCCGAACAGCAGGGCGCCGAGAAACGACGACTCCAGGAAGAACGAGAAGACACCCTCCATCGCCAGCGTCTGTCCGATGACGCCGCCGGCGGCGCGCGCGAAGCGCGCCCAGTTCGTGCCGAACTGAAACTCCATCGGGATGCCGGTCACGACGCCCATGGCGAAGTTGATGGCGAAGATACGTGTCCAGAAGCGCGCCGCCCGGTTGTAGTGCTCGCCCCGCCCGCGCAGCGCCTGCGTCTTCAGGATCAGGATGAGCAGCGCCAGCCCCATGGTGAGCTGCGGGAAGAGATAGTGGTAGGTGATGGTGAACGCGAAGTGCAGGCGATCGACCCCGAGGGCGGAGTCCATACGTCGGGAGGGTACTACAGGACGGCCGCCGGGAGGCATCGGCGGCGGCGCGCAGCAGGCCGCGCCGCGGCTCGCCTCATGCTCGCACGCGCGGGACGAGCCGAGCCTCCCGGCGCGCATGGCGCGGCTCGAAATCGGCGCGCCGCGGCGCGGCCTGGCTCGCGCTTCCGAAGGAGATCCCGGCGCGGCAAGTCGTCGCGATCCGCAAGGGAACCTGAAGTCAGAACCCCTTGATGGCGAGGACTTCGCGGGCGGGCGAGCGGTCGCCCGTGCAGGAGATCCGACGGGGCGCCGCGTGATATTGGAGGGTGAAGCCGAGTGTCTCGTACAGGGAGACGATCCGATCGGTCGCCTGGTTCGATAGAACCACGGGTCCGCGGTGCCGCGCCAGCCATTCCGCCGCACGCACCTGGTCCTCCCAGGTGAAGCCCTCCTTGGAGTAATCCGTGAACTCCACGTCGTAGGGCGGATCAGCGTAGATGAAGTCGCCCCGCTCCAGGGGGATTTTTTCCAGGTCCCGGCTGGTGAACTCCCAGCGGGCGAAGGCATCGCGATAGGACGAGAAGTCCCGCCTGTACGTGATCGTCGTGTAGCGGCCGAACGGCACGTTGAACGCCCCCTTGCGGTTGAACCGGCAGAGCCCGTTGTACCCCGTGCGGTTCAGGTAATAGAACAGCGCCACGGTCTCCCGGTCTTTGGCGCGGCCGGCGGCGAGCTGCTCGTTGAACCGGGCGCGATGCGCGTAATAGAGCCGCTCGTCGTTCCTCATCGGCAGGTCGATCCGAAGACCGCGCTTCAGCCAGCCATAGAAGGCGATCACGTGCGGGTTGATGTCATTGAGAAGCGCCCGGGCCGGCCTCAGACCGAGCGCAACCGCCAGGCCTCCGCAGAAAGGCTCGACCAGCCGGCGCCGGGTATGCGGCTCCCACAGGGGACGCAGATGCGGAATCTGCCAGCGTTTGCCTCCCGCCCACTTCAGCGGCGGCAGTAAAGGCACTGTGTCCGGACTGGCACCGCGTCGCGATCGCGGGATCACCGGAGAGACTGGGTCTTTGTATTGCGATGAGATCACGGAGGGCTTCATCCTCAGAACCTTAACACACGAGATTCGTACTACAGGGGCCTAGAGCTCTCCGCTGTTCGCTCTTGCCACGAAGTCTTCCAAGCTGACGATCATGACCCTGTCCATCGTTGCGAGATGCCGTCTCAATCCATCGCCCGTGTAAAACTCGCGCAGACTCCACCCGGGTCCACCCAATACGAGATAAGCGCCTTCGTACGATCCTGAACCAACGGCTTCCGCAAGACAGATCACCTCGAAAGGAACCTTTTGCTCGGCGGTACCAGAGACTTGCTGCCACTTCATTGAAATCAGCCATTGGCGGTCACCTTGATTCGCAATCGCATCGACCTTATGACGCGCCCCGCCCAATCGTGCACCGATGTAGACCTGTGTCCGGTATTGGTAGCCTCCCCTCGTCAGGGCCGGTAGAACCATCTGTTCCAGGACGGCGCCGGTCGAGGTATCGCGGGGAGACATAAAGTCCTAAATCCCTCGGGGCTAACGATACAACTGGCCCGCACCGGTCGTCGTGGCCGGGGGATTAGGAGAACCCGCCACGGCCTCGTGCCGGTGCAGAAACTCGGCAACGGCAGGCTCCTCCCTCTGGCGCAGGGCGACGCAGTCGTGGACGTGGTCGGCGACCTTCGCCAGCTCGGTGGAGACGCCAGGCAGATCATGCTCGGGGCTCGAGAAGAAGGCGCGCGCCGAGTCGAGCAGATCGGTCGAGCAACCGTCGGCGAACTGGACCAGGTCGATGCCGTAGTTGGGCGGGACGCGACCGCTGATGGTCTTGAAATTCGTCGTCATCCAGTCCCAGGCAAGCTGGCGGTATTCCGGGGCGCCGGCGATGGAGTGTGCTATCGACAGAAGCTCCTGCGGCCGCAGCGGCCCTTCGAGGGAGTACGCCAGGGCCGCGTCGACGACCTCGGGCTTGCGGAACGAACCGAGCGCGACCAGGTAACGCTCGCGCTCCGCGGGCACGCGCGCCTTCTCGAAGCGGTCGCGGTACTGCTTGAACAACGCCATGTCGCCGCGCCGCGCCGCCAGTTGCGCCGCGATGTCGGCGAGCGTCGGATCGATCGACGCCGGTTCGGCGAGTCCGGCACGCGCCATCCGCTCGGCGTCATCGAGGACGGACTCGTCGCGACCTTCTTCACCCAGCCACCAGAGCAGATCCGGGCGCAGGGAGGACACGGACGAGTCCTCGCCCTCGGCGCGCTTCCGCCCGATGCGGTCGAGCGCTGGCGACAGGGTGCTGCGGACGTAGGCGACGAACTCGTCCTTGACGCCGGCGACGACGAAGGCCCGCTTCACCTTCGCGAGGCCGCCGAGGACGGCCTGCACCACCTCCGGTTCGGGGTCGTTGGCGAAGCGGCCGAGCAGGCGGAGATAGTCGTCCCCCTTGACCGGTCCGGCGTCGAGCAGGGCGGACAGGTTGCCGAGGTAACCGACGCGCTCGCGGGCGCCGAGCGCCTTCGGGGCCGCGTCCGCCAGGGCCGACAGCATCTGCGGCGCGACCTGCCAGCGGTAGTAGCCGCTCTCGCCGGCGTTCGGATGCAGCCAGACGACGTGCGGCGACCCGTCCAGGGTCACTGTGCGCGACGCATCCGCGAGCATCAGGGTCAGGGTGCGGGTCGTCCTGCCGTTGGAGTATTTTAGGATGACCGGGATCTGCCAGGTGACCGGCCGCGGCGTCTTCGCGCCGTAGTTGAGAAAGCGCTGCTGGCTGAGACGGACGCGCCCGCCGGGGAGGATCTCGGCGCGCACCAGCGGCACGCCGGGCTGATCAAGGAATGTCGCCATCGGCCCGCCCACGTCCTTCCCCGCCGCCTTCGACAGCGACCTCGAGAGATCGGCAGCGGTGGCGTTACCCCAGCGGTGCGTTTTCAGATAGTCGACGACCCCTTTGCGGAAAGTCTGCGGTCCGAGCCAGCGCTCGAACATCATCAGCACCGCCTGCCCCTTGTCGTAGGTCAGCTCGTCCGCGAGCTGGTCGAGGTTTTCGACCCCCTCGACCGGCTGGCGCATGGCACGGGTGGAGAGATGCGCGTCGGCGGTCATCGCCGTCTGCATCGACAGGACCTGCGCCAGCTCGGCCTTGAATTCAGGGAACTCCTGGTCCGCGATCCGATCGCCCATCCACGAGGCGAACGACTCGTTGAGCCAGAGGTCGTCCCACCACTGCATGGTCACCAGGTCTCCGAACCACATGTGAGCGAGCTCGTGGGCGGTCACCAGCACGAGGCCGCGCCTTTGATCGACGCTGATCGCCGCAGGGTCGATGAGAAGAACGCTGTCCTTGAAGGTAATCGCCGCGGCGTTCTCCATGGCGCCCGCCCAGAACTCCGGCACGGCCAGGACGTCGAGCTTGTGGTAGGGATACGGGATACCGAAGTATTTCTCCAGCGCGGCGACCAGGACCGGGGTGACCCGCGCCGCCTCCTGCGCCAGGCCGGCGCTTCCCCTGACCGTCACCACGCGACCCGGCACCGACATCCCCCGCATGGCGACCGTCTCAAGGGGCCCGGTGGCGATGGCCAGCAAGTACGTCGGGAGCGGCGGCGTCCTCTCGAACGCCACGGTCTTCTGATCGCCCTCGACCCTCTCGCTTTCGATCGGTGTGTTGCCGATCGCCAGGTGGTCCTTCGGGACGACCAGGGTGACCTGGAACGGGTTCTTGAACTCCGGTTCGTCCCAGCATGGGAGCGCCCCGCGCGCGTCGGCAGCCTCGAACTGCGTGAACGAGTACCAGGATCCGTCCACCTGCATCCTGTAGAGACCGGCCCCCTGGTTGTTGAAGTCGGCGGAGAAGTCGATGTCCAGCGTGTAGGGGCCCGGCTCGAGCGGCCGCCCCGGCGTGATCCGGAGCTGGTCCCCCTCGGCCGCGTGCCCGGTGGTGACGTCACCGGTCTTGCCCGAGAGCTTCAGCCGATCGATGGCGATGTCGCGGGCGTGGAAGACGAACGAGCTGGTCGTCTCCCGGACGCTCAGATCGATGTGCACCGTGCCGGTGTAGTCCGGCTTCGCCGGATCGAGGACCAGCCGGATCGACTCGAAGGTCGGGACGACGGTGTGCCCGAGGCGTGGTCCGGCGGCGGCCGCCGCCGGCCGGTGGGCCGCGACCAGGGCGATGGAGCCTACAAAGATGATAGCGGCTGCGGCGCGGGCACGATGTCCCGCGATGGTGTCGCGGTTACGAAACTGTGAAGGGCTCAAGTTTCCTCCAGGCGGCGCGGTGTCCCCGGCAGGCAGGGCGCCGGGGAGCGGCCACGTTACTGCGGGAGATCGCCCGGGTCAAGCGCTGCGCGGGCCTGGTGCGGCGGCTGCCTTGCCCGTGGTTCCTCCGGGCCCGATATTGATGCCGGCGGTCGTCCGGTCCGCAGGGGGTCCGATGGAACTCGATACGAGCAGGATCAGGGGCATCGTCGTCG
This sequence comes from Acidobacteriota bacterium, assembly GCA_003223145.1. Classification (GTDB taxonomy): domain Bacteria; phylum Acidobacteriota; class Polarisedimenticolia; order Gp22-AA2; family Gp22-AA2; genus Gp22-AA3. The sequence goes on from QHXY01000292.1 coordinate 15,479, forward strand.
CCGTCGCGTTCGGGCTCGGCGCCCTGGAGCTCGTCCATCCGCTCGGACGGAGCGGTCCCGTGCATCTGTTCTTCTACGACGGGCTCGCCGCGGCCGGCGGCGCCGCCCTCCTGGTCGCGGGATTCGTTCTCCTGCGGCGCAAACGCGTGCTCGAGAACGTGCCGGAGTCGAGGATCCGCTCGGTGGCGATGGGGTTCGCGGAGCTCGAAGGGATCGCGCAGAAGAAGTGCGACCTGGTGGCGCCCCACTCCGGCATCCCGTGCGTCTACTACCGCTACCTGGTCGAGCAGGAAAAGTCGAGCGGGCGCGGCGGCCGTTCCTGGGAGACCGTCGAGCGCGGCGAGTCGTCCGAGCCGTTCTACCTGCACGACCCGACGGGCACCATCCTGGTCGACCCGTCCGGGGCGCAGGCGACGCTGAGGCAGAGCTACCGGAACATCGAACGGGAGGGGGGCTGGCTCAGCTACCGCAAGCGCTACACGGAATGGTGGATCGTCCAGGGGCAGCGGCTGTTCGTCGCCGGCACGGTGAGACGGCTGCGTGACGTGGCGCAGGAGCGCCGGGTGACGCTCAACGAGCGCCTGCGGACCCTCAAGCACGATCCAACCCGTCTGCACACCTTCGACACGGACCACGACGGGCAGATCAGCACGGAAGAGTGGGGCAACGCCGTGCGCGCCGTGCAGGACGAGGTGCTGCGCGAGCAGGTTGCCCCGCAGCCGGCGCCCAAGCCCGAGGACGACGTGATGATCGGCAAGGGAAGCGGCGAGACGACGTTCATCATCGCCGACCGCAGTGAGAAATCGCTGGTGGGTCTGCTGTCGCTGGAGGCGGGCGCCGCGCTCGCGGGCGGAGCGGGCCTGGTCCTCGTCTTCACCGTGTCCCTTCTTGCCCGCGCCGGGCTGCTGAAGGGCGGCTGGGTCGTCCCCTGGTAGGAGCTACCGGCCCGCCGCGGCGACCGTCGACCGCGGTCCCATCGTGAAGGTCTTGAGGATGAACGGAGCCAGGACCGGCTCGTCTTCCTTGACGCGATAGAACGCGTCCATCGCCACGTCCCTGAAGGTCTGCACGATCCCGGAAGTCGGCCAGGTCACGCGCACCTCGGTGATGGAGCGCGCGTCGTCCAGCCCGATATGCTGGCGCAGCGGGGAGCAGCCGAAGCTGCCGCCGGTCGACACGGAACGGTGGATCTCGCGCGGGCCTCCGGGCGTGTCGACCACCACCCGGATGCGCGCGCCGATGCCGGGGCGGTTCGATTTCACTCCCTGGAGCGCCAGTGTGATCCAGTGATTGCCGTGCCCGGAGTTCTCGTACAAGACGTTGCGATAGTTGTCCCCCTGGTACACGCCGCCCATCACCTCGTAGACGTCCTCGTCGCCGTCATTGTCGAAATCGGCGAACGACACGCCATGTCCTTTTTGCAGGTGACCGAATCCGCCCGAGGTGGTCACGTCCTGGAAGTAGCGGCCGCCGGCGTTGCGGAACATACGGTTCGGGACGAGCGTTCCGAGATTCGGGTTCCCGGTGCCGAGATAGAAGTCGAGCCAGCCATCGTTGTCGAGATCGCCGTAGTTGGACCCCATGGTCAGCAGCAGCCGGTCGAGATGCGCCGCGCGCGTGACGTCCTTGAATGTGCCGTCCCGCTCGTTGTGGTACAGGCGCGGCTTTTCCCCCTTGTGGGGAAGCCCGAGGTAATCGGCGGCGAAATCGCCGGCGCTCTCGCTGCTGTAACCCGACACGAAGATGTCGAGCCAGCCGTCGTTGTCGTAGTCGAAGAACCAGGTCGGGAAGCTCTTGATCGGCTGGGTCACACCGGCGGCCTCCGAGACGTCGGTGAACTGCCATTCCTTCGGCCCGGCGCCCCCCGGCTTCGGCCCGTCGTTGCGATACAGGTGGTTCTGCTCCTGGCGGCACGAGACGTACAGGTCGGGGCGCCCGTCGTTGTTGTAATCGCCGCTGGCCACGCCCTTCACGAAGCAATCGACGGTCAACCCGGAGGCGGCGGCGCACTCGCTGAAGGTACCGTCGCCGTTGTTGTGGTACAGCTCGCTGGGGTTCGGGTCCCGTTTCGTCCACTCGTTGCCGATGAACAGGTCGAGGCGTCCGTCGTTGTCGTAATCGAACCAGGTCGCCGTCTGCGTCGGATGGAAGCTGAGCAGCCCGGCCTTCTCGGTGACGTCGTCGAAGGTCCCGTCCCCGTTGTTCCTCAGGAGCGAGTTCGGGAGATGGCCCGCCCGACCCAGCCAACCGCCGCGCAGCATCAGGACGTCCGGGTGTCCGTCGTTGTCGTAGTCGGTCTGCAGGATGTTCAGGCTCCAGACCTCGCCCGTCAGGCCCGCTTCCGCGGTGCGCTCGCTGAAGGTGCCGTCGGCGTTGTTGCGGAAATAGCGCAGAGGACCGTGCATTCCCGTCGATGAGACCATGATGTCGAGGTAACCGTCGCCGTCGAAGTCCTCGGCGATCGAGCCGCCGGCGAGATCGTCGACGTCGACTCCCAGAACCGTAGCGATGTCATGGAACGGCTTGATGTCGTAGTCCGAGGCGAACGCCGACGGCGGGATGAGCCACTGCGGCGGCACGTTTTCGGGGTAGTCGCCCAGGGTCATGGCGGCGATGTTCAGCCACCAGCGGGCCTCGAGGTCGCCCGGCATCTGCTGCAGCTGCTCGGTCAGGATGCGCACCGCCTCGGTCGAGCCGCGCGGGCGGCCGTGCACGCCGCCGCCCCGGATCGGCATGATGCAGGACTCCGTGTTGTGGTGCGCCTGGCAGTTCTCCTGCTCTCCGAGACGAAGGTACGCCAGCGCCAGGTGGTGCCGGATGAACGTCATGTTCCGGCCGTTCGGTGGAACCGGCCCCCCCAACGCCGTCTTCTGCAGATCGAGAAAGGCCTGGATCGACTCCTGGGCTTTTCCGGCCTTCATGAGCTCGTCGGCGTAGTTGGGCTGCAGGTCGAAGTACTCCTGGGGCGTGATCGAGGTCTCCAGCGCGGCGCGCAGACGCTCGGCCCGTTCGAGGTTCATGAAGGGGTTCTCCTGCACGTCGCTGTCGCGCGC
>QHXY01000294.1 GCA_003223145.1 Acidobacteriota bacterium
AGGACCTTCCGGCCGTTCTGGCTCATGACCACGGCCAGGTTGGCGGCGGTGGTGGACTTCCCCTCCCCGCCTACCGCGCTGGTAATCAGGATGGTCTTGGGAACGGGGCGCCCGGTCGAGAACAGGATCGAGGTCCGCAGGTTCCGGTAGCACTCGGCGGCGTGCGACCGCGGCTCCTCGATGGTGACGAGTTTCGCCTTGCCCTCCTCCTTCCCCACCCCGTGACCGAGACCGAAGCCGGGAATGACGGTCAGAAGCGGCAGACGGAGGTAACGGACAGCTTCCTCCGGGTTCTTGATTCGACGGTCCAGGGTTTCCGAGAGGGTGGCCAGCCCCACTCCGAGGACATCGGAGACCGGGGAGGCTGGGCGCGGTCCAGGACCTTCACGGTCGTGGCCTTGATCTGGCTGGAGAGCTGGGCATCGTTCAGACGGGTGAGGAGGTCGTTGTAGGTTTGTCGGTTCAGGTCCACTGTCTGCTTGCGAAGCGAGTAACCCACCGCAGTCCTCGACAGGGTCCGGGCCTGCGCCTTGTGGGCTTCCAGGGCCTGGGAGAGCGCCGACTCCTTCTGGGTGAGAGTGGTCACCTCCGCCTGGAGATCGGCGATCTGGGCCTCGGTGACCTGCGACGCAGCTTCGGGGTGGACGGGCGGCTCCCCGAGACTCCCGAGCTCCTTGGCGATTTTTTCCACCTTCTCCTTGAGCGTGATGATATCGGGATGCTCGGGGCCGTATCGCTGGGACAGATTTCTCAGGTCCACCTGGGCCTGGACGTACTCGGCTTCCAGGCTTTCCCGCAGCTTCCGCTGGATCTCGGCATCCAGCGATTCGGCCGCCGAGCTTCGACCACGCGCCGAACGTGATTCCCGACTCTTCTTCATGCTGGCGAGCCGGGTTTGTTTCTCCAGCCTCTGAAAACGGGTGGTCAAGTACTCGTCGTTGAGCCGGCTCAGATTGAGAGTCGAGAATGGATCGGCGTCATCCGGGACGACGATTTTCTCCTTGTCCTTGTAGACTCGCAGCTCCTCTTCCGCGGCGGTCAGCTTGGTCCTCTGCTCGGCGAGCTTGGTGGTGAGCCAGGCGACCGCCTGATTCGCCATGGACACCCTCGATTCCTCATTGCTGTCCGCGTACTCGTCGGCAATGGCATTGGCGAGTCGAGCGACCCGATCCGGCAGTCCCCCTCCCACCACGACGGTGATGACCTGCGTGTCGTCGGCCGTCTGGACCCGGACCCGCCGCTGAAGTTCCATGGCAAATCCCGTCGATTTCTCCTCGAGCCGGGCCGGATCGACCTGGCCGTAAAAGCCTTCCTTGATCAGGCTCTTGACCGCCCCCTGGAGCAGGCTCCGGCTGGACAGGATGGCGGCCTGGGTCTTGAGATAGTCCCGCTGGCCAAAGCGTTCGCCCGGGATCGGATCGGAGGTCAAGAGACGCGGATTCTCCCGACCAGCCAGGAGCGTGACCTTGGCCTCGTAGACCTTGGGTTGGAAATAGGTGCCGACTCCCACCGCCGCGGTCAGCGCCACGGTGAAGCCGAGGATCAGCCATTTCCGTTTCCAGAGGACCTGGACGTACTCCTGGAAATCGAATTGCCGTTCCTGTTGAACCACGTCAGCCATTCAGTCCCCTCGCGCGATCGGCCCGGTGCCGTCAGGTCAGAATGATCCCAGCGCGCGGAAGACGACGCTGAGAGTCTTGAAAAGTATCTGAAAATCCCGGAAGGTTGATTGTTCCTGGACGTATTCGATGTCCAGACGGATCCAGTCGTGGAAGGAGCTTCGGCTGCGGCCGCTGATTTGCCACAAGCCGGTGATACCCGGCCGCACCTTGAGCCGCACGTCGCGCCACGCCGGACAGAACTGCATCTCCCGGGCGGCCAGCGGTCGTGGACCAACCAGGCTCATCTCCCCCTTCAGGACGTTCCACAGCTGTGGCATCTCATCGATGCTGTACTTGCGCAGGAACCGCCCCAGGGCGGTGGAACGCGGGTCGTTCTCAATCTTGAAGACCGGTCCGTCCACCTCGCTGAGGGGACGGAGCTGGGCCTGCATGGTCTCGGCGTCCTTGACCATCGTCCGGAACTTGACCATCCCGAACTCCCGCCCGTGGCGACCGCACCGCCGTTGCCGGAAGAAGATTGGGCCCGGACTGGTGAGCTTGATCGCCAGGGCGACCGCCAGGATCAAGGGCGACAGCGCGACGAGGCCGGTCAGTGCCACCGCCAGATCGAATCCCCGCTTGAACGCCCGGTAAAGCAGGTAGCGGAGCTGACTCTGCGCGTACCGGCCGGCCGAGGCCGCCACCCCCTGGATCAATAGGTCGGAGTCGGCCAGGTCGAGCTCGCCTATATCCAGACTCTCCGGAATCGCCACCACCTCCTTGAGGGTCTGGCCCGGGGAGATCACGGTGTCGGCG
>QHXY01000293.1 GCA_003223145.1 Acidobacteriota bacterium
CGATCAGGACCTGAATGGCAACTTCTCTTTCGGGCTCGCCGACCAACCGTACGGCACGCCGAACGTCGACAACGACACCATCGGCGTGACGGTGCGCACCACTGCCGGCGGCCTCGGCGGTCTGGCGGTGGTCGCCTGCGGCGGGTTCAACGTCCCGCCCGCCGACGCCGGCTGCATCATCGACCCCGACAACGACATGGACTGGCACCTCCACTGCCCGGCCGGCGCGCCGACCACCAACTGCAGCGCCACGAACCTCTGCTGCCCGAACACCGGCCATCATCTCACTCCGGTCAACGACAGCATGGCCCACAGCGGCAGCAACTCGCTGCACTGGGGTTACCACTTCGACCTGGCGGACCGGCTGAAGGACACGACCAGGTTCCGGCAGATCGCCGCCTTCATGACCCGGCCGATCAACCTGGCGCTGTTCCCCGATACCGGCGATCTGGAGCTGAGTTTCTTCCAGATCGCCGATATGATGAGCAACGACGAGCCGACCCTCAACGCCAAACCGGGGCAAGCTTTCGACTACGGCGACGTGCAGATCCAGATCGACCAGGATCCGAACCCCGCCACGGACGCCTGGGGCGTCTGGGACAAGCTGGTGCCGTTCCAGAACGTCTACGATCACATCCCGCAGATCTGGAGCGATTTCCAGATCTCGCCGACCTATTGCCAGTGGACCCCGGTCGATGCCGGCACGCTGCCGTATGCGCCGCGCGGCGTGCACGAGACCATGTGCTGGCCGCTCGGCGTCTGGTCGAACTGCGGCTGGAAGTGGGACCTGTCGACGACCAAAGAATGTCCCGGACCTGGGGTGCAGGGAAGCGTCGGCACCGGCAACTGGGTCCAGACCAAGTTCGACCTGCATCCCTACCTCGGCCAGAGGGTCCGGATCCGCTGGATCGCGCAATCATGGGAGTTCAACCAGACGGCTCAGAGTTACGAGGAATACGGAGGGTCCAATTGGACGAGGGACCTGTACGACGAAGGTTGGTGGGTCGACGACATCCGCCTAACCGGTGAGATCGTGAACCAGCTGACACCCACTCCGGACACCAAGCCGCCGCAGGCCGGCGCCTGCCCCGCCACCTGCAACCCGGCGGTGGGCGACCACGGCACCACCGCGTCGCTCGTCATCCGGGACGCCAACGGCGACAACGTCATCGAGCGGGGCGAGAAGCTGACGCTCGACGCCTCCGCCTCGTCTCTGCCCGGCGGCTGCGTCGGCGGCGTGGCGCAGTTCCGCTTCGTGCGGGACGGCAAGGTGGTCGAGGACTGGACCACCAACAACTTCTTCATCGACGCGCCGGTCTCGGACGTCACCTACCAGCTCTTCGTCCGCTGCAGCGCCAGCTTCACGTGCACCGGCACGACCGGCGCCACGGTCCCGGCGCCGGTCTACTCCGGCGACGGGGCGGACCTGTCGCTCAGCCTCACGCTGGTGAGCGGCACGACGGCCTCGATTGCCTGGCCCGCCCGGCCGCAGCCGACCTCGGTCAACGGCTACGACGTGTTCCGTGGCTTCACCTCCGCGATGAACGGCGACCCGTCGCTGGCCACCCTCACCTGCTTCCGGTCCGAGCTGCCGCAGCAGACGGTGGGCAACACGGTCTCAGTGCTCGATGCGGCTGCGCCAGCCACCGGCCAGATGTACTACTACTTGGCGGGGCACAGTGCCATCGCCGCCGGCGCAAAGGACGCCCTCGGACGGAAGAGCGACGGGACGATCCGTGTCGCACCGGTGACCTGCCCGTAGAGCGACTTGCCCTTCCGAACGCCCCGGCGGACCCGGCGAGGGGGGGGTCGCGCGCGGGGTGGAGGGACGAAGGCGGGACCCGCCCGGGCCCCGCCTTTTGTCTTTGCGTAGCTCTGACGTGAATTCTCCGATCAGACTACGGGCAGGTGTGGCTCCTGCATCCTCCGCCTTGAGGGGCATCACATCCAGAAGTGACTAGGTGGACGCACCTTCCTCCGCTGCAAACCTTGTCAGGGCAGGTTGGCGAGGCGTAGGTGTTCGTGGCGACTAAATCGGAGAGAGCCGACGCATACGGTGAGTTCGTACGAGATGACTCACCGACACCACTTGAGACAATGAAGTACGCAGCGAGGAGGGGTACCGCACCAAAAGCGAGCCGCACGGTTCTATACATACCAGCCTCCCTGGTCTCGGCAGGAAAAAAGCACGCTCGGATCGCCGAGTTGGACCCAAAGCGCTTGGAGAGCGTCCGCGAGAATCCCGTCATCGGACGCTCGAGAGTGGATGTCTCCCTAATACCCGTTCTCGATCAATGTGTCAATATCCCGTGAATCAACAGCATCAGTGCGCTAAATGCTGGTATCAGCCCGAACACTCTGCCGCGTACCTGTGGTAGTTTCTTTCCGTGAGCCACCGCAAGGAACGCAGCCTCGCTAAACTGCTGGAGGAGTGGGCCGAAGGGCCGCTGCGCGAGGCCCTGGCGCGTCTTCCCGAGCGCTCGCCCCGGTTCGAGACGACCGGCGGCATCGCGCTCGAAAGGCTGTACACGCCCCTGGACGTCGAGAGCGTCTCGTATCCGGACGATCTGGGTCTGCCCGGCGCCTATCCGTTCACGCGCGGGGTGCAGCCGACCATGTACCGCAGCCGCTTCTGGACCATGCGCCAGTACGCCGGCTTCGGCGACGCGCGCCAGACGAACCGCCGCCTGCGCTATCTGCTGGCGCAGGGGCAGACCGGGCTGTCGGTCGCCTTCGATCTCCCGACCCAGATGGGCTACGACTCCGATCATGCGTCGGCGCAGGGAGAGGTCGGGCGGGTCGGGGTCGCCATCGACACCATCGACGACATGCAGGCGCTCCTGGGCGACCTGCCGCTCGACCGCGTCTCGACGTCGATGACCATCAACGCCACGGCGGCGATCCTGCTGGCCCTGTACGTGGCGGTCGCCCGGTCGCGCGACATCCCCCTGGCGAAGCTCTCCGGGACCGTGCAGAACGACGTGCTCAAGGAGTACATCGCGCGCGGTACCTACATCTACCCGCCGGGCGCGTCGCTGCGCATCGCCACCGACGTGTTCGCCTGGTGCCGGGAGGAGCTGCCGCTCTGGAACGCCATCAGCGTCAGCGGCTACCACATCCGCGAGGCGGGCTCGACGGCGGTGCAGGAGGTCGCCTTCACGTTCGCCGACGGCATCGCGTACCTCGAGGCGGCGCGCGCCGCCGGGCTGCCGGTCGAGGAGGTGGCCGGGCAGATCTCGTTCTTCTTCAACGCCCACAACCACTTCCTCGAGGAGATCGCCAAGTTCCGTGCGGCGCGCCGCGTCTGGGCACGCATCATGAAGGAGCGCTTCAAGGCGAAGAGCGGGCGCGCCCTGCAGATGGTCGTGCCGGTGCACGTGAAGCTGGCGCTGCCTAGCGAGAGGTCGGCGACCGTGGCGCTGCGCACGCAGCAGATCCTGGCCCACGAGAGCGGGGTGGCGGACACGGTCGACCCTCTGGGCGGCTCGTACGCCCTCGAGACGCTCACCGCGGGGATCGAGGAGCGGGTGTGGGCCTACCTCGGGACGATCGACGCCCTCGGCGGCACCGTCAAGGCGATCGAGACAGGCTTCCAGCAGAAGGAGATCCAGGAGGCGGCGTTCCGCTACCAGAGGGAGATCGATGCGGGCACGCGCGTCATCGTCGGCGTCAACCGCTTCCAGGACGAGGGCGGAGAGGGCACGGCGCCGCCCATCCCGATCCAGAAGATCGATCCCCGGCTCGAGGAGGAGCAGCGGGCCCGTCTTCTGGCCTTCAAGCAACGGCGTACGCGGGCTGCGGTCGACGCGGCGCTCGCGTCCGTCGAGCGCGCGGCGGGCGGCGCCCAGAACCTGCTGCCGCACATCCTGAAGGCGGTCGAGGCGCGCGCCACGCTGGGTGAGATCTCCGACCGGCTGCGCGCCGTGTTCGGGTCCTACCGGCCGGCCTCGGGGGTCTGAGCGGTGCCGCGCATCCTCGAGGTCACCGACCTGTCGGCGCACTTCCCCAGCGAGGCGGGCGTGGTGCGCGCGGTCGATCGCGTCTCGTTCCACGTGGACGAAGGCGAGACGCTCGGGCTGGTCGGGGAATCGGGCTGCGGCAAGAGCATCACCGCGCTGTCGATCGTCCGCCTCGTCCCGCCTCCGGGACGCATCGTCTCCGGCCGCATCGTCTACAAGGGGACGGACCTCATGACGCTGCCCGAGCGCCGCATGCGCCGCTACCGCGGCCGGGAGATCGCCCTGATCTTCCAGGAGCCTTCGACCGCCCTCAATCCGGTGTTCACCGTCGGCTATCAGATCGCCGAGGGGCTGATCGTCCACGGGATCATGAAGAAGAAAGAGGCGCTGCGCGAGGCGGTGCGTCTGATGGAGCTGGTGCGGATCGCCGACGCCGGGCGGCGGGCGCGCGAGTATCCCCACCAGATGTCCGGGGGCATGCGTCAGCGCGTCCTGATCGCCATGGCGCTCGCCTGCCGCCCGTCGCTCCTGGTCGCCGACGAGCCGACCACCGCGCTGGACGTCACGTTGCAGGCCGAGATCCTCGACATGCTGCGCGTCCTCAAGCGCGATCTCCGCCTGTCCCTGCTGCTGATCAGCCACAATCTGGGGGTGATCGCCGAAACCGCGGACCGCGTCGCCGTCATGTACGCCGGCCGCATCGTGGAGGAAGCGGGCGCGCGCCCCCTGTTCGCCTCTCCGAAGCACCCCTACACGGCCGGGCTGCTCCGCTCGATGCCGCGTCTGGGCGGGGCGGAGACCGGCTCCGGCGGCGGCCGGAGGCGGCTGCCGGCGATCGAAGGGAACGTCCCCGACCTGGCCCGTCTGCCTTCCGGCTGCGCCTTCCACCCGCGCTGCCCCGACGTCATGGCGGAGTGCCGCGTGCACACTCCCGGCCTCCTGCCGCTCGGCGACGGTGCGGTCGCCTGCTTCAAGCACCACGATCCCGGGGGACGCCCCCGATGAGCGCGCTCCTGGAAGTGGGGGATCTCAAGAAGCATTTCCCGATCCGTCGCGGCATGTTGTCGGGCGTTTCCGGGTGGGTGCGGGCGGTGGACGGCGTCTCGTTGCGCATCGCGCCCGGGGAGACGCTCGCCCTGGTCGGGGAGTCGGGGAGCGGCAAGACGACGACCGGCCGCTGCATCCTGCGGCTGCTCGAGCCGACGTCGGGGTCGGTGGTGTTCGACGGCGTCGATCTGCTCGCCCTCAAGCCGCGGGCCATGCGGCGCATGCGCCGTCAGGTGCAGGTCATCTTCCAGGACCCGTACGGCTCGCTCAACCCGCGCATGCGGGTCGGCACGATCGTGCGCGAGCCGCTCGACATCCACCGGATCGGCGCCAGCCGCCGGGAGCGCGACGACATGGTGGCGGCCCTCCTGCGGCGCGTCGGTCTCGATCCGTCGATGAAGGACCGCTACCCCCACGAGTTCTCGGGCGGCCAGAGACAGCGGATCGGCGTCGCCCGCGCCCTCGCCCTCAAGCCGCGATTGATCGTCGCGGACGAGCCGGTGTCGGCGCTCGACGTCTCCGTCCAGGCCCAGGTGATCAATCTGTTGATGGACCTCCAGGATGAATTCGGCATCGCCTACCTGTTCATCGCCCACGACCTGGCGGTGGTCGAGCGCATCGCCGACCGGGTGGCGGTCATGTACCTCGGCCGGATCGCCGAGGTGGGGACGCGCGAGGAGATTTTCAGGAACCCCCTTCACCCGTATACTAGGGCGCTCCTGCAGGCGATTCCGATCCCCGACCCGACCAGGGCGAGGGAGCGGGCCGTGCTGCGCGGCGATCCGCCGTCGCCCGCCCAGCCCCCGCCCGGGTGCAGGTTTCACACGCGCTGCCCCAGCGTCATCGAGGCCTGTCCGCGGGTGGAGCCGCCCCTCCTGGAGGTGACGCCGGGCCACTGGGTGGCCTGCCACCTGTATCCCGGGCCGGGTGGCGCGTCCGGCGGGTGAACGCCGGCTGAAACTTCCCGGCGGGATCGACCGTATAGAGTTCACACAGGCGGGAAGATAACCGGCATTCGTGCTGGGGGAAGGATCCGTTCCTTCCCCCGTTTCGTGAGCAGCGACGACTGATCGAGGTGATCTGATGACACGACGCGTGGCGCGCCCGACGTTGGCCCTTCTGATGATCCTGACGCTCCTGGCGGCCGTGGCGGCGCCCGCGGCCCTGGCCCAGGCGCCTTCCACCTCGCCGGAGACCCCGCCCGGCCAGCAACCGTCCGTCGCGCAACCCTACGTCCTGTCCCTGCAGGACGCCCTCACGGCGACCCTGGAGAACAACCTGGACATCGTGGTGCGCAGCTACGACCCGCTGCAGAGCGAGTCGAAGGTCATCGCCTCGGAATCGTTCTTCGATCCGTTCTTCGCCGGCACCGCCACCAGCTCGCTGGACGAGCAGAGTCGTCTCTCGGCCTTCGTCGGCCGTTTCTCCTCGAACGACAAGGCCCACGCCTACACCCTGCGCTTCGAGGATCCGCTGCTGACCGGAGGGCGCTACCGGATCGACGTGAACGCCAACGACGACTCGCTCAAGAGGACCCTGTTCGACGTCTGCGACACGACCGCCGGGTCCTGCGTCAGCGACCCCTTCAAGCAGTGTGTGACCGACAGCGACTGCGTCTCGTCCAGCCAGAGCAAAGGCTTCAACGCTCAGTATGCGCTCACCTACATCCAGCCGCTGCTCCGGAATTTCGGCACGGCGACCAACCGGTCGTTCATCGTCGTGGCGCACAACAGCCTCGGGATCGACGAGGCGCGTTTCAGGCAGACGGTCCTCGACACGCTGTCCGCGGCCGAGAAGGCGTATTGGGATCTGAACTTCGCCATCATGGACCTGAAGACCCAGCAGGCGGCCCTGAAGCTGGCGCAGGACTTCCTCGAGGAGAACCGCATCAAGGTGCGGGTCGGGACCCTGGCGCCGATCGAGATCACCCAGGCCGAGGCCGGCGTCGCCGATCGCGAGGAGACGGTGATCACCGGCGAGAACCTCGTGAGGACCGCGGAGGACGCCCTGCGCCGCGTCATGAACGTGCCGAAGGACTCGCCGATCTGGGAGCAGCCGATCCAGCCGAGCGACCCGCCGCCCCTGGTCGAGATGGCCCCCGACATGGATGCCGCCGTCGCCAGCGCGCAGAAGCAGCGCCCCGACCTGGAGCAGGCGCGTCTCGACCTGGGCAGCCAGGAAGCCAACCTCACCTTCCGGAAGAATCAGAAGCGCTGGGGACTCGACTTCACCGGGACGTACGGCAACCTCGGGTTCGCCTCGACGAGCTATCGCGATTCGATCCAGGACCTCAGGGAACGCAATCAGACAGA
>QHXY01000043.1 GCA_003223145.1 Acidobacteriota bacterium
CACAACAAGATCGACGATCAGATCGACGCGTCCGGCGATCCGACTTTCGACGTGATGGTCAACTACAAACGCTGCGTCGAGGACGCCGACATCACGTTCCTGGGCAGCCTCAGCGTGGGCAGCAAGGTGCAGCGCAGGAGCCGGTACATCCCGTCGGTCGCCGTGGGAGAGCTCACCAAGGCGGACGTGCAGAGGGTCGCGGCGCTGACCGACGTCGCATTCGTCGAGCGGCAGGTCCTGTACCACACGAATCTCGACACGAGCGTCCCGAACCTGCGGGTGGCGTCCGGCTTCTATACC
>QHXY01000044.1 GCA_003223145.1 Acidobacteriota bacterium
AGGCCACGGCACGCACGTCGCCTCCATCGCCCTCGGCCGAGGCACGACCAACACTTCGCGAGGGATCGCCCCGGGCGCCGGGCTGGTGGACGTGAAGGTGCTCGACAGTGCCGGTCGCAGGCCGCTTTACGTGATCATGGACGGTCTGGAAGCGGTCTACGACAACCACGTGTCCTGGAATGTCGGGGTCGTCAACATGAGCCTGGGGAGCGACACCAGCGACGATGGCACCGGTGCCATGGACCAGCTTGTGGATCTTGCGGAATCCATGGGCATCGTCGTGGTCGTGGCCGCCGGAAACAACGGCCCCTTCAACAGTGGACTCGGCAGCCCTGCGGCCGCCACACGGGCGATCACTGTCGCCGCCTCGGACGATCGGGACTCGCAGGACCGCGCCGATGACATCATCGCGGATTACTCGGACAGAGGACCGCGCGCCGACGACGGCGACGCCGACCTGATCGACGAGCTGAAGCCCGAGGTCACCGCTCCGGGCGCGGGCCTCGAGGTTCAACACGACCGACGACGTGCTGAGAGCGTGCGGTACGTCCATGGCGTCTCCGCACGTCGCCGGTCTGGCGGCGCTGATCCAGCAGGCGCACCCCGGGATCAACCCGGCCTCCGTCAAGCATCTGATCATCACCACCGCCGAGGCGCGCGGCTCGACTTCGTTGCCGGCGCGGGATCCGTCCTGGAACAACCGGTGGGGCTGGGGCCTGGTCGATGCATTCGCCGCCCTGAGCGCCGCGACGGGACGCACCGATCTCAGCTATCCCGGCTACCCGTCCGACCCGATCTGGCTGTCGCCGGACCTCTCGACGGCGACGCCGCCGACGGTCGGCGTGGCGAACGTCATTACGGCGATGGTGCAGAACCGCGGCACGGCGGACGCCTTCGGGGCGCGCATCCAATTCGGGATCCACGACTATTCGGCCTCCATCCCCAGCTTCAGCGACATCGGCACGCGCATCGTGGACATCCCGGCCGGCACGACCGTGCCCGTCACCATGAGCTGGACGCCCGGATCCGCCGGGCACATGTGCGCCAAGGTCGAGATCGGCTACGGTCTGGACGCCGACTTCACCAACAACATCGCGCAGCACAACCTGGAGATTGCCCAGTCCACCACCGCCTTCGAAGTGCAGAACACGATGACCGAGGCGCCGGCGCTCATCAAGTTCGTGCCGCGCTTCCAGAACCCCGCTTCGCTCTGGAGCGTGACGGTCACTCCGCCGGAGATCACCCTGGGCGCGAACGACTGTCCGGCGGACATCCAGGTGCTCCTGACCCCGCCTCCGGGGGTGACGCCGAACTCCCGGGAGACCGTCCACGTCGGCGCTTTCATCGGGGCCACGCTCCTGGGTGGGGTCTCGGTGGAGGGGATCGGGGCTCCCGACGGCGACGGTGACGGCCACCCGGACTCGATGGACAACTGTCCCCTGGTCTACAACCCCGACCAGGCCGACTCCGACGGGGACGGCGTCGGCGATGCCTGTGACAATTGCCGGACCGCGTTCAACCCTCTCCAGGAAGACCTCGATCATGACGGCGTCGGGGACCTCTGCGACAACTGCCCCTTCACGCCCAATCCTGGCCAGCTCGATACGTACGGGGACGGTTCCGGCGATGCCTGCGACAACCTTCCCCCGTGCCCCAGCGTCTGCTTCATCGGCTCTGACGGTCGGCAGATCTGCACGTCGTGTCCGTCACCCCATGGGATCGGCACCATTCCCGGCCTCCCTGGTGTCTGCACGGTGGACGACGTCGGCCCGTTCCGGCGCTGCACCTTCGGCAACTCGAAACCGGGAGATCCGTTCCGCAACTTCTGCCCGGACTTCATGAGGAAGGTCGACGCCTGCTGCCCGTTCGGCGTCCTCTGCCCCGGGTCGGAGATCAGGACGATCTTCCCGGACGGTACGCAGGACCTCCTCGTGCGGGCGATCGATTTGAACCTCACTCAGACCGATGCTTTCGGTTTCTGTCTGGCGTACGTGAACGACATGAACCAGGACGGCAGACAGGATCTCGCGGTCGGCGCGCCGGGGGCGGATCCGGGCGGGCGGATCGACGCCGGGAGCGTCCTCATCCTGTCGGGCATCACGGGCAAGCTGATCAAACGGCTCGATGGCGAGAAGGCGGGGGATCTCTTCGGGCTCGCCCTGCACCGTGACGCCGGAGGGCTTCTCGTGGCGGCGCCGTTCACCGACACCCAGGCCGGGAACGACGTCGGGAGCGTCTATCTGTTCGGCCCGAGCGGCGCCTTGCTGAGGCGCTTCGACGGGGCCCTCCCCGGCGGCGAGTTCGGAGCCGCGGTGCGTGGCTTCGGCGACGTGAACGGCGACGGCGTGCGCGACCTGCTGATCGGCGCGCCCGGCGCCGGCTCGGCTGGAGGCGCTCCGGGTAGCGTCTTTTTGTATTCGGGCACCGGTGCGCTCCTGAAACAGATCACTGGAACCCAGGCAGGACAGCGCTTCGGCGACAGTCTCGACGTCGCCGGTGATACCGACGCCGACGGCGTGCCCGACTTCCTGGTCGGGGCGCCTATGACCGGCACCGCGGCCGGTCCGGCCGCCGGGAGCGTCAGTCTGTACGCGGCGGACGGCCGTTTGCTGAGGCGTTTCGACGGGACACCTTCTGGGGGCCCCCCTCACGAACGGAAACGCGGGCGCCGGCGCGGGGCTCGCATCGCTTTTCACCACCGATGGCAAGCTCCTGTCGCAGTTCGGCGGCCAGGCGGCGGGCGATCACCTCGGAAGGTTCCTCCTCCTCACGCCGGATCTCAACGGCGACAATGTCGCGGATCTGGCGATCGGCGCCCCGCTGGCGCAGGGGATCGGATCGACCACGCTGTTCGTGTCCGCGGTCGACAGCGACGGGGACGGCGTGGCCGATGCGGCCGACAACTGTCGCGCGGTGTACAACCCCGGCCAGAGCGACCGCGATCTCGATGGCGTGGGGGATGCCTGCGACAATTGTCCGGCGATCGCCAATGCGGGCCAGGCGGACGTGGACAAGGACCGGATCGGCGATGCGTGCGACAACTGCCCGTCGGCCACCAATCCGGGTCAGGAGGATTCCGACAAGGACGGCGTCGGCGATGCCTGTGACACGACGCCGTGCGGCGCCGACACCACCGTCTACGTCACCGAGACAACGAGCACAGAGTTCTCGCAGGTGAATCTCGGAAACGGTGGGATCACGCTGGTCGGCTCGGGCCTGAGCGGCCCGGCGGGAGTCGTCCTCAACGCCCTGCGGACCACCGCCTTCATCACCGAAGCCGGCGCCGGCGAGCTGTCCAGGGTCGACCTTGCGACCGGTGCCATCACGCGGATCGCCACGGGATTGAGCAACCCGCGCGGCGTTGTCCTCAGTCCGGGTGAAACGGCCGCGTTCGTCGCCGAGCTGGGGAGCGGCGAACTGTCGAGAGTCGATCTGAAGACAGGATCCGTGTCCATCGTCGCCTCCGGGCTCACCGGCCCGCGAGGTCTCGCGCTGGACGCCGGCGGCGGCGCGGTCTTCGTGACCGAGCTCAACAGCGGGGAGCTGTCCAGCGTGGATCTCAGCTCCGGCAGCGTGACCCTCGTGGCTTCCGGCCTGATCGCGCCCTCCGGCGTGGCATTGGAACCCGGCGGAACGTCGGTCCTCGTCACCGAGGCGAACGCGGCGCGGCTGTCCCGAGTCAGTCTGGCGACCGGCGCGATCACTCCGGTCGCGACCGGACTGAGCGTGCCGATCGGGCTCATCCTCAACGGCGCCCGAACGACGGCGTTCGTGACCGAAGCGGGGAGCGGAAGGATCTCGGCGGTCGATCTGGCCAAGGGGACGGTCACGCTCGTGGCCTCGGGACTGAGCAATCCGGAAGGGCTCGCGCTCGGAGGGCCGGCCGCCACGTGCAACGACGGCAATTCCTGCACCACCGACCGGTGCGACCCCCTGTCCGGCTGCGTTTTCGTCCCCCTGGCCGACGCCGCGTCCTGCTCCGACGGCGTCTTCTGCAACGGGGCCGAAACCTGCGCCAGCGGCGTCTGCCGGCCCGAGCAGCCCGTGACCTGCGATGACTCCAACGCCTGCACGGCGGACCGTTGCGATCCCGCTCTCGACAGATGCGTGAACACGGCTGGGACGCCCCCGGGTGAAGTCGGGATCATCAAGTTCAATGATGCCAGCACGCTGGAATGGAGCACGATCCCGAACGCCTCCCACTACAACACCTATCGCGGCGTGTTCACGATCACGTCCGGCATGGGAAGCCTGCCGGCACACTACAACCATGTGTGCTTCGAAAGCGGCGACGCGCAGCAGAACGGAGCAACCGTCGCGGTCGATGCCACCGATCCCAAGCTGGGAGAGATCCGGTACTACCTGGTGGATGGCGAGTCGGCCTGTGGAGAAGGCAGTCTCGGTACGGCGTCCAGCGGGACGGTGCGTCCGAACAATTCGCCCTGTCCGACTCCGCCGTAGGCGGGGGAGGGTCCCCTTCTACGGCACGGGATGCGGCTAACGAGTCGGCATCGGGCGGATCTTTCCGCCGCCGATCGGGGCGACCGGGTTGCTGACCAGGATCCGGATCGTGGCCGTCCGCGCCAGCGGCGGGTCACTGTTATTGTCGGACGCGGTGATGTGAACCTCGCCGGTTTGGTTGGTGGAATCTGCGGGCACGAACAAGGTGGTTGTGGCCATGGCGATCTGGCCGGGCCCCAGACCGTTGATCCGGGTCGCGGAAGGGGAGACCGGCCAGGTTCCACGGCTGGTGAGATCGTAGTTCCGCACATCCGGGCTCATGTTGACGACCACAAGGGTGAAGGCTCGGAACGTCCCCGGCTGAACCGTGGCCGACGATTCCGCGCTCACCAGCTCCATGTCCTCGCCCTGGTTGTTGACGGCTTCGGCGATCTCCTTCGCCGTCCCGAGGTCGCCGCGGCTCGCGTTGGGATTGCAGACGGTCATCTCGACCTCGGCCAGGGCTTCCCCGACGGTCGCGGCGTTCGTGAGCGCGGGCAGATCGATCGGTCTCCCCCGGGTCATCCGGCCCGTGATCAGGTTGAGCCAGAATCCAAGCAGACTTCGCTCCGCCTTCAAGCGCAGGTCGTTCTTCGGAGTCGGCAGCCGGAGGGTGCCGCAGCCGACCGGGGCGCACTCCGGGAAGGCCGGCGAGGCGACGACCACCTGGTCGAACAGCGTCTGCATTTGAGCGGGAGTCAGCTGGACATAGCCGAGCCCACTGCACTGGTGTTCCCAGAAGCCGGTCCCCCGGGGCGGGGCGAACTCGAACGCCCCGATGTCGCACGCGGGTCCCTGCGGCCGCGCCACTCCGCGCTGATCGGTCAAGAGCGGTTTTCCGTCAGCGTCCAGGCAGCTCGACTCCGGGATCGCATCGATAGCCGGACTGCCGGGCAGGAGCGCCACGGTCGGGGTTGGACCACCGTTGTCGGCAAGACTCACATGCAGCCCCCCGTACGGTGAGCTGCTGTTCTCCACCACACGCGTCCAATCGACGCCCGTGATGTCCCCGTTCACGCCGTCGACGACGCCGTCGCAACCATGAGTCAGACCGAGGAGATTGTGACCCAGGGAGGTTACCGATCCGCCACAGTCGGCATTCGCCGGATCGTTGAAATCCTGGTTGCCGGCGATGATAGTGTTCTTGATGCCGCCCACATTATTAGAAAAGAACCCTGCAAAGGTGTGGCCGGTGCGATTGCCGGTGATCGTGGTGCCGACCACCGTCGCGCTTCCGGTGTTCGAGAGGCCTCCCGCAAGCCAGTATCCCTCGTTCGTGCTGACCGTGTCGTTGATCAGTCTCAGCACACCGCGATTCGCAATCCCCCCGCCATACTCGCCGCTGTTGCCGCCAACGATGGATCTCTCCAGCGTCATCGTCCCCCAGTTCGAAATGCCTCCCACGTCCGAGCCGACGCCGGACCAGTTGGACACGATCGCGGTCTCTGTGAGGGTCGCCAGGCCACTGTTGAGGATCCCGCCGCCGCGCCAATGGCCATTGCCCGCGATGGTGCTGTCTGTCACGGTCAGATTTCCGGCGTTCTCGATCGCTTTCGCGGGGATATTGCTGTTGATGCTACAGCGAAGCAGCGTCACCGTCCCTGAGGACTCATTATAGATTCCCGCCCCCTGGAGACCTTCGTATCTGTCCCATTCACCGGAATTCCCGCTCACGCTCGAATCGTCAATCATGGTGACGCCCGTGTTGTAGAGTCCACCACCATACGAATAGATTCCGCCGCCGGCATTAGCGTCCACCGCCGACCGGTTGAGCACCAGAGTTCCCTTGTTATAGACGCCACCACCTCGGATCGATTCAGGAGAGTCATAGTAATCGTCGCAGTGCGAATGCCGATGATCCACCAGGTTCTGGGTGACCATGCTCCTGTTGAGCTCCAGGAACCCGGCGTTGTAGATCCCGCCCCCTTCGCTCCGGGTCCGGTGGTCCGCGAGACACTCCTTGGGCCAGCCGTTCCGCACCATCAGATCGGAAAGCGCGACCGAGGCGCGCTCCGTGATCCTGAAGATCCGGCTCGCGCCATTGCCGTCCAGGATGGTCTGTTGCTGGCCGAGACCGTTGATGGTCAGGTCGTTGTCGACGAGGAGCTCGCCGGTGGTCAGGATGACGGGCTGGCCGGCCAGGGAGGGGTCGAAGACGATTTCATCGCCCCGGGAGGAGCCGGCGATGGCGTCGCGCAGAGAACCGGGGCCGTTGTCGTGGGTGTTCGTCACAGTGTGGGTTGCCGCTCGCAGTCCCGGCGTCAGAGACGAGGCAGCCGCCAGAAGCGCCACGGACAGTCCGCACAGCAGATGCTTTTTCAAGAGGTTCCCGGAGACGGGTATCGGCGGGATTATCTCACATCGGGGCGGGGGGATCTGGGACAGAATATTCTCTGCGATAGCCGAGGCCCAGGGCGGCGGGGGCCGGCGGAGGACACATCGAGTGCTCAACATCTTCGTCGACGCGGACGGCTGCCCGGTGAAGGAGGAGATCTACCGTGTGGCGCGGCGGCACGGCCTTGGCGCAACCGTGGTCTCGAACAAGCGCATCCGGATCCCGGTGGAAGATCGGTTCACGCTGGTCGTCGTGGGGGACCACTTCGACGCCGCCGACGACTGGATCGTCGAGCA
>QHXY01000295.1 GCA_003223145.1 Acidobacteriota bacterium
AGCACGTGGACGAGTGGCAGTTCCACGTGTTCGATCGCGGCGAGACGGTGCAGATGCCGGGAACGCCGATGCCGGGCGCGGGCGGCTCCCGCTTCCTTGGACCGGGATTCGGCGGCAATGGGCCGATCCAGGGGGTCGGTAACGGGCCGAGACCGGGAAGACCCGGCCCGGGTGGCCAGATGATGTATCCGCAGCCGGGCCAGGGCAACAACAATTATCCCGGCTGGAATCCAGGATACACCGGTGGACAGAATACAGGCTGGAATCCCGGGCTTTATCCCAAACAGCAGAATCAGGACAACCCCAACCAGAATCAGCCTTGACCGTTGCGCGATCAGGGGCAGGTTTCGAACCGTTGACATGAGCCGCGCTTCGCTGGTCTAATTCCTTCCACCTGAGTGCTCCGGTCCACGGAATCTTTCGCAGGGGAGGGAGCGATCCTCCCCTGAATTATTTTTGGGGCGGGCCGGACCCTTTCACCGGGCGGCGGGACGACGCGATGCGCAGATCCGGCAGGTCGGCTCGATCATCAAGCGATTCGCGCGCTCGCGGCCGGTCGTTGTCGTGTCGGCCATGGCGGAAGTCACCGACGATCTGATCGCCCTGGCGGAACGGTCGGTCGCGGGGCTGCCGCGCGAGGTCAGCCAGCGTCTCGACCGCCTGTACCGGCGTCACCGGCGGGAGGCGCGTCTGCTGGGGCTCGCGAGCGGCGGGGCCGGCCGTCTCGAGCGCGATCTGGAGGCCCTGTTCACCGAGCTCGAGGGGGTCTGCCACGGCGTCCTCCTGCTGCGCGAGCTGAGCCGGCGTTCGCTCGACCTGATCTCCTCGTTCGGCGAGCGGCTGTCCGGGCGGATCGTCGCGGCGCACCTGGGCGCCCTCGGCCTGCGCGCCCAGTTCGTCGACGCGCGCGACCATATCGTCACCGACGAGAGCCACGGCGCGGCCGTGGTCGACTTCGACGCGGCCTACCGCAACCTGCGCAAGGCCCTCCTGCCCGGCGTGCGCGCCGGCGCGATCCCGGTGGTCACCGGCTACATCGGCCGGACCCGGCAGGGGGCGACGACCACGCTCGGCCGCAGCGGCCTGGATCTGGAAGGAAGTCGACGGTGTGTGCACCGCCGACCCCAACCTGGTCAAGAGCGCCCGGGTCGTGCCGCGCATCTCCTACCAGGAGGCGGCCGAGATGGCGCACTACGGCGCGGAGGTGATCCACCCGAAGACGATGCTGCCGGCGCGGCGCTCCGGCATCTCGATCCGGATCAAGAACACCTTCAAGCCGGACGCGCCGGGGACGCTGATCACCAGCCGGCCGGCCGGGCGCGGCTCGGCGCCCCTGCTGGTCAGCAGCATCGACGGGATGGCCCTGGTCACCGTCGAGGGGACCGGGATCTTCGGGCAGCCGGGGATGATCCTGCGTCTCCTGACGCCGGTGGCGAACGCCGGGACCAACATCTACATGATCTCGATGTCGTCCTCCGAGTACAACGTCTCGTTCGCCATCATGCAGGGCGATCTCGACAGGGACCGGGGCCTGTTGGGCGAGCAGGTGGCGCGCATCACCGTGGAGCGGGACATGAGCGCCATCGCCGTGGTCGGCGCCGGCATGAAGGGCCAGCACGGCATCGCCGGGCGCGTGTTCAGCGCCCTGGGCGACGCCGGGGTCAACGTCGTCGCCATCGCGCAGGGGTCGTCGGAGTACAACATCACGGTCGTCCTGAAGGGCCGTGACATGAAGAAGGGGGTGCGGGCGATCCACGACCGCCTGAACGTCGGCCGCTCCGCGACGGGGCGCGGGCGCCGGCCGGCGCTGCGCCTGGTCGGGTCGCGGGCCCGCTGATGGCGACCCGTCTCTCCCTGGTGCAGCTCGGCAAGGGGACGGTCGGCTCGGCCCTCATCGGGCAGATCCGCGAGGCCCGGCCGGCTCTCCTGAAGCGGCTGGGCGTCGATCTGGTGTACGCCGGCATCGCGGGACGACGATCGGGCGTCTTCGATCCAGCGGGGATCGACCTGACCCGCTGGAAGGAGACGGTCGAGACCGGCGGCGGGCTGGAGGGCCGCAAGATGCTCCGGCAGGCGCGCGGGGTCCTGTCGGGGTCGGCGGTCCTGGTGGACGCGACCGCGGAGGAGGGAATGGCCGAGCTTTACTGCGACGCGTTCTCGGCGGGCTTCCACGTGGTCTCCTGCAACAAGAAGCCGCTGGCGGGGCCGCTCGCCGACTATCGTCGGGTGAAGGAAGCCTCCCGCAGGAAGCATCGCTTCCTGCTGTACGAGGTCACGGTCGGGGCCGGGCTGCCGGTGATCGGCACGCTGCGTGATCTGCTCGACAGCGGCGACCGGCTGGAATCGATCGAGGGGTGCTTCTCGGGGACGCTGAACTACCTGTGCGCGGCGCTGGACGGCGGCGGAAAGTTCTCCGAGGCCGTTGCGCGCGCCCGGGAAATGGGGTACACGGAGCCCGATCCGCGGGAGGATCTGGCGGGGCAGGACGTGGCGCGCAAGGCGCTCATCCTGGCGCGCGAGGCGGGGCAGGAGATCGAGCCCGAAGCGGTGCGCCACGAGCTGTTCTGCCCGATCGACCGGCGCGGGGATGCGGTGAAGTTCATGGCGAAGATGCCCTCGATGGATGCGGAGACGGCGGGCCGGTGGCGCGAGGCGGCCGCCCACGGCAACCGCTTGCGCTACGTCGCTTCGGTCGACAGGGGCTGCCGGGCGGCGCTCAAGGAGGTCCCGGCGGACGGCGCGCTCGGCCGGCTGTCGGGTCCGGACAATATCTTCGTGTTCCGGACCCGGCGCTACTCCGACCGGCCGCTGGTCGTGTCGGGGCCCGGCGCCGGTCCGGCGGTAACGGCGGCGGGGGCGTTCGGCGACATCATCCGGGTGGCGCGGGCGATCGCGGGGACAGCGTGAGCGCGGACAGGCGGATACCGGTGGCGGTCCTGGGGGCGACCGGGGCGGTCGGGCAGCGTTTCGTCCAGCTTCTCGACGGCCACCCCTGGTTCCGCGCCGGCGCCCTGGCGGCGTCGGAGCGCTCGGCGGGTCGGCGCTACGGCCAGGCGGCCCGCTGGTTCCTCGAGGAGCCGATGCCGGAGTGGGCGCGCGACATGGAGGTCGTGCCGTGCCGCCCCGGTCTCGACGCCCGCGTGGCGTTCTCGGGGCTCGACGCCTCGGTCGCCGGCGCCATCGAGGAGGAGTTCGCCCGCGGCGGGCACGCCGTGGTGAGCAACTCGCGCAACCACCGGATGGACCCCGAGGTCCCCCTGCTGATTCCGGAGGTCAACGCCGATCATCTCGAGCTCGTCGAGGTCCAGAAGCGCCGGTGGAGAGGCGGCGGGTTCATCGTGACGAACCCGAACTGCTCGACCGTCGGCCTGGCGATGTCGGCGGCGCCGCTCTACCGCGCCTTCGGCATCAAGCGTCTGGTGGTGGCGACGCTGCAGGCGATCTCGGGCGCCGGATACCCCGGTGTGTCCTCGGTGGACATCCTCGACAATGTCATCCCGTTCATCGGCGGCGAAGAGGAGAAGATGGAGTCGGAGACGCTGAAGATTCTCGGCACGCCGAAGGCGGCCGCGTCGTTCCCGATCAGCGCGCAGTGTCACCGGGTGCAGGTCTCCGACGGGCATACGCTGGCGGTCGCCGTCGAGACCGACCAGAGAACGACCCCCGAGGAGGCGGCGCGGGCGCTGCGCGAGTTCCGATCGTCCCTGGCCCCGCTGGGTCTCCCGAGCCTGCCGGAGCGGCCGCTCACCGTGCGCGACGAGCCGGACCGCCCGCAGCCGCGGTTCGACCGGATGGCCGGGAAAGGGATGACGGTCACGGTGGGGCGCGTGCGGGCCTGTCCCGTCTTCGGCCTGAAATACGTCGCGCTGGTGCACAACACCATCCGCGGCGCGGCGGGCGTGGCGATTCTGAACGCCGAGCTGCTGAAGGCGAAGGGGTGCCTGTGACAGAGACCGAGCAGGGCTGGGTCAAGGTGTTCGCCCCGGCGTCGATCGCCAACCTGGGGCCGGGGTTCGACGCGCTCGGCGTGGCGCTGGAAGGTCTCGGCGACACCATCCAGGCGCGGCGCACCGAGACGCCGGGCGTGCGGATCGTCGAGATGACCGGCGAGAAGGAGAGCATCCCGGCCGATCCGGCGCAGAACTGCGCCGGCCGCGCCGCCGAGTCGGTCCTGAAGCAGCTCAAGGGCAAGGCGGCCAGGGAGGCCGGGCTCGAGATGAAGCTGCACAAGGGGCTGCCCCAGGGGAGCGGGCTGGGGTCGAGCGCCGCCAGCGCCGTGGGCGGCGCGGTGGCGGCGCACCTTCTGTTCGGCTCGGCGCTCGGCAGCAACACGTTGATCGAGGCGGCGCTCGAGGGGGAGGTCCTGGCGAGCGGCGGCCGGCACGCCGACAACCTGGCGGCCTCGCTTCTGGGCGGATTCACCATCGTCCGCAGTCACGAGCCGATCGACGTCATCCGCCTGGAGCTGCCGTCGGCGATGCGTTTCGTCGTCGTCCTGCCGGGCATGGAGATCAGGACGAGCTACGCGCGCTCGGTCCTGCCGGAGATGATCCCCCTCAAGGACGCCGCCGGCAACTGGGCGAACACCGCGGCCCTGGTGGCGGCGGTGGCGCGCGGCAACGTCGCGGATTTCGGCCGCGCGGTGGTGGACCGGATCGTCGAGCCGGTGCGCGCCAAGCTGATCCCGGGCTTCGCCGACGTCAAGAAAGCGGCGCTCGAGACCGGGGCGCACGGCTGCTCGATCTCGGGCGCCGGCCCCGCCCTGTTCGCCGTCGCCACCGCCGAGACCGCGGAGCGGGTCGCCCTGGCGATGCAAGCCGCCTTCCAGCGCCATGGTCTGCCGAGCCGTCACTTCGTCTGCCCGCCCGACAACCGCGGCGCGCGCCGGCTTGATTGATGGATCGGCCCGTCTCCCGGCTGTGCTGCATCGGCTGCGGCCGCGACTATCCGCTGGAGGAGATCCGCTACGAGTGCGACGCCTGCGCCAATCTCCTCGAGGTCGTCCACGATCTCGAACTCTTGAAGACGGTGCGCGACGGCCCCGGCTGGCGTCACCTGTTCGACGAACGCCTGGGGGTCCGGAGCGGCATCCACCGGAGCGGCGTCTGGCGCTATCACGAGCTCGTCCTGCCCGACCTGCCGGCGGCCGGCGTGGTCAGCAAGCCGGAGGGGAACACCACCCTGTACCGCGCGGCGCGGCTGGAGGAGGAGTCGGGTACGGCCGAGGTCCATATCAAGCACGAGGGGGAGAACCCCACCCTGTCGTTCAAGGACCGCGGCATGAGCGCCGGGGTGTCGTTCGCCCGGCATCTGGGCGTCGGGATGGTGGCCTGCGCCTCGACCGGCGACACCTCGGCCGCCATGGCGGCGTACGCCGCCCAGGTGGACGGGATGCGCGGCGTGGTGGTCCTGCCGAAGGGCCAGATCAGCATGGAGCAGCTGGCGCAGCCGATCGCCTCGGGCTGTCTGACGGTGGCGCTGCCGGCCGATTTCGACACCTGCATCCGGCTCCTGCGCGAGGTCTGCCGCAGGCGGCCGCTGTATCTTCTCAACTCGGTCAACCCGGTACGCATCGAAGGTCAGAAATCGATCGCCTATGAGATCGTGCAGCAGCTCGGCTGGGACCCCCCCGACTGGATCGTCGTGCCGGTGGGCAACGCCGGGAACATCTCCGCCATCGGCAAGGGGCTGTTCGACCTGCGCGCGCTCGGCCTGATCGACCGGGTGCCTCACCTTCTGGGGGCGCAGCCGGAGGTCGCCGCCCCGCTGGCGCGGGCGCACCGCGAGGGATACAAGGAGCGGGTGCGGGTGAAGGCGGCCGACACCGTGGCGACCGCCATCCGCATCGGAGACCCGGTGTCGTATGACAAGGCGGTCGGGACGGTGCGCCGGTCGGGCGGCGCGTTCATCGCCGCCAGCGAGCAGGAGATCATGGACGCCAAGGCCCTGGTGGACGCGACGGGTGTGTACGTCTGCCCGAACTCGGCCACGGCCGTGGCGGGCTTCCTGAAGGCGCGCCAGCAGGGGACCATCGGCGCCTCGGACAAGGTCGTGATCGTCGCCACCGCCCACGGTTGCAAGTTCAGCCAGGCCACGATCGATTACCATGAGGGTCGCCTGCCCGGGGTCAGGCCACGCCGGGCGAACCGGGTGATCGAGCTGCGGGTGGACGGCGCCGCCCTCGAGCGCCTCCTGGCCTCGGACGACGGCTCCCGAAAGGACAAACCATGATCCCGAGAGGGAAATCGAACAAGCCCCGCCGCCGGCCGGTCGCCCGGAAGGCACGCCGCCGGTCGACCCGGCGGATCCTGTGCGCCCGGGATCTGATGACGCGCACGCCGATCACGGTGCCGGCCGACCTCAAGGTCGGGGCGCTGTGCGACCTCCTGCAGGTCAAGAACATCAATGGGGCGCCCGTGGTGGACGCGCAGGGCAGCCTGGTCGGGGTGGTCACCCAGGAGGACATCATCTACGGCGCCATGGGCCACGCGGGCGGCGACGCGATGGATGAGCCGTCCGCGGCAGGTCCGACATCGACCGCCCGCCGGCGTCCCTCCCGGAACGTGGTGGAAGTCCTGCGGGGACGGCAGCTGCATGCCGCGCCGCCGCTGCCGCCGCGAGCCGGCGAGAAGCCGTTCTGGGCCGAGCACCGCTCCCCCGACCCGATGGAGATGCCGGTCAGGACCATCATGACCAGCCCCGCCATCTCGGCGGAGGAGGACACGCCGATCACCGACCTGTGCCACGTCATGTGGAGCCTTCGCATCCACCGCGTGCCGATCCTCAAGGAGGGCAAGGTCACCGGCCTGGTTTCGTCCATGGACCTGTGCCGGGCCGTTCTGGAAGGGAAGATCCGGGTCGAGTGATGACCGCGTCCCGTCTCCCAGCCGTCCGCCGGCGCGCCGCGATCGCGGCGGCCGTTCTCCTGCTCGCCGGGGGCCTCGCCGCCTGCCGCTCCCGGAACCCCGCCGACCCCGTCATGACGCTGCTGGCGAAGACGCTGCGTCAGGGGGACCGGCTGGTGTTCGCGAGGAGCCTCGACCCGGAGGGGACCCGCATCGCCGCAGTGGTGGTCCCGGCGGCGGCGAAGCCGGAGCTGCGGTTCTACGAGAGCACGACAGCGGGGGTGTACGGGCTGATGCACGTCACGCAGCAGGGGGACGGGTTCAGGAACCTGACGGTCGAGGACGTCGACGCCGACGGCCGGGACGAGTACGTCGTCACCTGGGAGGGCGGACACCTCGAGATCATCGAGGTGATCGCCCGCGGGCAGGACGGTTCCTATGCCTCGATCTTCCAGAACGCCGGCCGGCAGGTCGAGAAGCGCTACACCCCGGCCGGCCAGCTGGAATTCTGGATCACCAGCCGCACCTATGACGAGAAGCCGGGGCAGCCCCAGGGCTACGAAACCACCGTGTACGCCTGGAAGGACGGCAAGTACGTCGAGGTCCCCCGCAAGCAGTAGTGCTACCATGGGCGCCATGAGCGATATCCGCAAAGAGACTTTCGGGAACGGTCTGGTCCTGATCACCGAGCCGATGCGCACACTACGCTCGGTCGCGGTGGGCGTCTGGATGAAGCGCGGCTCGCGCCACGAGACGCCGGAGCAGAACGGCATCTCCCATTTCATCGAGCACCTCCTGTTCAAGGGGACGGAGACGCGCACCGCCCAGGACATCGCGCTCATCGTCGATTCGGTGGGCGGCCAGATGGACGCCTTCACGACCAAGGAGTACACCTGCTTCTACTTCAAGGTGCTCGACGACCACCTCGACATCGCCGTCGATCTCCTGTCGGACATCGTGCGCCACCCCAAGTTCCTCCCGGAGGAGGTCGAGAAGGAACGCAAGGTCATCTTCGAAGAGATCAAGATGGTCGAGGACACGCCCGACGAGCTGGTGTACGACATCTTCAGCGAATCGTTCTGGCGGGGGCACCCTCTCGGCCGGCCGATCCAGGGCACCATCCCCTCGGTGACCGGGATGCACCTCGACATGCTCATCCGGTACTTCAAGGACTCGTACCAGCCCGCGAATCTGCTGGTCACCGCCGCCGGCAACCTGGACCACGGCCGGCTCGCCGACGCGATCGGCGGCGCGTTCGCGCCGATCCCGAACTCCTCGCGTCCGGTGCCGATCACGCCACCGGCGCCCACCGCCACGATCGTGGTGCGCGAGAAGAAGGAGCTGGGACAGCTGCACCTCTGTCTCGGCGTGCCCTGCTTCGGCAGCCCGCCCGGACGGCGTTACCAGGAGTACGTGCTCAACACGCTTCTGGGCGGGACCATGTCGTCGCGCCTGTTCCAGCACATCCGCGAGGAACGCGGTCTGGCGTACTCGGTGTTCTCGTCGGTCAACTCGTTCCTGGACAGCGGCAACCTGCTGGTGTACGCCGCGACCTCACCCGAATCGGGCCGCGAGGTGGTGCAGCTCATCCTGGACGAGTTCCGCCTCTTGAAGGGCGGCCCGGTCGGCGACCAGGAGCTGAAGATGGCCAAGGACCACCTGAAGGGGAGCATGATGCTGTCCCTGGAGAGCAGCAGCAGCCGCATGTCGAACCTGGCGCGCCAGGAGTTCTACTACGGCCGCCAGTTCACGGTGAGCGAGATCCTCGAGGGCATCGACGGCGTGACGCGCGAGGACGTCCTGCAGCTGTCGCGCGAGATCTTCGACCCGGCGCACTGCACCCTCGCCGTCCTCGGGCAGACCGGCAACCTGGGGATCGACAAGGTCGCCCTGGCGTTCTGATGCCCGGAGCCGAGATCGCCGTTCCGGTCGTCCGCACCTCGGCGAACCCCGACCTGCCGCTCCCCGAGCCGGCGACGCCGGGGAGCGCCGGGCTCGACCTGCGCGCCTGCGTCCCGGGCCCGGTCGTGTTGCAGCCGGGCCGGCGAGTGTTGATCCCGACGGGGTTCTGCGTCGCCCTGCCACCGGGCTACGAAGGGCAGGTCCGGCCGCGCAGCGGCCTGGCGCTGCGGCACGGACTGACGATGCTGAACTCGCCCGGCACGATCGACTCCGACTACCGCGTCGAGATCGCGGTCGTCGCGATCAACCTGGGGCAGGAGCCGGTCACCATCAGCCGTGGCGACCGGATCGCCCAGCTCGTCATCGCCCCGGTGACGCGGGCGCGGCTGGTGCTGACCGACGATCTGCCCGCGACCGGCCGCGGCGGCGGGGGTTTCGGACACACCGGAAGCACCTGAAGGAGAGGGTCTCCATGCGGCACGCCAAGCCGGTCTTGATGGTCCTGACGCTGTGTGTCCTGGGCGACCCCACTCGAGCGCCGCACGCCGAGTCGGTTGCCCGGCGCGGCGTCGACGAGGCGTCGCTCGACGCCGGCGTCGATCGCTGCGTCGATTTCTACCAGTACGCCTGCGGCCCGTGGATGAAGAGCCACCCGATCCCGCCCGACCGGGGGACCTGGGGGCGTGGCAGCGAGCTGGAGGAGCGCAACCTCGCGGTCCTGCGGGAGATTCTCGAGAAAGCGGCGGCGCCGGACCCCGGGCGTAGCGGGGTGGAGCGGATGATCGGTGACTTTTACGCCTCCTGCATGGACGAGCCGGGAATCGAGGCGCGGGGTCTCGACCCGCTGAAGCCCGAGCTGCAGCGGATCGCCGCCATCAAGTCGAAGAAGGCCCTGGTCGCGGAGATCGCCCGCCTGCATTCCCAGGGCGTCAACCTGGGGCTGGGACGGGAGTACACCGGGACCAGTCTGTTGTTCCGTTTCGGCTCCGAGCAGGACGCGAAGGACGCCACCTCGGTCATCGCCGTCGTCGACCAGGGCGGGCTCGGTCTGCCGGACCGCGACTACTACTTCAAGGACGACGCCAAGTCGGGCGAGACGCGCGATGGCTATCGCGACCACCTGGTGCGGGTGTTCGAGCTGCTCGGAGACTCGAAGCAGGGCGCCGCTCTGGCGGCGAAGCGGGTCTTCGGCATCGAGACGGCGCTGGCCCGCGTGTCGCTGGAGAAGGTGAAGCGCCGCGACCCGCTCAACGTCTACCACAAGATGACCCGCAACGATCTGAAAGCGCTCGCCCCGGCGCTGGAATGGAAGGACTACTTCGCCGCCGTGGGCGCGCCGCAGACGCCGGACCTGAACGTGGCCGTTCCCGACTTCTTCAAGGGCCTCGACACCCTTCTGGACACGGCAGCGCTCGACGACTGGAAGGACTACCTGCGCTGGAACCTGGCGCGCTCGTCCGCGCCGGTTCTCGGCCGGGGGCTGACGGGCGCGAGCTTCGACTTCTACGGCAAGACGCTGGGCGGCGCCCGCGAGATCAGCCCGCGCTGGAAGCGCTGCGCCAGCCTCACCGACGTCCTCCTCGGAGAGGCGCTGGGGCAGCTCTACGTCGAGCGGACCTTCGGCGCCCAGGGGAAGGAGCGCACCCTGAAGCTGGTCGCGGCCCTGGAGAAGGCGCTGCGGCGTGACATCGAGACCCTGCCGTGGATGACCGAGGTGACGAAGAAGCAGGCGCTCGCCAAGCTGGAGGCGATCCGGAACAAGATCGGCTACCCGGACGCCTGGCGCGACTACCGCAGCATCCGAATCGCGCGCGACGATCTGGCCGGGAACGTGACCCGCGCGCGGGCCTTCGAGGTCGCCCGCCGCCTCGGCAAGATCGGCAGACCGGTCGATCGCGGCGAGTGGCTGATGACCCCGCCCACGGTCAACGCCTACTACGATCCGCAGATGAACAACATCAACTTTCCCGCCGGTATCCTGCAGCCCCCTTATTACGACAACGGCGCCGACGACGCCGCCAACTTCGGAGGCATCGGCTCGGTCATCGGCCACGAGCTGACGCACGGCTTCGACGACCAGGGGCGCAAGTTCGATCCACGTGGCAACCTGAGCGACTGGTGGACCGACGCGGATGCCGCCGAGTTCGAGAAGCGCGCCGCCTGCCTGGCCGACGAGTACTCGGCCTTCGTGGCGGTCGGCGACGTCAAGCACAACGGCCGACTGACGCTGGGCGAGAACACCGCCGACAACGGCGGGTTGCGCATCGCCTACATGGCTCTCGAGGACACGCTGGCCGGAGCCTCGCCGCCGGCTGCCGACCGGTTCACGCCGGAGCAGCGCTTCTTCATCGCCAACGCGCAGGCCTGGTGCTCGAACTACACCGACGAGGCGGCGCGGCTGCGCGCCCAGACCAACGAGCACTCGCTGGCGAAGTACCGGGTGAACGGCGTCGTCTCGAACATGCCGGAGTTC
>QHXY01000296.1 GCA_003223145.1 Acidobacteriota bacterium
TCGCGCCGCGCGGCGAGCGGATCGTGTACGTGGCGCGCCGCGGCTCACACACGCAGCTCTATCTGCGCGATCTGGATCAGATCGAGGCGTCGGCTCTTCCCCGCACCGACGGCGCCAGCGCGCCGTTCTTCTCTCCCGGCGGCGACTGGGTGGCTTTCTTCGCCGACGGCCACCTGAAGAAGGTGCCGGCGCAGGGCGGCGAGCCGGTTACGCTGTGCGAGGCGGGAGGGACGGGCGGCGGGAGCTGGGGGCCGGACGACACGATCTACTTCGTCCCTTCGAACGGGGCCGGCCTCTTTCAGGTGCCCGCCTCGGGCGGCCGGCCGGGGGTGGTGAGCGCGCCCGGCGCGCTCCCGGGCGGGACCTCGATGCTGTGGCCGGAGATCCTGCCGGGGGGCCGCGCGCTGCTCTGCACGCTTCTGTCCGCGGGACGCCACGAGGCGCCGAAGGTCGGCGCGCTGCGGCTCGCCACGGCCGAGTCCGCCGCGCTCGTGGACGGGAACGGCTTCGCCCGCTACGCCTCGTCGGGTCACCTGCTCTGCGTGCGCGGCGGGGCGCTCATCGCGGCCCCGTTCGACCCGGTCGGTCTCCGCGTGACCGGGAAGCCGGTGCAGGTCCTCGAGGGGATCCTGGTCGACCCCACGACCGGGGCGGCGCAGTACGCCGTCTCGGCCAGCGGGACGCTGGTCTACGCTCCCAGCGAGTCCGGCGCGTCCGAGCGGGCGCTTCTATGGGTCGATCGGGAGGGGGCGGTCGCACCGCTCCCCGCCGACCGGCGCGACTTCGACGTGCCACGCGTGTCGCCCGACGGGCGCTATCTGGCGGTCTCGGTCTCGGAAGCGCGCCGGATGGAAGTCTGGATCTTCGACGTGGCGAACGGGTCGCCGCGCCGGCTTCCGTCCCAGGGGAGCGACGGCCTGCCGCTCTGGGGACCCGGCAGCGGCTCGCTGACCTATGTCTCGCTGCGGGCGGGCGCCTGGAGCATCTTCCGACGGCCGGCCGGCGGCGACGGCGTGCCCGAGCTCCTGGTCAGCGATGAACATCCGCTCAGCCCGAGCGCCTGGTCATCCGACGGCCGGGCCCTCCTCTACACGGTGGCGGACCCCGGGACGCGGGGAGACATCTGGGTTCTGGCACCGGGGCGCGACGCCCGGCCGCGCCCCCTGATCCGCACAGCGGCCGACGAGTGGGGCGCCGTCTTCTCGCCCGACGGCCGTTTCATCGCCTACACCTCCGATGAGTCGGGTCGGAATGAGGTCTATCTGCGACCGTACCCGGGCCCCGGAGAGCGCCGGCAGCTTTCGACGGCCGGGGGGTACGGACCGGTATGGAACCGCAGCCGCTCCGAAGTCTTCTTCAGGAGCGGCGACACGATGATGACGGCGAGCGTCTCCACCCGCCCGGCGCTCTCCGTCGGCGCGCCTTCTCCCCTGTTCGACCTGAAGTTCAAGGGACCGTCCGCCGGCTCACCCAATTACGACGCGACGCCGGACGGCCGGCGCTTTGTGCTCATCGGCGGAGGAGGGCGGAACTCGAGCCCGGCGAAGATCCACGTCGTGCTCGGCTGGCTCGAGGACATGAAGCGCCGGGTCGTGGCCGCCCAGGACTGAGGGGCCGCGCCCGCCAGACGCGACCCGCGGGGGAAAAAAGAGGGGGCTCCTTGCGGAGCCCCCTGTTGGTTTCCAGCGCCCGCTTCGGCGGAGGCGGGCGGATGCGCTTACGGACAGACCGCCGCGAGCGGCTCCAGCGTCCCGTCGCCACGCCGTCCGAGCGCCGCCTGGCCTCCCGCCACAACCGGGTTGTGCCCGACCAGGTAGTAGATCATGGCGTTCGCCGCAGGCGCCAGCGTCGTCGTCTGGGTGACGTTCGTTCCCGGCGCGCCGTTTGGCACGTTGCAGGACGACGGCGACACCGACAACGGCTGGAGGCTGGTGAGATTGACATCCGGCGCTCCCGGCGTGGTCGATAGTCCGTCGTCCGACTGCGCGCCGCGGAACACGTCGTAGCCGGAGAGCGACGGCGGCTGGATCCTGGACGGCCATGAGAGCGTCGTCGTCCCGGACACCCGGTCGTGCGTCACCGTCAGGTTGATGTCGGTGCCGTCGCCGGTGAACACCTGCTTCGTGCTGCTGTTCGAGCCGGTCGCCGTGGCGCTGCTGGTGCACGTCGTATCGATGCTGCAGCGCACCTGCACGCGGTAGGTAACGTCCGCCGTCGGATTGTCCGTGTACGACGGCACCGAGGACCAGTCCTGCACCAGAACGTTGTCCTTGAAGAAGCGGAACTGCGAG
>QHXY01000297.1 GCA_003223145.1 Acidobacteriota bacterium
ACCGTTTCGGGTCCTCGTCGGGGCGCGCCATCGCGCGCCGGTGGTCGTTCATGCAGAAGCCGGTCGAGTAGTGCAGCCCCACCACGTCGATCCCCTGCTCGAGAAGCACCTTCGCCGCGAGGGTGCTGTCAAGACCTCCTGAGAGCAGTCCGATCGCACGGATCGTGCCCCCCGACCCTGCGGCTCGTTCGCTCATGGAGTCTTCTCCCGGCGGCGGTTCTTCTTGACGAACAGTCGGTACTCGCGTCCGTTCTGCGCGTGACCCAGGTACTCGTGGCCGGTCGAGCGGCACCAGGCCGGCAGGTCGACGAGAATCACGCGGTCGTCCGATACGACCTCCAGGATGAGGCCTGCCGTCATGGCTCTGATCCTCTCGGCAGTCCTGATGATCGGCACAGGACAGTAGAGGCCGACCGCATCGAGAACTTCGTCCGGGCGAACGGAGACATTCATGTCATGCTCCACCCGCGGGCCCTGGATCCGCTTCGAGGTGACGGCGGTCCGCGGAGACGGCATCTTAGCAGAGCGCTCGGCGTCCGGGCAACGCGCCGCTACCGCGTACCGAGCAGGTGCCGGGACCCTTCGACCGTCGCCTGATAGACGAAGACCCGCGGGCCATCCGCCGCCGCATCCATCCCCAGGAGGTCGTCCTCGAAGTCCGCCTTCAGCTCGACCGACAGATCCCCCCCGTTCGGGACCAGGAGGCGGAACGTTCCGACCGGGTCGTGCCGGGGAGTGATTTCCACAAACGTGTACTGATGGCGCAGCGCGTCTCCCCTTCCGGGCACCCGGAACCCCGAGCGCGAGGTGAAGACATAGCTGATCCGGTCCGTGGGTATCGGCGCTTTGAGCTCGGTGGTGACGACCGTCTCCTCGCCACCGTCTCCGGGCACCGCTCCGGCCTCGAAGCCGACGCGCTCGGCGGGGAACGGAACATCGAGGCGATCGGTCGTCGCGTCCGGGTCCAGGGCGCGGAGGCCCGGGGCTCGAAGCCGGACCCCGCGCAATGTGTCCAGGGAACGGACCATGGCGGTCGCCCGACGAGCCTGCACGTCGACCCGCTGGCGCACGCGGATCACCTGGCGGTGGCGGTAATCGTACGCGGTGAGGACCGCGTTCGCGCCGGCCAGAGCGACCGACACGATGAGCGCCGCGAGACCGACGCGTCGCCCGGAGAGCCACCACCAGAACCGGCTGTGCAGGCAGTCCTGAAATGAAGCGACGTGAGCGACGTACAGAACGAACGGCATCGCCAGCAAGAAGACCGAGCCGAACAGAATCGGCGTCGGCGGGGACACACCTCCGAGCTCGATCAACGTGCGGTAATCCTCGGGCGTGAGGAGCGTCGTCAGCGGCGCGGCGGCGGCAAGACCCAGGGCCAGCTTCCTGCCGGTGCTTTCGACAAACAGGGACGCCAGAAACATCGCCACGGGCCAGGCCATGAACACCGCGAGCTCGGGCCACCCGGCCCGGAGGGCCGTCACGACGCACAGCACCGGCACGAGGAAAGCCGCCGCCAGGTACGGTCCGGGTTCGACGGTCGGCTTGATGCGCCGGAACAGGTTGAGACCCAGCCAGCCGGTCACGAGTGTCCACGCGCCCCCCTGGACGAGATGCAGCCCCTGGTGCGCCATCCATGGGTAACGGACGTGGTGCAGACGCTCCATCAGGGTCTCCGAGAGAAACATGCCCGCCAGACCCAGGGCGGTCGCGGCGGACGCAACGATGATCACCCGGATCGTCTCGGCGATGGCACGCGGGGCCGCGACAACCCGCACGCGCCTCAGGACCAGGAGGCAGAAGCCCAGAAGCGCCGCGCACGACACGAACGTGAGGGCGGTCGACGGCACGAGGATCCCCCTGCCGAACAGGGTCAGGGGCAGATAGTGCGGGTCGTCCCCCGGATCGAGCGGCGCCTGCTCCAGATTGTTCAGGATGTCGTCGACCACGCGGACGGCGCGCTCGAGCGCCCGCTCGCGCACGCCGCTGACGGCGTCTTCGACCGTGTGATAGCCCCACGCGGGATAGGTCCCGCTGAGCAGGAACGCCGGCACTTTCCGTTCGAGGAACGGCTCGTGGTCCGAGGAGTAGGGCAGACTCAGGAAGCGCGGCGCGATGCTCCACAGCGGTCGCGCCGCCACCCCTTCGACGCCGGTATCCCGGGTGGCGCGCAGCAGCAGCTCCTGCGCCCAGAGGGCGGGTGGTCTGGGCACCGGAGCGACCAGGAGATCGCCCCGGCCGACTAGCTCGAGCGCAATCACCGCCCGCACGGGAGTGAGATCGGCCTGCGCGACGAACTCACGCGAACCCAGGAGTCCTTCCTCCTCCGCGCAGAACGAAATGAACTCGTATGTCAACCGGTGTGGACGGCCCGCGGCCCGGCGCGCGACCTCGAGCAGGACGGCAACGCCGGAGGCGTCGTCATTAGCGCCGGGAACCGCGGCGTTCCGCGAATCGTGATGGGCGGCGACGATCACCGTGTCGGGGGACGATCCCTCCAGCCGGCCGATGACGTTCCTCGAATTGACCGAGCGCTCTCCTTCGCCGTACGTTACGAGGGGGACGTCCTGCACGGTCACGGACAGGCCCGCCGATTCCATCTCGCCGCGCACGTAATCGGCCGCGCGCCGGTCGGCCTCCGTCCCGGTCTTGCGGGGGCCGATGGTTCCGGCGAGCATGAGGACGTGACGGAGCGCCCCGCCCGGCGCGCCGGCGGCGGACATTCCGGCGCGCGCGGGCGGCGCGAGCGTGATCGCAAGCAGCGCCGCAAGTGCAAGCGCGCGGGGGGGATACGTCGGGACACTCGTTTCTTGACTCACCGGCGGGCGTAGATTAGCATAAGGCTTCACGCGCGGAGATCGGCCGCGTTCAGCACATCAACCGATGCCAGCACCGTCATGTTTCGCGCGCACGGCCGCCCTCGGTGCGGCGCTCGTTGTCCTGTGCGCCGGCCCGGCGCCTCTTCCGGCAAAGGCGAACGGCCGCCCCGCGCCGGCGTTGACTACTGCCGAACCCACCCACGACGATTAGCCGACGCGGCTCCATGCCGCGATCGAGTCCGCGTTCGCCCGCTGCGATCCGTCGCCCCTCAGGACCGCGTTCTCGCCGCGCGTCAAGACGTACCTGGCGTCACCCGTGTTCGAGATTCCCGCCGGGTACTACGGCGCCGACCAGATCCTCCTGATGCTCCGCCGATGGTTCGCCGGCCGCACCACGATGCGCTTCCGTCTCGACCCGCTGGAGAGCGCCGCCCGGGCGGACGGCCGCCACATCGTGGCGGCCCGCTGGCAGTACCGGGAAGAAGGCTCGTCCCGCTCGAATGTGCGCCTTCTGTTCACCCTCGCACCGGAGGGTCCCGTCTGGTACATCCGCGAGATTCGCGAGCAGAAGTGAACCGGTGACCGGCACCCTCCTGCTTGTTCTCGAAGGGCTGGTCCTGTGCATCTACGGCTGCGACGTGGCGCAGGGATTTGCGCTGCTGTCGCATCCGGGTCGATGGATCCTGATCGTGAGCGCCGCTGCGGGCGGTATCGTGGCGCTCTACGACGCGCCACGGATCCGCCGGACCGTGCGGCCGGCTCTGCTCACCCTGGCCGCCGCGTCGATTATGGTCGGCGTGATCGGCGGCCTTGAGGAGCGCGGCGCGCGCCAGATCGAGAAGACCTGGAACGATGGCGCGCGCGATCGTCTCGAGGTGCGCGCCCGCGCGATCGAGGAGGACTTCCGGCGCTTCCTCGACGAGCTGGCCCGGCCGATTGAAGCGATCCGCGGTTCCACGGCGGACCGTCGGGCCGCCTTTCAGGCGCTGCTCGAGGCGCGGCAAATGAGCCGCCTGCCGCCCGAACGCCAGGGCCTGGCGATTTACCGCGGCGACGCTTCCGTCCTTGCCTGGGAGGGGAACAACACCGACGCCCCCCGCGCTCTTCTGGCCGCGACCTGCCCGGGACCCACGTTTGGCACCGGCGGGGGCGGGGTCTCGCACAGGCTGTACGTCGCGGTGTGTTCTCCGGACGGCCTGCGCTGGGTGGCGGAGTTCGTCCTGGACCCGGCGCTGGATACCGCAGCGCGTGACGCGGCGGCGACGCGCCTGGAGTTCCTGCCGCATTGGGGGGAAGTGCGGCCGGCTCTCGTACGCTTCCGTGAGGACACGGGCGAACAGGATGAGCTGGCCCGGCTCTTCCAGAAACAGGGGGACCGGCACTGGGGAGTCGGCGGAGGCGACGGCGGCGTGACCCTCGCCTTTCCCCTGCGGGCGCCTTCGGGTGAGCGCCTCGCGATCGTGAGTCTGAGGGACCGGCGGACGACGCAGGAGGTCGGGGAGCACAGGCGAGTCTTTCGACTGATCGCCGGATGGTCCCTCGCTCTGGCATCCCTCATCGCCTGTCTCCTTCCCCTGCGCGCCAAGGCCGGTCTCCCGACGGCTCGCGGCGCGCTCCTGGGGAGCGCGGCGATCTGGTCGGTGCGCTGGTCCCTGCTGGTCTTCGCCGATCCGTCCGCCCTACCCCATTGGCCGATCTACGACATCTCCATCTATGGTTCGTCCGCCTGGGGCGGTCTCCTGCGTTCCCCCGCCGATCTCCTGATGACGTCGGTGGCTCTTTGCGCGCAGGTGTGGATCCTGCAGCTGGCACTGGCGCGCTTCGACGGCGGGGCCCGGGCGCTCTGGCGCCGGCGGATCTACTATGGTGCCCTGGTATCCACTCTGGCCCTGCTGGCGGGCGCGGGCGCCGCCCTGCACGCGCTCTTCGACCGCCTCGTCCTGGACGTCCGCCTCGATGTGAGCCGCGTCGAGACCGGAACGCTCGCCTCCCCGCGGCTGGCCATCCAGGCCTCGCTCTTCTTCCTGGTGCTGGCGCTCGGTCTCATGCTGCGCGGACTCCTCGACCTGGCGCTGCGTCACGGGTCCACACCGACTGATGGCCGGCTGCTGCGCGCTCTCAGGGGGGTCGGCTCAAGCGGGATTCCGCTCGCCCTGCGGACCACGGTCGCGATTCTTTTCCTGACGATTGCCTACGCTCCGATCCTGCACCATTCCTACGACCGGATGCGCCGCCGGTTCTTCGCGGATGAGCTGCAGCCGCTCGTGCTGGAGCAGAAACAGATGCGCCGGCAGGCGCTGCGGGACGCGCTGCAGGCGGCGCGCGATCCCGATTTTGCCGCCGTGGCCGCGCTGGCGGCGGAGGCACCCCCGGGTTCGGGCGCCGCGGCCTACCGCTTGTGGCGCGCGACGCCGGTCGCCGAACGGGGCCTGGCCTCGTCACTGCGCATCTTCGATAAGAATGGCACGATGCTCAGCAGGTTCGCGGTGGACTTTGCCCCGACCCTCGACGCTCCTTTCGACGAGGCGGAGGCCGCGGCGACCTCGGGCGTCGTGGAGGGGCCGCCGCATCCGGAGATGATCGTGCGCAAGCCGGTGATCTTCGGGTCGCGCTGGGTCGGGGGTCGTCGCCTGCCGCTCCTGGTGGTCTTCAGCGTCTCGGACGACTACGACAACCTGCCGATCCTCAGCGGCCGCACCGTCGGAACGGGGCTGTTGCGCGCGGCCGCCACGCCACGGAGCAATCCCGAGCTGCTCCGGACCGAGCCTCTCATGGCGGTCTTCTCGTCCACGCACGCCCGACTGTATGATTCGGGGGGCGAGATCCCGCCGCCGTGGCCCGACGTTCTGGCCGTCCTGGCGTCACGTGGCAGCGTCTGGACGACCGACACGCTCGGAGGCGGCGAGTCGCTCGTGCTGTACTTTCGTGGAGCGCGCGAGATCTTCGCTCTGGCGCACCTGCGCCAGAACCGCACCTCGCTCCTGGCCGGTTACCTCCGGCAGGCTCTCCTGAATGGTCTTCTGGCCCTGCTGATCGCCTGCTTCGCCAAAGCGGTCCTCTGGGCCGCGCGCCCGGCGGCCCCGCGTCTCAGTACGAGCGCCACCTTCTCGGAGCGGCTGGTGGCGGTCTTCCTCCTGGCGGGGCTTCTGCCGTTGCTGACGCTCGCCTTTTTCGTGACGCGTTCGACCGCGCGGGAGATCGATCGGGACATGACGGCCACCGGGCTGGCCTCGCTCCAGGTGGCACGGCGGGTGGCGGAGGACTACCTGACCGTGACCCACCCCGAGGAGGAGGGCTCCCTCGACGACGACGTCGTCTACTGGCTTAGCCGCGTCGTGCGGCAGGACATCAATGTCTATCGCGACGCCCGCCTGATGGCCACGAGCGCCCGGGAGCTTTACAGCTCGGGACTCTTGAATGAGCGCCTGAACGGTGAATCCTACAGGGCCCTTTACCTGGATGGGGAGCCCTTCTGGCTGGCCGAGGACAGGACAGTCGGGCTCGACTCTCTGACGCTGAGCGCGCCGATGCGCATCGACCGTCGCGGTACCATCGGGGCCATTTCCATTCCTCTGATCGAGCACCGTCGCGCCGCCGCCCAGAAAGAAGAGGAAGGGCAGGACGCGGTCCTGATCACCACCTGCTTCGCAGTCCTGCTCCTTGGCGTGGTGGGCCACGCCGTGGCGCAGCGCGTGTCGCGACCGGTCACCGACCTGGCGGGCGCCGCGAGACGCGTGGCGCAGGGCGACCTCGACGTCCGAGTCGACACGACGGCAAGCGACGAGACCGCGCTCCTGGTCGAAGCGTTCAACCGGATGGCCGCCTCCCTGCGGCAGCAGCGCGAGGATCTGAGGCGGAGGACCGACTATATCGAGAAGATCCTCCGCAGCGCCACCATGGGCGTGGTGTCGGTCGACGGCTCCGGCACGGTGATCACCGTCAACCCGGCGGCGCAGAGCCTCCTGGCGGCGGGCGGGCGTGGTCTCGACGCGGGTGAGAGCCTCCCTGCCCGTCTCGAGCGCGCGCCGGACCTGGCGCCGCTCCTCGCCGCCCTGCGCCGGGCGAGCGTCGGTCCGACCGAACGCGAGGTCGAGATGGAACTGTCCAGCGCGCCAGGAGCCGCGGGAGCCGCGGCGGCGACACGCCGAGTGCGCGCGGTGTTCATCCCGTTCGCCCCGGAAGAGGGCAGGCCGCCGGGTCTGATCGTTCTCCTCGAGGACGTCACGGAAATCGTGCGCTCGGGCCGTCTGGCGGCCTGGGCGGAGATGGCGCGGCGCGTGGCTCATGAAATCAAGAACCCGCTGACTCCGATCCAGCTTTCGGTCGAGCATGTCCGCCGGGTCTTCAAGGCGAAGGACGCGCGCTTCGCGCAGGTCCTGTCGGAATGCCTCGACAACATCCAGAAGCAGGTCGAGGTCCTGCGGGCCATCGCTTACGAGTTCTCCGCTTACGCCCGTCTGCCCCAGATCCGCCCGGAGCCGACCGGAGTGGCGGATCTCCTGGACGAAGCGCTCGGACCCTACGCGACCGCCGCGCCTTCCGGAATCTCCCTCCGGCGCGAGGTGGCGCCGGGTCTCTCACCCGTCCTGGTCGATCGGACTGTCATGGTGCGGGCGCTGGTCAACCTGATCGAGAACGCCCTGCAGGCCATGCCGGAAGGAGGAACCCTCAGCCTCGCGGCCCGCGGCGCCGAGGCATCGTCCGGGCACAGGCGCATCGCGATCGAAGTGCGCGACACGGGATGCGGCATCCCGGAGTCCCTTCTGCCCCGTCTGTTCGAGCCCTACTTCTCGACCAAGAGCGGTGGTACGGGTCTGGGTCTCGGTCTGGCGCGGCGGGCGATCGAGGAGCACGGCGGGACCATCGTCCTGCGATCGCGCCCGGGACAGGGCACCCTGGTGACCGTCACGCTGCCGGCTGCTCCCGCCGGCGTGGTCGTCGCGCCGTGAGCCGCCGGCGCGGTCCGGCGGTGGCGGCGGTCCTCATGCTGGTCGCTCAGGCGCTCGCCTGCGAGAAGGAGACGCAACGCGCCGCGCGCAAGGCGTTCCAGGAGATCCTGGCGCGCGACCGTCAAACCGCCGAGCAGGCGGCCGCCCTGGAGACGTTCGTCCAGGACTTTCCGGAACCGAAGACAAATCCCTACCTGGTCCGGGCCTGCTCCATGCTGGCCGACTATCACGCCCGGGCCGGGCGAGCGGACATCGCCGCCTCCTGGTACGAGCGCGCCATCCGCGCCGACCCGGAGGACCCCGATCTCCTCAATGCCCTGGGCTTCCATTACGCGCGCAACGGAATGAACCTGGATCGCGCCGTGTCGGTCCTGGAAGAGGCGGTGCGCCTGGCGGAAAAGCGCCGGCTCGCCTCGCGGCGCCAGGGATTCATCAAAGACTCGCTCGGGTGGGCGTACCGCATGCGCGGCGACCTCCCTCTCGCGGTCGCGCTCCTGGAGGAGTCGTCGAGGCTCGCCCCCGGGACCCCGATTATCCGGCAGCACCTGGCCGACGCCTACCACGCCATCGGCGAGCGCGACAAGGCCGTGTCGGTCTACCTCGATCTGTACCTGGCGGGTCGGGGGACGGACCCCGGGCTGCGCGGCACGCTCCGGGCCATCGGGCGCGAGGGCGGCCCGGTCTATGCGCGGCAGGTCGGCCGCCGCATCGCGGAAGGTCTCGGCGCCATCCAGGAATCCGACAGGAAGGAGGCGGAGGCGTCCGGGGCGAGCCTCATGCACCTGGTCTCGGCCGACGGCCATCGTCTGGTCGGTTCGCTCTTCCCGCCCCGTGATCGATCCGTCCGAGGCAGTGGCTCAGCCCCCGGCCGCACGGCCGCCGTCCTCCTGCTGCATCCGCTGGGCTCCAGCCGGGCCTCCTGCGCGCCGGAGGCGGGAGCCCTCGCGGCCCGTGGTCTCTATGCTCTCACTCTTGATGTGCGAGGCCACGGGGGAAGCGTGAGCGAATCGCTTCCCGATGCTCATGCGTTCAGCGCGCGTCTCGCCGACAGTCTGAGAGGCGCCGACGCAGACGTGCGCGCTGCTCTGCAATGTCTGGCCCGCCAACCTCGAGTCGACGCCGGCCGGATCGGAATCGTCGGAGCGGGGCTGGGGGCGTTTCTCGCCGCCCGTGCACTGCAGGCGGACCCGCCATCGGCGCCCGCCCGCCCCGGCTCTGCGTTCCCGAGGCCGGTCGCTCTTGTCCTCCTGTCGCCCTGGGGACGTGCCGATGCCTACACCGATCTGTTGGGCCGGCTCGCCCCCGGCTCGGTGCTTCTGCTGGCGGGTTCGGAGGAGGGGGCGCCCCTGGCGACGGTCAAGGCGCTGGCGGCACCCGGGTCGGTCGCGGCGCCCCGCAGCCTCGTCGTCGACGGGCACGAGGCCCATTTCGATCTGGTGGCGCGCCGCCCCGACCTCGTCGACGTCGTTGCCGGGTTTCTGGTGGAGCGTCTGGTGCCTGCGGCCGGCTCCACCGGAGTACGAGGGCCTGGCTATCTCCGTCCTGATGCGCGGAGAAGCGATCGCGATAGTCCCGGTTCACCCAGCGGACCTCGGCGTGATATTCGGCGGGATCGTCGAGGCTGCGCAGGACGACCTGATTGATGAATCCACGCGATCGGCGCATCAGCTTCAGCCACTCCTGTTGGTGCGCCTCGAACTCCTGGACCTTGCCGCTCCGCACGCGAAATGTGACCAGGTCGACGATCATGACAGTTCTCCTAACGCGTCCCGCGGGTCCCCACCGGGGCGGCGGGCGTGAAAATGACGTTGGCACCGATCTCGATGGCGTGATCGAGCACGGCGATCCGGCGGATATCAAGGTTGACCGCCATCGGCCGGTCGCTGAATTTCCAGATGTCCTGGATCAACTCGGGCAGCTCGAATTTCGGAAACGAGTCCTTCAGATCGACCGTCCCGAGCCCCGGCAGCAGGACCGGCAGGCTCGAGATGACCACGAAGTACTTGTTGAGCGAATCGTAGTGGCGCAGCAGGAATACCGGCGCCACGACCTGATCGACCGGAATCGTGGTGCCCTTCAACCGGACCTGGAAAGATGCCTTCGAATCCTGCAGTCTGAGGTCTTTCGGCTCGGACAGGGTCAGATCGATCTTGAGTACCTGGTTGCCCACGCTGAAGGTATAGGGAGTGGCCGCCTTCAGCCAATCCAGCAGGGCCGCCTCCGTGATCGTGAAGCGGACGCCGGAGCGGTCCGCGGCGGGCTCGGGGGACTGAGTCGCCGAGTACGGCATTGTCACGCCGAGGAGGAGCGCAACCCCGACTCCCGAGTATTTCTGTCTGCGCCTCATCATGGCCCTGCCCGCTTCCCG
The DNA here is from genome assembly GCA_003223145.1 of Acidobacteriota bacterium. Lineage (GTDB taxonomy): Bacteria > Acidobacteriota > Polarisedimenticolia > Gp22-AA2 > Gp22-AA2 > Gp22-AA3. The sequence goes on from QHXY01000297.1 coordinate 10,137, forward strand.
CGATCGATCTGTCTGAAGCGAGTATAGCATGCTGGCCGGGGCCCTCCGAGGACTCGGACAGGCTCTCAGACCAGATCGCGGGCCGCGCCAGGCTCTGCAGCTTCGCGAACGCAACTTCGGGAGGCAGCGCGCCGAGATCGTTGGCGGTGCCGAGCAGAATGTTGTCGGGCGCCGGCAAACCGGTCGACGAGTGCAACGTCTCGATGATCTCGCTGGGGGTCTCGACCCGTTGCGTGCGTCCGTCCACCAACCCCAGCCCGATCCTGAGCGTTCCGGGGAAAGGCGCGCTCCCGAGCAGCGACAGGTTGGCCTTGCCGCCGACGCAGTCCAGGCTCAGGCAGCCGAGCCGCTTGAGACGGGCGATGCCGGGGTACAGGTCGGCGACGTCGCCTCCCTCCAGGTGAAGGCAGAGCGTGGCGGTGACACCGCGGCCGAGGACCTCCCAGAGCCGCGTGAACAGCGGGAAATCCTCCTTGGCCTGCAGGATCGCCGGCTCATCAATCTGCAGCCACTCCGCGCCCGCGGCCTGCAGGGCCCTCAGCTCCTGGTTGAGGGCGATCGCCAGAGCCATCGCCAGAGCCATCGGGTCGTTGTACGCCCTGTCCTCCGACACTCGGGCGAGCGTGTACGGCCCCACCAGGACCGGCTTCACCGGCCTCGAGCTGCCCTCTCTGGCGAAAAGATAGTCCTCGCTCAGGATCGGTCTCCTCCAGGCGATCTCCGTGCCGATGATCGGCATGCGGTACGTCGCGCCACTGCCCGGGAACCCGTCGCGCGCCCCGCCCAGTGTGACACCCTCGAGGCGACCGGCGACGTAGGAGGCCGGGTCCTGCTGGCGCACCAGCCCATCTGTCACGAGATCGAGACCCGCCCGGGCCTGTGTCTCGATGACCTCGCGCGTGATCCGGTCGAGAACGGCCCCGTCGGCGGCGGCCGCGGTCGCGGCGCTCTTCCAGGGGAACGATCCATTATTGGTCGTGAGCATTGGCGTCTCCGCGGTCAGCCGCCTGACGAACGGGGATGCGGGTGTTTTCTGCCGGCGTCGCCACGGGCCGGCACGAAGGCGATGCCGTCCGGGGAGGCCCCGACCGCAATCGTCCGCAGAACCTCGAAGCCCGGGACGCTGATCACCGAGACACTGTTCGACCCGCTGTTGCCTACGAAGGCCCGCGATCCGGCAGGGTTGGTGGCCACTCCACCGGGCCCCTGCCCGACACGGATGGTCGTCTTCACCCGCCGGGCGAGGATGTCGAGGACGGTCACGTCGTTCGAGGCGCGATTCGTGACCAGGGCGGTGAACGAATTGGGCGTCACAGCGATACGAATGGGCGTGCGTCCCGTCGGCAGGCGGGCCAGGACCGCCCCGCTGTCCGCGTCCAGGATAGCGACCTGTTCGACCCCCTGGAGGGCCACCAGGACCCAGCGGCCGTTGGGTGTGACGGCGATCCCCTCGGGACCGTCCCCGACGGGAACGTTCTTGACGATGCGCAGCTCCGGGATCTTGAGGATCGTGACGCTGTCGGAGCCGACGTTCGCCGCGAAGGCCCGCGTCCCGTTCCCGGGAACGACGACCATGTGCGCCCGGGCCTGCGTCGTTGTCAGCGAGCGCAGCACGACGTCGCGCGAGGCGTCGACCAGAAAGAAACGCCGGCTCCCCTCGCTGGTCAGGATCAGGTGTCGACCGTCCGGCGTCATCGCAAGACCATTCAGCGAATCGAAGCTCTCCGAGCGCAGCGTGCGGACGACCCGCGGGCCCTTCAGGTCGACGACCGAGATCGTCCTGTCGCGCCCGTTGGAGACATAAGCCTTGCGACCGTCGGGGGTGACGACGACCTCGTGAGGCTCCTGTCCGACCGGGATCGTCGCTTGAATCGCGTAGGACGGCACGTCGATGACCATCAGCGTGTTGTCGCGCCGGTTCACGACGAGGAGGCGCCCCTCGGTGGCCTGGTCCGGGTCCGGCGCCATTTCGGCGGCCGGGGCCCGTCCCGCGGCCTGCGCCAGGGTGAGAGGCGCGGCTGCGCCCAGAACGATCGAGACGGCGAGCAACGCAGCGGGACAGCGGCGTTCGACCATCCAATCCATATGGGTTCTGTGACTCCCCCTTCGTCGCCCCCCGGGCCGGGAGATGCTACCAGACCCCGTGAGTCGGCCGCTATCCCAGCAGCCGTCTTCGCGCCCGCGCGGCGCGGCGGAAGTGGGGGCCGGGCCGCTGGCCGAGGGCCGCACGGAGAACCCGCAGCTCGCGGATGAAGTCGTCGATCGCCCGCGCCGTAGCCCGGCGGTTGGTCCTGAGGATACCTTTCCAGAGCGCCGGGGGGCTCGCCGCGAAGCGGCTCATCTGCCTGAACGCCGGTCCGGCCAGGTGCAGTCGACCCCCGGCGGATGACGCCGCCGCGTTCACCAGCGCCACGCTGATGAGCTGCGGCAGATGGCTGAGCCGGGCCATCGTCCGGTCGTGCGTCGTTGCGCTGAGGTTTGCCGGGCGGGCGCCGAGCCGCTCCACCAGCGCCGCGACGCGCCCGGCGGCGGAGCGTCCCGCCGCGACGGAGGCGGGACAGAGAATCCACGGCGCGCCCGTGAAGAGCGCTCCGCTGGCGCTGCGGATGCCCGATCGCTCCGACCCCGCCATCGGATGGCCTCCGACGAAGCGCCCGCCCAGACCCGCGCGGCGCGCCGCGGCCACGACCACCTCCTTCGTGCTACCGGCGTCGGTGACCACCGCGGCCGGTGAAAGCAGCCGCGCGAGCCGGGGCAGGATTCGCAGAATGCCGTCGACCGGCATCGCCAGGATGACCAGGTCCGCGCCGGCGAGGCCGCGGGCCAGAGACGGTGTTCCTCTGTGAATCGCTCCACGCCGGCGCGCGGCGCGCAGCACCCCCGGTCGATCGACGCCGACAATCCTGACGCCGCGCGCCCTGCGGCGCAGGGCCAGACCCATTGACCCGCCAATCAGGCCCACACCGACTATCGTGATCCGCCGAAAAGGGGCGGCGCCCCTCACCGCCAACTTCAGAGAGTCCGTCCGATCGCCGGCGCGATGATCCTGAGCTGGGCCATCAGCTCGGCGAATTGCTCCGGGTAGATCGACTGCGGCCCGTCGGACAGGGCGGCCTCCGGCTCATGGTGCACCTCGACCATGACGCCGTCAGCGCCCGCGGCCACCGCGGCGCGCGCCATCGGAATAACCTTGTCACGCAGACCCGTGCCGTGGCTGGGGTCGGCGATGATCGGAAGGTGGCTGAGCTTCTTGATGATCGGGATGGCCGAGATGTCCATCGTGTTGCGGGTGTAGTTCTCGAACGTCCTGATGCCGCGCTCGCACAGCATCACGTCGCGGTTTCCTCCCGCCATGATGTACTCGGCCGACAGCAGCCACTCCTGGATCGTGGCGGACAGCCCCCGTTTCAGCATCACGGGTTTCCTCTGGCGCCCCAGCTCCTTCAGAAGATTGAAATTCTGCATGTTACGCGCGCCGACCTGCAGGATGTCCGCATACCCTGCCACTAGCTCGACCTGGTTGGTATCCATCACCTCGGTGATCACCAGCAGGTGGTGGCGATCCGCGACCCGGCGCAGGTGCCCAAGTCCCTCCTCCCCGAGACCCTGGAAGGTGTAGGGGGAGGTGCGCGGCTTGAACGCCCCGCCGCGCAGAATGCGCGCTCCGTAGCGCTTCACGGAGCTGGCGATGATATCGAGCTGCTTTTCACCTTCGACCGCGCAGGGACCCGCCATCATGACGATGTCATGGCCGCCGATCTGCACATCTCCAATCCGGATGACGGTGTCCTCCGGCTGGAATGTGCGTCCGGCCAGCTTGTACGGCTCGGTGATCTTCACCACCTCGTGGACGCCCCGCATGATCTCGAATTCGCGCGGATCGAGAGGTGTCCGGCTCGCCCCCACCACCCCGACCACGGTCCGGGTGGAGCCGGTCGAGCGGTGGGCGTCGTATCCCTGACCATGGGCGTCTCCCCTGCTCCTTCTCCGTCCCAGGCAGCCCGGCGGCCGCTTCAGTCCTGCGCGTCGTCGGTGCGCCCCGGCCCCGATAGGGAACCGCGCGGCGCTCCCGGCGCCGCGCTCCGGTCGGTCGCATGCCGCTCGATCCAGCGCGACTCGTCGATGATTCTCTCGAACAGCCTGCGCAGCGCCGCCGATTCCAGCGGTCCCCCGTTGGAGCGCTGGATGTTTCCCAGGACCTCCTCTTCCCGCGCCGGCTGGTAGATTGTCAGACCCCTCCGCCGCTTGATGCGGCCGAGCGCGATGGCGCAGCCCGCGCGGTCGTTCAGCAGGCGCACGAGGCGTCGGTCGATCCCGTCGATCCGCCTGCGCAGCTCCTCCATCGCGTCGAGACGACCGGCGCCCCCCCCGTCCCGTTGTCGGGCTGGCCGCGCTGCCCCTCTGCGTCCCCCCCTGCGCGGCATGCCTTCAGCTCCGCAGGGCGCCGGTCAGGGTACGGCAAAACGCCTCGACGGCGCCCTCCAGGTCGGGCGACGCGCCCTTCTCCTCGACGATGCGCACCAGGGCGCTCCCGACGACCACGCCGTCCGCGAAGGCGGCGATCGTCTTCACCTGTTCCGGGCCGCTGATACCGAACCCCACCGCGATCGGCAGCCGGGAGGCGAGACGCGCCGACTGGACCTGCTCGGCCAGCTCCGGCGGCAGGTTCTCGCGCGTTCCGGTGACGCCGGTGCGCGAAACGAAGTAGACGAACCCGCTCGCCTCGCGGCACACCCTGTCCACACGCTGGCGGGAGGAGGTCGGCGACAAGAGAAAGATCAGGTCGACTCCGGACTCCGCCAGAGCGCCACGCAAGTCGCCCGCCTCCTCCGGAGGGAGATCGGTCACCAGGACACCGTCCACGCCCGACGCGACGGCCGCCTTGGCGAACGTCTCCGGCCCCATGCGGTGGATCGGGTTGTAGTACGTGAACAGGACGACCGGCGGACTGCCGTCGGCTTGCAGGTCGGCCGCCAGATCGAGGCAGGAACCCAGCGTCACTCCGTTCCGCAGCGCCCGTTCCGACGCCCGCTGATTGACCGGGCCGTCGGCGATCGGATCGGAGAACGGCACGCCGATCTCCACCAGGTCGGCGCCGGCGTGAGCCAGCGCCTGGACGATGGTACGCGTTCGCCCGAGAGTCGGGTCGCCGGCCGTGACGTACGGGATGAACGCGCAGCGGTCCTGCCCGCGGGCGGCGGCGAACGCCCCCGCGATCCGGCCCCCCGGCGTCATCCGACCCGCGCTCACGGTGAGGCGACCTCGGTCCCCTCGCGCGCCGCCACCTGCGCGACGTCCTTGTCTCCCCGGCCCGACAGATTGACGATCACGATCGAACCCGCCCGCCCGTCTCCTCCGTCCCGCAGCAGGTACGCGACCGCGTGCGCCGACTCCAGGGCCGGGATGATCCCCTCGAGCTCCGCCAGGGCGTGAAAGGCGGCCAGCGCCTCGTCGTCCGACGCGTGCGTGTAGGTGGCGCGTCCGCTGTCACGCAGGTGCGCGTGCTCGGGCCCGACCGCCGCGTAGTCGAGACCGGCCGAGACCGAGTGGGTCGGCAGGATGTTCCCGAACGCATCCTGCAGCAGGTAGGTCCGCGTGCCCTGCAGCACGCCGAGGCTGCCTCCCGCGAAACGCGCCGCGTGGCGCCCGGGAAAGAGCCCGGAGCCGCCCGCCTCGACTCCCACGAGACGCACACCGGGGTCGTCGAGAAAGGCGTGGAACAGGCCGATCGAGTTGCTGCCGCCGCCGACGCAGGCGATCGCCACGTCCGGCGCCTCGCTCCCCGTCTGCCGCTTGAGCTGGAGCCGCGCCTCCTCGCCGATCACGCGATGGAAATCGCGCACCATGCGGGGGAAGGGGTCGGGGCCGAGCACCGAGCCGAGCACGGGCTTCCGGCCGCCACCGGTCTGACCTCCGCTCCCAGGAGCTTCATGCGGTAGACGTTGAGCGCCTGTCTTCGCATGTCCTCCTCCCCCATGTACACCGCGCAGCGCAGTCCGAACAGGGCAGCGACCATGGCCGTGGCGACGCCGTGCTGGCCGGCTCCGGTCTCGGCGATGACCCTGGTCTTCCCCATGCGACGGGCCAGCAGGGCCTGGCCGACGGTGTTGTTGATCTTATGCGCTCCCGTGTGGGCCAGGTCCTCCCTCTTGAGATAGACGCGCGTCTTGCCCCCGAGGCGCCTCGACAGGTTGTCGGCCCGGTACAGAGGCGTCGGGCGGCCCGCGTATGTTCGCAGGTAGTGATCCAGCTCCTTCAGGAAGGCGGGATCGGAGCGCGCCGTCGTCCAGGCCTCCTCCAGCTCCTGGAGCGGGCTCATCAGCGTTTCGGGGACGAAGCGGCCTCCGTAGCGGCCGAAGTGGCCGCCGGCATCGGGTGTCTTCACGACGGGCCCTCCAGCGCCTGCGCAGCCTCACGCACGCGTCTCATGAACTCGGCCAGAAGCCGGCGGTCCTTCCTGCCGGGGGCGGTCTCGACGCCGCTGTTGACGTCCACGCCGTAAGGCCTGGCCACGGCGATCGCTTCGCCGACGTTCTCCGGAGTCAGGCCTCCGGCCACGATCACACGGCGGTAGGCGGACGCCAGGCGCGCCACCGTCCAGTCGAAGGTCGCACCCGTCCCGCCCTTCTTTCCAGGCACGCGGGCGTCCAGGAGCGAGGTGTTGCAGCGGTAGCGCTGCACCGATTCCGGTCGGAACTGCGTGCCGACGCGGTGGGCCTTGTACCAGGGGATGGCGATCGCCTGGCAGGTTTCGGGCGGCTCGTCCCCGTGCAGCTGCAGGCAGTTGAGCCCGGCCAGAAGCGCCGTCGCTTCCATGACGCGCGGCAGCTCGTCGGCAAACACCCCGACGCGCACGACGAAGGGAGGCACGGCGGCGCACACGTCGTGCGTCAGCTCCGGCGCAACGCGCCTCGGGCTTCCCTCGACGAAGTTGAACCCCAGGGCGTCCACTCCGAGCTCGACGCCGAGCAGGGCGTCCTCCAGCCGGGTGATGCCGCACAGCTTGACGCGCACGTTCACGACGCAGCGCCTCCCGCCAGCTCGCGCAGCGCCGCCCCCGGGTCGGCCTCGCGCATCAGCCTTTCGCCGATCAAGAAGGCGACGTACCCCGCGCCGCGCAGACGCTGGATATCCAGGGGAGTCTCGATGCCGCTCTCGCTGACCTTGATCAGCGGCTCCGGCAGGCGCGGTGCCAGCCGCAGCGAGTTCTCGATCGACACGCTCATGGTCGCGAGATCCCGGTTGTTCACCCCGACCACCGCCGCGCCGCATTCGATCGCCCGGTCCACCTCCTCCTCGGAGTGGACCTCCACCAGGGGCTCCATGTGCAACGAGCGGGCAACCCCGATCAGCGTCGCCAGATCCTTCGAGGTCAGGATGCGGGCGATCAGGAGGATCGAATCGGCGCCCAGGACGCGACTCTCGTAAACCTGATACTCCTCCAGTACGAAGTCCTTGCGCAGCACCGGCACCGCGACCGCGCGCTTGGCATCCCCCAGGTGCTCCGGCGCGCCCAGAAAGAAGCGCGACTCGGTCAGGACCGACAGCGCCGCGGCGCCGGCGCGCGCGTAAGAGGCGGCGATCGCCGCCACGTCGGCGGCGGCATTGATCTCGCCCTTCGAAGGCGAGGCCTTCTTGATCTCGGCGATGATGTTGATCCGATCGCCCCGGCGGATGGCCGCGCCGAAATCCCGTGGCGGCAGGGCGGCGGTGGCCATCTCAATGACCCGGCGGAGCGGACGCTCCACCTTGTCCCGCGCCACCTGCGCCTTCTTGGCCTGCACGATCCGTTCGAGAACGCCCACCCGCCCTCCCCGAGCGCGGCCCTCACTGCGGCGCGGTCCGCGCAGGTGCACCCCGCCGCGGTCGGCTCAGGCGTTGAGCGGGCAGAGCGCCCGCAGACGCTCCAGCACCCGCAGAGCGCCACCCGAGTCGATCGCCTGCGCGGCCAGCTCGACGCCTTCCTTGAGATCACCCGCTCGTCCCGCCACCACCAGGGCCGCGCCGGCGTTCAGAAGGACCACGTCGCGCCTCCGGCCGCGCTCCCCGCCCAGCACACTCCCGGCAATCGCCACGTTGCGCTCGACGTCCCCGCCCGCGAGCTCATCCACTCGCGCCCGCGGCAGCCCGGCGTCCTCCGGTGTCAGCTCGCCCTCGCGCACCCGGCCGTCCCGCAACTCCGCCACGCGGGTCGTCCCGTGAAGGGTGATCTCGTCGAGGCCGTGACCGTGCACCACCATGGCCCGTTCCGAGCCAAGCTCCCTGAGAACTTCGGCCATCACACGAAGACGGCCTGGGTCGTACACGCCCAGCAGCTGGTGACGGGCTCCCGCGGGGTTGGTCAGCGGACCGAGGATGTTGAACACGGTCCGCACCCCCAGCTCCCGCCGCACCGGGGCGGCATGACGCATGGCGCCGTGCAGCGACGGAGCGAACAGGAAACCGAGCCCGACCTCCCGGAGCGATCGCTCGTCGGTCGCGACCGGGACATCCACGCGCACGCCCAGGCCCTGCAGGAGATCGGCGCTGCCGCAGCGGCTGCTCACCGAATGATTGCCATGCTTGGCGACCACCACGCCGGCCGCCGCGACGACGAAGGCGGCCAGCGTGCTGATGTTGAACGTGCCGGACGCGTCGCCCCCCGTGCCGCAGGTGTCGAGAATCACCGGGGCGTCGCAGCGCACCCGCGTGGCCCGCTCGCGCATCACCCGCGCGAACTCGGTGATCTCGACCACCGTCTCGCCACGCATTCTGAGCCCGATGAGGAAGGCCGCCAGCCGCGCCGGCGGGACGCAGCCGTCCATGATCGCCTCGAACGAGGAGCGCGCCTCGGGCGCCGACAGGCGGACTCCGTCGACCACCTTGCCCAGGATCACCTGCAGCACATCCTCCATCGCGCTCACCCGGCCCACGGCCGTTCCAGGAAATTCTTCAGGAGGGCCTTGCCGTCCCGCGTCAGGACCGACTCCGGGTGGAACTGCACGCCCTCGGTCGGGTGAAGCCTGTGACGCAGCCCCATGATCACTCCGTCCTCCGTGCTGGCCGATACTTCGAGGTCGGACGGCACGCTCTTCGGGTCGACGACGAGCGAATGGTAGCGGGTCGCCTCGAAGGGATTCTCGAGGCCGGCGAAGATCGTGCGGCCATCATGCCGGATCCGGCTGGTCTTGCCGTGCATCAGCGAGGGGGCGCGCACGACGCGGCCGCCGAACGCCTGCCCGATCGCCTGGTGCCCGAGGCAGACTCCGAGCACCGGCAACCTGCCCGAAAAGGCCCGCACCGCGTCGAGGGTGATGCCGGCGTCGTCCGGGGTGCGCGGCCCGGGAGAGATGACCAGGGCCTGCGGTCGCCGGGCGGAGATGCCTTCCACGGTGATCCGGTCGTTGCGGTACACCTCCACGTCCGCCCCGAGTTCCTGGAGATACTGCACCAGGTTGTAGGTGAAGGAGTCGTAGTTGTCGATGACCACGATCACGTCCGCGCCTCCGCCCGCTCGATCGCGTCGATCAGGGCCCCCGCCTTGCTTACGCACTCGCGGTACTCGCGGTCAGGGACCGAGTCGGCCACGATCCCGGCGCCGGCCTGCACGTGCGCGATGCCACGGCTCATCACGGTCGTGCGGATGGTGATGCAGGAGTCGAGGTTGCCGGAGTAGTCGACGTAACCGACCGCGCCGGCGTACGGACCGCGGCGCGTGGTCTCCAGCTCTTCGATGATCTCCATGGCGCGCACCTTGGGCGCACCGGACACGGTGCCCGCCGGGAAGCAGGCCAGGAGACCGTCGAATGCGTCCCGGTCGGCCCGCAACCGCGCGGTCACCTCCGACACAAGGTGCATGACGTGCGAGAAGCGCTCCACCCCCATGAAGTGGCTGACCTCGACGGTGCCGGGCCGGCCGACGCGCCCGAGGTCGTTGCGGCCCAGGTCGACCAGCATCACGTGCTCGGCCCGCTCCTTGGGATCGGTCAGGAGCTCCCTCTCCATCGCCCGGTCCTCGTCCTCATCCCGGCCCCGCGGGCGGGTGCCGGCAATCGGCCGCGTCCGGATCCGGTCCCCCTCCACCCGCACCAGCATCTCCGGCGAGGCGCCCGCCAGGGTGACCTCCCCGAAGTCGAGGTAGTACATGTAGGGCGAGGGGTTGATGCGGCGGAGGGCCCGGTAGATCGAGAAGGGCGAGGCCCGGGCCCTGCGCTCGAAGCGCTGTGACAGGACCACCTGGAAGATGTCGCCGGCGCGGATGTAGTCCTTGGCCCGCCTGACGCTCGCTTTGTAGCGCGCCTGGCTGATGTTCGCTCGCCAGCGGTCGCGTCCCGGCGCGCGGCGCGCCGCCGGCGCCGCGGCTCGGCGCAGCAGATTCTCCATGAACTCGATGCTGCGACGTGCGGCGCGGTAACGCTTGTCGAGGACTCTCGACTTCACGCGCTCGCCCCGCTCCTCGGTGCGGATGTTCGACACGATCTGGATCCGCTGCTTCAGGTGATCGAACGCCAGAACGGTGTCGTAGATCCCGAACAGGATGTCGGGCACGCGCAGGTCGTCCTTGACGGACCGAGGCAGTCGCTCGATCGACCGCACCACGTCGTAAGACAGGTAGCCGACGGCGCCGCCGGTGAATCGCGGCAGGTCCGGGAAGCGCACCGGACGGTGACTCGCCATGATCCCGCGCAGGGACTCGAGCGGGTCGCCCTCGCGCTCGCCGACCGTCGCCCGCACGAGACCCGCGGGGTCCCGCCCGAGGAATGAGTAGCGCGCAATCGCCTCGCCCCCCTCCACGGACTCCAGGAGGAACGGCTGCCGCGCCCCCCTCGCGATACGCAGGAAGGCGGCCACGGGCGTGAGCAGGTCGGCGTCGATCTCGCGGCACAGCGGGACGACGTTCCCCTGCCGCGCCAGGTCCGGCAGGTCCGCCGCTTCGAGGTTGCACCCGTCCTTCACGACTTCTTTTCGTCCTTCTCGAAGATCCCCAGAGTGCGCGGGACCTCGAACACGACCTCGATCGGCTCCTCGAGACCCTTGACCTTGAACAGCAGCCGCAACGGCACTCCGTTCAGCCCCGATTCGGGGATGGGGAAATAGATCACGTCCTCCATGTACGACTGCGGCGGCAGGCTCACCTGATCGATGAGCAGACCGCGCCCGGAAGAGGATGGGTAGAAGTTGCTCTGCACGTAGGTGTACAGGCCGACGCCGATGAGGGTGAACTGGCGGTTCTGGACGAACAGCCGACGGTCCAGGTCGAGGCGCGGGTAGTGATCGGCGACCTCGCGGGAGGGCGCCATGGAGTACTGCTTCCCGAGGGGATCCTCCAGCGTGAAGGATTCACGGGTGATCTCGAACGTTCCTTTGGTCTTGTTTGCGACCTGCACGAACAGAGGGAAATACGATTCCTTGCGGATCAAGCGGGCAGCATCCACCCCCGCGACCATCATCGCCAGCTTCCCGTCTTCCTTGTAGTTGTACGGGCTCAGTTTGTCGCTATAAGGGGTCACCACGTTCAGATTGCGCTCGAGCGAGGTGCATCCAGCGATTCCGACCGCCAGAGCCACAGCCATCCCGACTCGAACCCGCCGCCACCCTCTCACCTGCGGCATCTCTGTCGGCCTCATCATGTCGATCGACCTCATCATGCATCTCGCTTCGATGGCGGGGGCGTCCCCGCGCGGCCCGGGTTCCGCTCCAGGGCGCACTTGCGCCCGGGCGCCCGCGCTCACCGGAGACGGCGGGGCCGGGACGGCTCCGCCGGCGCGCCGGTCAGCGCCACCAATAGTAAGAGTGGTTTGTGTCGTGGAACAGGACGAAGTGAGGGGACCGCGCCGCCCCGCGGATCGTGAGGTCCACAAAGTCGTCCTCGCCGATGGGTCGAGCCTGCACGGCCGATCTCCGAAAAGAAGGCGGCGTTACTCTAGTACACGACCGGGATCGTGTCAATCACGCTTCCCGCGCCGGGGCCGTGGTTTCGGGGGAGGCGGCCCCGCTGCGGCGCGGGGCTCCTCCCCGAGGGCTCCGAGCGCCACCCGGCGCATCAGTTCGACAGGGGCCTGGCGGCCGGTGAACAGGGCGAATTGCGCGGCCGCCTGCGCCACGAACATCTCCACGCCGCCCAGAGTCGATTGTCCGCGGCAGCGCGCCTCCCGCAGCAACCGGGTCTCTGGAGGGTTGTAGATGATGTCATACACGATGGGAGCGGCGATCCAGGAGGCCGGAATCGGCGAGCGGTGGATCTCCGGCGCCAGACCGACCGAGGTCGCGTTCACCAGAAGGTCGCACGGGTATCGACGCAGGCGGGCCCAGGGGAGATGGCGCGCGCCGAAACGGCGCGCCAGAGTCCGCGCGCGCGCCGCGGTTCGATTGAAGACGGTGACGCGCGCGCCGGAGCGCACCAGTCCATCCACCACGGCCTGTGCCGCTCCTCCGGCCCCCATGACCGCGACGCGGGCGCCCTCGAGAGCCATCCGGCCGCGGAGCGGGGTCAGGAACGCCTCGACGTCCGTGTTGCGGCCTTCGAGACGATTCCACACCTTGACGACGGTGTTCACCGCCCCGACGCGCCGCGCGGTATCGTCCAAGGCATCGAGGTGCGGGAGGATCGCTTCTTTGTGGGGCAGCGTGACGCTCAAGCCGACGAGGCGCAGCTCGCTCAGGACCGGCAGGAATTCGGCCAGCCGGGACGCCTCGAACGGCAGATAGCAGTAATCGAGCCCGAGCTCTACGAGCGCCGCGTTGTGAAGGCGTGGGGAAAGCGAGTGCCCAATCGGGTAACCGAGAACACCGAGAAGCCGTGTCCCGGGTCCGATCAGGTGGAAGCGATAGAGACCGAACAACTCCTCGAGACAGACCTGGCCGGGAGCGCTTCCCGCCGCGCCGCGCGCCGGGGCGTAGACGGCGGCCGACCCCCACGAGGGCGCCAGGATCCTGCTGGGAACGCCCTTCGGGCCCATGCAAAACGCGATGAGCGACCCCGGTCCGGCGGACTGGAGCAGGTCACGCACCCTCACGATGTCGCTCGCGGCGTCCGCAAACGTGACGATCTTCGGGAGCGCGTCTCCCCCGGCCGCGCGCATCTCACGGTAGAGCGCCTGCAGATCCGCCGGCGTCCCGTTGAAATCGTGGTGCGACAGCAGACGGCGCGTCCGCCCGCGCCCGCTCAGAAAGACGAGGTCCCGTTCGCCGAACTCCAAATCGACATAAGCGACGCCGGCGGCCAGGGCCTTCCGCAGAAGGGGCTCGCGCTCGGCCGGCCGGGCCGCTCCCCCCTGCTGGCGGCTGCGGACCGTGATCAGCTTGGGCTTGCCTTTGAGGGCGAGCATTCGATCCGCGTCCAGGTCCCTGACGAGATCCCAGCGCAGCTCGACCACGTCGGCGCGCGGGTCGGCGGCGAGGTAGGCGCGACACGCCGCCTCGGTGGTATCGCAGGCGACCACCTGGATGACGAGACAGCGCGAGGTCAAAGCGCTCTCCGCGAGGTTCAGGACGGTCCGGGGCCTTCCGGGTACAGCGGTGTGCTCAGGTATTTTTCCCCGCGGTCGGGGAGCAGCGTCACGATGTGGCCCCTCTTGACCCTGCGGGCGACCTGCAGGGCCGCAAACATCGCGGTGCCCGAGGAGATGCCGGCGAAGATGCCCTCGCGGCGCGCCAAGTCGCGGGCGGTCTCAAAGGCGTCCGCGTCCATCACCGTCATGCGTTCGTCGACCAGGCTCCAGTCCATGATCACGGGAACGCGGGACTCCGTCATGTTCCTGAGGCCTTGCTGCGCGTGCCTGGGTTGCGGTTCCACCGAGACGACCTTCAGGGCCGCGTTGCGCTCTTTCAGACGCCGCGCCATGCCGACCAGCGTGCCGCAGGTGCCGAGCGTCAGCACGAGCCAGTCGACGCGCCCGCCGGTCTGTCTCCAGACCTCCTCCGCGGTGCCCTCGTAGTGCGCCAGGGTGTTGTCGGGATTGACGTACTGGCCGACACGAAAGTACCGCGCGGGGTCCCGCGCATACAGGGCGTCGGCGAGATCCCACGCCTCATCCGAGCCGCCCTCTCTCGAGGTGAACACGATTTCGGCGCCGAGGGCACGGAGGATTTGCCGCCTCTCGATCGACACCCTCTGCGCCATGGTGATGACCACCCGGTAGCCCTTGACCGCTCCCACCATCGCCAGACCGATGCCGGTGTTCCCGCTGGAGGATTCCAGGAGCGTCATCCCTGGCTTGAGGTCGCCGCGCCTCTCGGCCTCCTCCACGATGCGCTGTGTGATCCGTTCCTTGACGCTGCCCATCGGGTTGAACCCCTCGATCTTTGCGTAGATCGGTGCCTCGGGCTCGGGGTTCATCCGCCGGATGCGCACCAGCGGCGTGTGACCGATCGTCTCCAGGATGGTGTCGCACGCGGAGGGCGTCTCCATGGCGGCGGCATTATAGTGCAGCGTCCGACGCGCCGTGGTCCGGGCGCGCGGACCGCCGGACGCGCAACGCCCCGATTTGACACGGCCGGAGCGAGGGCATAGCATTCGATCGCACCATTCATTTCGATTCGGGTGAGCCCAATGAACGAGGCGACTGCGGCGAAGCTGACGAGCCACGCCCGCTCCGGCGGCTGAGCGGCCAAGCTCAGTCCGGTGGACTTGAGCGAAATCGTCAAGGAATTCGCCGGGGCGGCCAAGACCGATCCCAACCTGCTCGTCGGCTTCGAGACCGGCGATGACGCCGGTGTGTACCGCCTCTCGGACGAGGTGGCCCTGGTCCAGACGGTCGACTACATCACCCCGGTGGTCGACGATCCGTTTCTCTACGGGCAGGTGGCGGCGTCCAACTCGATCTCGGACGTCTACGCCATGGGTGGACGGCCACTCACCGCCATGAACCTGTGCAACTTCCCTGCCCGCAACATCGACAAGGCGTCGCTGCGCAAGATCCTGGAGGGCGGCTTCAGCAAGATCAAGGAGGCCGGCGCCACCCTGGTGGGCGGGCACACCGTGCGCGACGATGAGCTGAAATACGGTCTGTCGGTGACCGGTCTGATCCACCCGAAGCGGATCCTCACCAACGCCGCGGCGCGGCCGGGGGACCACCTGGTCCTGACCAAGCCGATCGGCACCGGCGTGATCATCACCGGCTTCCGCCGGGGACTGGCGTCGGACGAGCTGCTCATGCGGGCCGTGGACTGGATGGCGGCCCTCAATCGCGTGGCGTGCGAGACGATGCTCGAGTTCGACCCGCATGCCTGCACCGACGTCACCGGTTTCGGTCTGAGCGGTCACGCCCTCGGGATGGCCAAGGGCAGCAACGTCCGGATGCGGATCCGGTTCAAAGACGTCCCGCGGTACGAGGAAAGCCTCGACTTGATCGGCCAGGGCGTCGCCACCTCGGTGACCGCCTCGAACATGCAGGCGGCGGGAGACTTCCTGACCTTCTCGGGAAACTTCACCGACGAGGAGAGGTGGCTCATCGTCGACCCGCAGACCTCGGGCGGACTGTTGATCTCCCTCCCCGCGGATCAGGCGCCGACGCTCGTCGCGCGCCTGCACGAGCGCGGCAACCGGGTGGCCGCCGTTGTCGGCGAAGTGGTGCCGGCCGACGGCAGGCCGGGTCTGGAAATCGTCAAGTAGCGCTCGGAGCGGCCGAGTCTTCAGAGAGTCGAGATCGGGTCGACGTCGAACACCAGGTTGTCCAAGCGGACGTTCCGTTTCTCCAGCTCCGGCAGGGTCTTCCCGAGGGCCTCCTGCATCTGCCGACGGCCCGGCGCTTTGACCAGGAGCTGGACGCGGAATTCTCCTCGCAGCCGCTCCAGCGGCGCCGGGGCGGGCCCCAGTACTTGAAGCCCACCACCCGCCACGCCGCGCAGCACCCTGCCGATGACCGTCGCCCGGACGCGGGCCCTGTCGAAGACGCGGTCTTTCACCAGGATCGCGGCCAGGACGGAGTACGGCGGGTAGTTCATGGCCCGCCGGTAGGCGAGCTCGCGCGCCGCGAACCCGGCGAAGTCGTGCTCACAGGCAAATCGAATGGCGTGGTGATCGGCGTAGTAGGCCTGCACGATCACCTCACCCTCGCGCTCGCCGCGGCCGCTGCGCCCCGCGACCTGGGCCAGAAGCTGGAACGCCTTCTCACCGGCACGGAAGTCCGGAAGCCCGAGCAGGGCGTCGGCCGCCAGCACACCCACGAGGGTCACGTTGGGAAAGTCGTGGCCCTTGGCGATCATCTGCGTCCCGAGCAGGACATCGATCTCCCCCCGTTCGACACGCGTCAGAATCTCCTCGACCGAGCCGCGGCCCCGCGTCGTGTCCCTGTCGAGTCTCTCGATGCGCGCTCCCGGCAGCGACGCCCTCAGGATGGTTTCGAGGCGTTCCGTGCCGGTCCCGCCGAAATGGAGGTGGGCGCTCTTGCAGACCGGGCAGGCCCGCGGCTCCTCGCGGCTGTCGTCGCAGTAGTGGCAGCGCAGGCGCCGCTGCCGCAGGTGCCAGGTCATCGGAATGCTGCAGTTGCGGCACTGTATCGACTCGCCGCAGGAGCGGCAGAGGACGAAGGTGGAGAACCCCCGGCGGTTGAGCAGGACCAGGCTCTGCTCGCCGCGCCGCAGGCGCTCCTCGAGGGCCGAGAGCAGCCGTCGCGACAGGATCGATTCGCGGCCGACCTCCTCGAACTCGCGGCGCATGTCCACCCGCTCGACGGGGGGCAGCCCGGCACGGCCGATGCGCCCCGGGAGGCTCAACAGCCGGTGGCGGCCGCGCTGCGCGTGCAGGTAGCTTTCCATGGAGGGCGTCGCCGATCCGAGGACCACGACCGCCCGCGCCATCTTGCCGCGCAGGATCGCCAGGTCGCGGCCGTTGTACCGCGGGTGCTCGTCCTGCTTGTAGGATGCGTCGTGCTCCTCATCGACCACGACGAGTCCGAGATCGGGGATCGGCGCGAACACGGCCGAGCGGGTGCCGAGGACGACGTTCACGCGGCCGTCGCGGATCCGTCTCCACTCGTCATAGCGCTCCCCTCCGGTCAGACCCGAATGCAGCAGCGCCAGGACCTCGCCGAAGCGGGATCGCATGCGCCGCGCCAGGAGCGGCGTCAGACCGATCTCGGGGACGAGATAGAGCGCGCTCCGCCCCGCCCGGACCGCAGCCTCGATGGCCCTCAGGTAGACTTCGGTCTTGCCGCTCCCGGTGATGCCGTGCAGAAGAAACGTCGTGAAGCATCGTTCGGCGAGGGCGTCCTCGATCGCTTCGATCGCTTTCTTTTGATCGGCGGTGGGCGATAGCTCGGCGAGGGGCTCCAACGCCAACCCGAGAGAGGCTGGCCGCCGGGGCACTTCCTGCGATTCGATCCGGACGAGACCGAGTTTCTCGAGCGCGCGTAGCGCGTCCCGCGGCGCGCCGGAGGCTTTCAGGAGAGCCGGCAGCGGCATCCGGCCGCCGGTCTCCTTCAGCACCGCGAGAATCCGGCGCCGGCGCGATCCCTTCACGGCCGCAGGTGGGTCGTCCCGGGTGCTCAGGTCGACGTGCTCTTCGAGGTACGGGCGTGGCCCCGGAGAGACGGCGACCTCGGTCACCTCCAGGAGCCCCCCGGCGCGGAGACGCTCCAGGGTTCGCGTCTTGAAGCGCGACCCGATGCGGCGACTGAGATCCTCCAGGCGGATCGCCGCGCCACGCTCCGACGTGAACTCCGCCACCACGCCGAGTATTTCTCTGGCGAGTGGATTGGCCGCGATCCGGGGGAGTGAAGTGTCCACAAGGACGCCGCCGCCCGCCTCGAGCGCCAATCTCCCCATCGCGGTCACCGACACGGTCCGGCGCACCCGAGCCTTCATACCGGGCAGGGCGCAGACGATCATTTCGCCCAAGGACGCAAGGTAGTAATCGGCCGCGAAGCGCGTCAGCGCGAGAATAGACTCGTCGAGGACCGGCTCGGCGTCGAGGACCTGCTCGATCGATTTGAGCGGGTGCGGGGCATCGGCCGGCTCCTTCCCCTCCCGGAGGTCCAGGAGGTATCCGGTCAGTCGGCGCCGGCCGAACGGCACGACGACTCGGACGCCACGACGGCATCGTGGGGCGAGCGCGGGGGGGACCGAGTAGGTGAACAGGCGTCGTACCGGCCGGGGCACCGCGACCGATGCGAACAGGCAGGTCATCCCGCCGCTTTCAACTCGGCGATCACCTTCTTCATGTCGTCCCAGACCTCTCTCTTGGCAGCCGGGTTGCGCAACAGGTAGGCCGGGTGGAACGTCGGCATGACGCGGATTCCTTCCAAGTCATGGAAGCCGCCGCGCAGGCGGGTGATCGTCTCGCGCGTCCCCAGGACCGTCTGCGCGGCCGGCGTCCCGAGGCAGACCAGAACACGCGGTCGGATCGCCCTGATCTGCTGGAACAGGAACGGCGCGCACGTGCCGATCTCGTCCGGGAGCGGCGTGCGGTTCTCGGGGGGGCGGCACTTCACGACATTGGCGATGTAGACCTCGCCGCGCTGCATTCCCATCGACTCGATGATCTTCGTCAGGAGCTGTCCGGCACGCCCCACGAACGGCTCTCCCTTGAGGTCCTCGTCCGCCCCGGGCCCCTCACCGACGAACATGAGTCGGGCGTCCGGATTCCCCACGCCGAAGACTATGTTCGTCCGGCCGCGGCACAGGCTGCAGCGCGTGCAGTCCCCCAGGTCCTCGCGGATCAACCGGAGTGCGGTGGCGGCGTCGGGCGCCTCGGGGGCGCGCGCCGTGGCGAGCGGCGAGACCGGTGGTGCGCCACCACGGCTGCGCCGCCCGGAACGGGCAGATCCCCCCCCGTCGACGTCCTCGAACCCACCGAACAACCCCGCCTGGACGACTGGCCTCGCCGGGGGCCCGCCGGTCGCCGTACCCGCCCATTCAGACGACACCTGCGCCGGCCGCCTCTCGGGCGCGACGAAGGGAAGCTCCTCGACTCCCAACAGACGAAGCCACTCGAGACGCGCCCGCAGGGCCTGCCAATCCCCAGGTGTCCGGATCATGCCCCGGGTCTCCCCGCCGCCTGACGGAACGCCTGGCCGGAACCGACCGAAAGCAGCGGTCCAGCCAGATCGAGAATGGCCGCCGCCATCGATTCCTTCGACATCAGCGGCAGCTCGGTCCGGCCGCCGGAGCGGTCGAGTACCAGGGCGCGGTTGGTGTCCGCCTCGAATCCTTCACCCTCTTCCCCGATGCGGTTCGCCACGATCAGATCGAGGTTTTTCTTCTTCAGCTTCTTGAGCGCGTTCGACGCCAGGTCCCCGGTCTCGGCCGCGAAGCCGACCAGCACCTGTCCCGGTCGCTTGCGCCGTCCGAGCTCTTCCAGGATGTCGGGGGTCGGCAGCAGTCGGAGAAGGACGGCCCGGTCCGCGCCACCCTGCCTCTGGGCCCTCCTGCGCAGGACCTCCTTCTTGATTTTCCCCGGGGCGCGATCTTCCGGGCGGTAGTCCGCCACGGCGGCCGCCTTGAGGACGAGGTCGACCCCGGGCGCCTGGTTGAGCGCGGCGCGGAACATCTCGTCGGCGGTGGTGACCCGCACCAGCCGGACGCCCGGCGGCGCCACGAGATAGGTCGGCCCGGAGATCAACGTGACGTCCGCGCCCCGCGACACGGCTTCGGCGGCGAGGGCGTACCCCATCTTGCCGGTGGACGGGTTGCTGATGAAGCGGGCGGGGTCGAGGGCCTCGCGGGTAGGGCCCGCTGTCACGAGGACGCGGCGGCCCTCAAGCGGCCGCGGAGTTTTTTTTTAGCCATCGCCAGAGCGGTCTCGACGATGGTCTCGGGCTCGGCCATGCGACCGACGCCCTCCTCACCGCAGGCCAGCTCTCCCACACCGGGTTCGATGATGCGGACGCCGCGCGATTTGAGGAGCGCGATATTGGCCTGCGTCGCCGGGTGCTCCCACATCCAGACGTTCATGGCAGGAGCGACGGCGACCGGCGCGGTCACCGCGAGATAGAAGGTGCTCAGAAAATCGTCGGCGATGCCGTGCGCGAGCTTCGCCAGAACATCGGCGGTCGCCGGCGCAACCAGGAACAGGTCGAGACCGCGCGCCAGAGCGATGTGCTGGATGTCGGGACCGCGCGCCAGATCCCACTGATCCGTGATCACGTCCTGCCCGCTGAGCGTCTGGAGCGTAAGCGGCGTGATGAACTTCTGGCCGCCCGCCGACATCATGACGTGCACCTCGGCGCCCGAACGGGTCAGGCCGCGGACAATCTCCGCCGACTTGTAGGCCGCGATGCCGCCGGTCACGCCCAGGGCGATACGCGGGCCGGAGCTCCCGGCCTGCTTTCGCGTATCCGATCCTTCAGTTTGCCGGCTCACGATTCTCCATCCCCGACTCGTCGGCGGGGTAAGTCTCGGTCGTCACCTCGGCCACCTCCTCGACAGGATACTCTTCGGGGAAGGGGCCGTAGCTGTAAGGGATGACTCCGGACAGGACCTCCTGCATGGCGATGGTCACAGCTTTTCTGGCCGTCGTTTCGATGCGTGCCCGGGCGCCGCGCTGCAGCTGTTTGCACCGCTCGCCCGCCACGCTGATGAATTCGAACTTGTTGCCGATCGATGCCGTCGAGATCATGAACCCTCCAGAAGGGACGTCAGGAACTCATTCCCGTAAAGCATTCTAATCGAAAAGCGGCCCGCGGATCGAGGCGGCACGCGGGCCGCCGCACGATCCGTCACCCGCGTGCCGGCGGCTCTTCAGGGTTCGGAGGCGAACTCCTGCACAATCCCCTCGATGCGGCGCATCTGCCGCGCGCCGCGGCAGCGGGTCGCCTCCAGGACGGCCCGCAGTTGACGGTAGGCCGTCTCCAGGTCGTCATTGATGATGACGTAGTCGTAGACCAGGCACTTCTCGACCTCCCCCCGCGCCAGGCTGAGGCGGCGAGCGACTTCAGGGGGACCGTCCGTGCCCCGCTTCTCGAGCCGATCCTTGAGGGCCGCCTTGCCGGGCGGCAGGATGAAGACCAGCACCGCCTCGGGGATCAGGCGGCGGATGTTCATCGCCCCCTGCGTGTCGATGTCGAGAAGGATGTCGCTCCCGCGCGCGACCGCCTCCCGCAGCCTGGTGGCCGAGGTGCCGTACCGGTGACCTCCCACGACGGCCCATTCCGCGAACTCGTGCCCGCCGCGCCGACGCTCGAACTCATCCTGGCCCACGAAGTGATAGTCGACGCCGTCCCGTTCACCGGCGCGCGGCGGGCGCGTGGTGAATGACACCGAGAACTCGATGGTTCGATCCTCCTCGAGGAGGCGCTTGCACAGTGTCGTCTTGCCCGCGCCCGAGGGCGCCGAGATCACGAAAACCGAACCCGGCGAACCATCCGGTCGCCGGAGGCGGCCCTCGTCCCTGCGCGGCGGTTTCATTCGAGGTTCTGCACCTGTTCGCGGATCTTCTCGACCTCGGCCTTGATGCGCAGCGCCTCCCGGCAGATTGGCAGGGCCTCGGCCTTCGAGGAGATGGTGTTCGCCTCCCGGTTCATCTCCTGCATGATGAAATCCAGCGTCTTGCCGACCGGCCCCTCCGGGTGGCCGAGGGTCGCCTCCGCCTGCTCGACATAGCCCCGCAGTCTGACCAGCTCCTCGGTGACGTCGACCCGCCCGGCCAGGAGCGCGACCTCCTGCTCCAGGCGCCCCGGATCCAGCCCCCGCTCCCCTCGGAGCAGGTCCGCCACACGCTCCTTGACGCGGCGCGCGTACGCTGCCGGCAGAGCACCCGCATCCTCTTCGATGCGACGCGCCGACGCGCGAATCGCCTGAAGATGACCCTTGAGTTCATCGGCAAGGCGTGCGCCTTCGGCGGCGCGCATCGCATCGTACTGCGCGAGCGCCCGGCGCAGCGCTTCGGTGACCAGGGCCCGCTCCGCGCCGTCCGATCGCGGCGACTCCGCCTGCACCGAGATCGCCCCGGGCAGCGCCAGGAGCGTCTCGAGCCCGACCGCTCCCTTCAGCCGGAAATCCCTCTTCAGGCTGGCCGCCGCCCTCAGATAGGCCGCCACGAGGTCGCGGTTCACCTCCAGGCGGAACCCGGCGGAGCGCGGAGCCACCAGCATCGCGGTGATGTCGATGCGGCCGCGCGACACCCGCTCCTGGACTTCGGCGCGCAGAGCCGGCTCGAGGGCACCCAGATCCGCCGGGAGCCTCATCTTGACGTCCAGGAACCGGTGGTTCACTCCCCTCAGCTCCACCACCACCCGCACACCGTCACTCTCGACCTCCCCCTGGCCGAACCCGGTCATGCTCAGCACCCGTGTTCGCTCGCGTTCCACTCCCATGCCGTCCCCGTCCGTCCCCATCTTTACCGGGCCGCCTCGCATTCGATGACGCGCCCGCCGATCATATCCCAGGCGGTCGCGGCGACCCTCTCGATCGCGCCCGGCCGGCCGAGCCGGGAGCGCACCCCGGACAGCGCCCGACGCATCTCCCCCGCGACCACCGGATCGGTCAGGATCCGCCGCAGCTCCAGGGCGATGCGCTCCGGCGTGCACTCTCGCTGGACCAGCTCAGGAACGATCCGCCTGCCGGAGATCAGGTTGGGCATGCCGACGTGCGGCACGTCCGAGATCAGCCGGGCGACCGCGAAGGTCAGCGGGTTCATCCTGTAGACGATCACCATCGGGACGCCCAGCAGGGCGGTCTCGAGCGTCGCCGTCCCGGACGCCGCCACGGCTGCATCGCAGGCCGCCACCGCATCGTACCGCCCCTCGCGTACGAGCCGGCAATCGAGGTCGGCGCGCGCCACACCCGCCCCCTCAGCGCCTTTCTGCTCCGCGCGCAGGATCCTCTCCACCTCGTCCTCCACGAGAGTCGGGGCGATCGGGAGCAGGAACTGCAGGTCGCGAAACTCTTCCTGCAGCCGGCGCCCCGCGCCGAGCATCACATGGAGGTGAGAGCTCAGTTCGTTCCTGCGGCTCCCCGGGAGCAGCGCCACGGTCGGCCGTCCCGGATCGAGACCCAGGGGCCGGAGCGTCTGCTCCCTCGAGCGCGAGGGGTGGACGAGTTCCAACAGTGGATGACCGACGAACTCGACGCGGACACCGGCCCGTCTGTAGATCTCTTCCTCGAACGGCAGGATGACCAGCATCCGATCCACCACCGAGACGATCTGCCGGACCCGGCCCTTGCGCCAGGCCCAGACCTGGGGGCTGACGAAGTACAGGACCGGCACCCTCGCGGCTCTCGCCTTCTTCGCCAGTCGCAGGTTGAAATCGGGATAATCGATGAGCAGCACGAGATCGGGCCGATCCGCCGAGAACAGGATGTCCCGGGCTTCCCGGTAGGCGCTCCAGATGGCACGCGCGCTCGCGAGCACCTCGAGGAAGCCGGTCACCCCGATGCTCCCGGCATCGCCAAGCGGGCGCAGACCGGCCGCGCGCATGGCCGGCCCGCCGATGCCGGTGAACCGGACGTGCCGGGCGCCGGCGTCCGTCGTCCCTTCCGGACGGGTGATGACCGGCTCGTCCCCGGGGCGCGGCCGGCCCGCCATCGCCCGCATCACCAGACTGCCGTAAAGGTCGCCCGAGGCTTCCCCCGCGACGATCAGGACGTGCGGGACGCCGCGGCTCACGGCGCGGCAGGTCCGCGGGGTCCTGCGGCCGTCCCGGCGCGGTCATTGAGGGCCAGTGTCTCCGCCTCCTCCGTCAGACGATCGAGCGCTCCCTGGAGGGCCTGCCTCTTCACTTCCATCGCCTGACGGTCGGCAGTAAACGGGACCTCGATCGGCTCGCCGAAAACGAAGACCGCCCGCGCGCACGGCAGCGGGATCTGGAAGGCGTCCCAGGATCGCAGAGTTTTTTTTTAGACGCGGCGAAGGCGATCGGGACGAGCGGGGCCCGCCCCATCCGGGCGGCCTCGATCGCGCCCATCTGCACGCGGTGGCGCGGGCCGCGCGGGCCGTCGGTGGCGAAGGCCACGTCCCGGCCGTCCCGCAGATGGCGGATCATTGTCTTCAGGCCGGCCACGCCGCCGCGACCCGTCGAACCGCGCACCATCTCGTGCCCGAATCTCTCCAGGGTGCGCGACACGTACTCGCCGTCCCGGTGACGGCTGCTCAGGACCACGAGTCTGCGTCCGTGCGCCTGCCCCAGGTACGAGTAGGTCATCATCAGAAGCTGGTCGTGGTAGAAGGCGTGGACGTAGGGTCGGTTGGCCCGGTGCAGGTCGAGGACCACGCTTTCGTTCACCGATCTCCAGCGGAGCATCCGGCGTAGAGCACGGATCAATCCGCTCGCCAGAATCGGCCCCAGCCACAATGAGAACCGCTCGCTCAGAAGCGTCCCCCCTACCCGTCCTCGACCGAACGCATGATCAGGCCGGCGGTCATTATAGCAATCGCGTTGAGGTGCCGGGGTGTTTCCGGTAATTCCCCGTGACATCCCGATGACCGAACGCAGCCCGTCTGTGACGACCAGGAGGCTGCCCGGCTCGGCCGGCGCACCGATGCGCGCGCCCCGAGATCGGACCGGCCCCTGCTGATGGTATAGTCTGGCGCTTTGTCACGGAGATGCCTCAGGATCTCATGAACCCTCGGTCACGCCGTGCCAGCCGAGCCGAACCTCGTCGTCCCCGCCGCGTCCTGATCACCGGCGGCGCCGGATTCATCGGCTCCCATCTCTGCGACTACTTCCTTGCCAAGGAATTCGAAGTCGTCTGTGTCGATAATCTCCTGACGGGGACCACCGACAACATCTCCCACATTCGCAATCCCCGCTTCACGTTCATCAGTCTGGATGTGACCGGCTATATCTACATCGATGGCCCCGTGGACTACATCCTGCACTTCGCAAGTCCCGCGAGCCCCCGGGACTACCTCGAGCTTCCGATTCAGACCCTGAAGGTCGGCTCGCTCGGCACGCACAAGGCGCTGGGACTGGCCAAGGCCAAGGGGGCGAAATTCCTCCTGGCCTCCACCTCCGAAGTCTATGGCGATCCTCTCGTGCACCCTCAGAAGGAATCGTACTGGGGCAACGTGAACCCGGTCGGGCCCCGCGGAGTCTACGATGAGGCCAAACGATTTGCGGAGGCCCTGACGGTCGCTTACAGGAACGCACATGGAATTGATACCAAGATCGTGCGCATCTTCAACACCTACGGGCCGCGGATGCGGCTCAATGACGGCCGGGCGATACCCGCCTTCATGACTCAGAGTCTGACCGGCCAGCCTGTGACGGTGTTCGGGGACGGCAGCCAGACCCGGTCGTTCTGTTACGTCGACGATCTCGTCGAGGGGATCTACAGGCTGCTGATCTCCCGGCATCCTGGCCCCATGAACCTCGGCAATCCGGACGAGCTGTCTCTTCTCGAGATGGCTCGTCTGGTGATCCGCCTGACGGGCGGCCGGAGCCCGATCGTTCACCGGCCGCTGCCTACCGACGATCCCAAGGTCCGCCAGCCCGACATCACGCTGGCGACCAGGCACCTTGGCTGGCGGCCCAAGGTGTCCTTGGAGGCGGGGCTGAACAGGACCGTCGAGTATTTCCGGGAGCGCCTCGGAAAAATCACTCGGGGCGGGAGACGGCCCCGGGCATCACGCTCTTGAAGCCGTCAATTCAAGTGAGCCCTGCGGGCGTTGCACGACGGGAGACGCTTCTTTGGTGCCTCCTGCTCTTTGCGCTCGGCCTGCTTCTCCGGGTTGCCTATCTCCATGTCCTTGGCATCGCGAGCCCGGAGAACGACGCAAAGGAGTACGCCGCCCTGGCGCGTCACCTCGCCGAGGGCCGCGGTTTCACCTCCGACGGGCTGACTCCGTCGACGTATCGCCCTCCGCTGTTCTCCTGGCTCCTCGGTGGGTGGTGTTACCTTCTGCACAGCTCTTCCCTGCCGACGATGGTGGCCTTTCAGGCGCTCGTCCAGACGCTGTGTTCCCCCTTGACCTGTCTTCTTCTGCTTCAAATTGGGCAAGACAGGCGCACAGCGCTCACTGGAGGCCTGTTCGTTGCCGCCTACCCCTTCATCGTGTCGACGGTCGGTCAACTGTTGCAGGAGCCGACCCAGATGCTCGTGGCGATCGGCATTGGGGTCGCGACCGTCGCATGGTGTCGCGAGCCGTCCACGCCACGGGCCGCCGTGTGCGGGCTTCTCTTCGGGTTGGGCGCGCTCGCGAAGTCCCCGTTTCTGGCCGTGCAGCCGGTCACCCTGCTTGTGTGGTGCTTCGGTCGAGATTTTCGTCGGCAGCTCCCGTTCAGGCAGATCGCTCTCGCCTGTGCCGTCGCGACCGCTGTCGTTCTTCCATGGACCATCCGGAACTACCGGGTGTCCGGCGGGCAGTTCATCCCGATCAATTCCCAAAACCAGACCTATCCAGTCTGGCTGGTGGCCGACGACAACTTCTACCCGAGGTATTCCCTGTCGGAACCCCTCCAAGAAACCTTCACGCCCCAGAAAGGCGTGGCGCTCACCTATGGCAATAAGAGCGGTGTTGATTTCCTGATACGCACAAACGAAGAACTCCTTCGCATGGGCGAATCAGGGATCGGGATCCGGATCAGGAAGGGTCTGGCGATCGCGGCAAGGTCCTATCTTGTGCGGCATCCCCTTTACCTTCTCAGGATCACGGCGCGCGGCGCAGTGCTGCTCTTCTCGCCCGACGCGAGCGCGGGGCTGTCCCGGTTCCTGGTCGCCCGGATCGTGGCGATGATCCTGTTTCACCTGCCGCTGGCAGCGGGGCTCGTCATCGGCATCGTGCGGGCAGGCCGCGAAAAGAACGCGTCCTGCATGGTTCTGGCGTTGTTTGCGGTGGCCTATCTGCTTGTCCACGCTCCGGGGACGGGCGGTGGTGGTCGATACAGCGTTCCGGTCATTCCGATCTTGATGGCCGTCGGCAGCTACGGTCTCTGGGGCAACCGCTCCGCCTCCTCCTTCTGCATGACGACAAGCAGCCGTGTCCCGAACAGCAGCGGCCAGCCGTCCAGCACCCTGTCCAGTCGTTTC
>QHXY01000049.1:0-3045 GCA_003223145.1 Acidobacteriota bacterium
TCACGAACGATTTCATCGCCCTGTTCAAGGACTCCTCGATCGTCTCGGTCATCACCATGGTCGAGCTGACCAAGGTGTACGGGCAGCTGGCCTCCACCTATTACGACTACATCGGCGTCGGGCTCCTGACCGCGGCGATTTACTTCGTCCTGGGTCTGCCGTTCGTGCGCCTGGCCCGCTGGGCCGAGGCGAAGATGGCGGTGGACAAGAGGGTGGCCGTGCCGGCGCGGCGGCGCTGGTTCAGCATCGGCTCCAAGCCGGCGATGGACTGATCGCATGAGACGCTTCGCAGACGCCCTGCTCGCCACCCGGAAGCAGGCCGAGCAGTTCGGCGTGGAGGTCCTGCGGTCCACCCTCGATCACATCTACGGCGGCGCGCGCCGCACGTACAGCGGCGCCACGCTGGCCGAGCTCGACCGCCTGTTCGATGAGCCCCTGCCCGAGACCGGTCGCGACCCTCGCCGTGTGATGCGCGAGTGCCGGCGCAAGGTATTCCGTCACTCGATGCAGATGTCCCATCCGAGGATCTTCGGTCTGTTCAACCCTGCGCCGCTGCCGGTGGCCGCGCTCGCCGAGATCCCGGTCGCCTTCCTCAATCAGTCGGTCGACGCCTGGAAGGCCGGACCGGCGGCCACTCACCTGGAGATGCGGCTGATTCGGTGGATCAACGATCGGATCGGCTTCGGCCGGCGGGCCTTCGGGGTGTTCACCAGCGGCGGCGGCGTGGCCAACACCATCGCCCTCAAGATGGCGAGAGATCGCGCTACCGGCGCGCGGGCACGTCGGACCGGGCTGCCGGCGCGCCTGTCGCGGCGGCTGAGGGTCTATGCCTCGGGGCAGGCGCATTTCTCCATCGGCCGCTCTCTGGACCTGCTCGGTCTGGGTGAGGCGTCGCTGGTCCGTATCGAGGTGGACGGTGCGATGAAGATGCGTGTCGACCGGCTGGCGGAGACCATGCGGAGGGACCGCCGGCGGGGGTTGGTACCGATGGCGGTGGTGGCGACGGCCGGAACCACCAACACCGGGAACATCGACCCGTTGCGCGCCGTGGCGGCCGTGGCCGGCGGCCACGGCGCCCATTTCCACGTGGATGCGGCCTACGGCGGGGCGCTGCTGTTTTCCAGCCTGTACGCCGACCGGCTGGACGGACTGGCGCTGGCTGACAGTGTGACATTGGACCCCCACAAGTGGTTGTTCCAGCCGTTCAGCCTGGGCGGGCTGTTCGTCAGGAGCCGGCAGGCACTGAGCGACAGCTTCCGGATCGAGCCCGGCTACTTGAAGAAGGATCTGGAGGCGGAACCGGATCGTCTCGACTTCTACCACTATTCCCTGGAAGGCACACGGCCGTTTCGCGGTCTCAAGCTCTGGTTCACTCTGAAGTCGCTGGGCAGATGCGGGTTAGGTCGCCTGGTCGACCGGACGATGGAGGTGGCTCAGCATCTCGAACGGGAAGTCGGCCGGCAGGCCTGCTTCGAGCCATTCCAGACCCCGGTCGAATGCGCCAGCGTCTGCTTTCGCTATCTGCCACGGCGCTGGCGCAGGATGTCGGAGCAGACCCTCGCGTCACCCGCCATGCGCTCGCGACTGAACCGGGTACAAATCCGTATTCAGCAGGAGGTTGAAAGGCGGGGATTCGCCTGGTTCCCCACGATCGTTATTGGTCAGACGGTATTTTTCCGCTTCGGAATCTTCAATTACCTGACCGGTCCCGGGGACATCGACGCCGTCCTGGCGCACATCAGCCGCACGGCGTCGCAACTCGGGTTCTGATCACCCGGTCTGGCAGGCTGTCATACGTGGGCAAGCGTGGCATTGCACCCCGCTTCGGATGCGCCGCAGCCATTCAAGATGCCGTCCGGCCGGGCGAAGCTGCGTGTCGGTGACTGCAGGTGTCCCGTCCGATTGAAGTTGACAGCCGTATCGTTTCACCGTACATG
The DNA here is from genome assembly GCA_003223145.1 of Acidobacteriota bacterium. Classification (GTDB taxonomy): domain Bacteria; phylum Acidobacteriota; class Polarisedimenticolia; order Gp22-AA2; family Gp22-AA2; genus Gp22-AA3. The sequence continues at coordinate 1,938 of QHXY01000049.1, forward strand.
AAACTTCGAGACGGGCGACTCCGGTCGCGCAACCCCTGTTGTACGCGCAGCGAAGCCGATCCTGTCACGGTCAACGCTGATTGGACAACCACAGTTTCCGAATCCAACCATCCGATATCTCATCGCTCTCAATCCGGCTTCTTCAAAGGGGAGGTCCCCATGGGTTCTAGCCTGAAGCGACGATCCCTGACCAGCGCAATCGGCGCGACAGTGGTGGTGTCGGCCGCGCTCGCGCTCTTCAGCTTCGCGACCTGGGCCGGCCGCAACCAGGACCAGGCAGGCCGGCAGCGCCTCATCGGTCTGCAGGATATCGAGCTGCAGATCGCCCAGAAAATGCCGAAGCCAGCGGGGTTCGAGCGGCCCGAGGGCCGCTCTCCGCTCGAGGGCATCGAGACCTTCAGGGAGGTCACGCCCGGACAGCGGAAAAAGATGATCGACACGCCGATCGGGCTGATCGACCCCGCCGAGATCGGACGGATGCGCACCCGGCTCCCGGCGCTCGCAGGGGCTGCAGGCCGCAGCCTCGGCGAGCACGGCAAGCGGGGGGAGATCGCGCCCGGGTTCGACGCCCTCCAGATAAGCGAATCGGCTCTGGCGTCGCGCAGCCTGGACGACATCGCCACGGAGCTGAAGGCGATGGGTGTCAAGGTCCACGACGTGCTGGAGAGCCGGGCGCTCCTGGTCGACGTGCCGGCCGGAGCCGTGGACAAGCTCGCCCACGCGGGATACATCGAGGCGGGTCTGCCGTGGGGCGCGATGTTCCGTATCGACGCAGCCCTCGGCAAGACCCCGATGATCCAGAGAGCCCGCGCCGCCAGCGATAATCTCAGGGTGATCGTGACCTTCTTCCGCGACACCGATGAGGCGGAGGCGCGTCGCGAGATCGAGGAGGTGGCGGGGTCCGGTTCGGCGATCCCGTTCTCCATCGACGGCCTGTCCTATGAGACGAACGTGCACTATTCGAAAGTGGCCCAGCTCGCGAAGCAGAACCGGGTCCGTTTCGTCTACGAGCTCCCCGAGTACATGTTGATGAACGTCGAGACCCCGACCACCGCGATGGTGGGCAACGTCAAGGACAACCTGCCGTTCCAGAAACCGTATCAGGACG
>QHXY01000049.1:3065-3605 GCA_003223145.1 Acidobacteriota bacterium
CAGATTGTCGCGGTGACCGACAACGGCATCTCGGGCGACTCGGTGCAGTTCTCGCAGACGGCCACGCAGGTCTTCGATCTGAGCCACGTATTCCCCAGCCCCGGTCACCGAAATGTGCACGCCATCCAGAACGCGGGCGACGACGGCACCTCCTGCGACGGCATGCTCTTCGGCAGCGGCACGCACGGCAACGTCGTGGCGGGGGTCATCGCCGGGGACGGGACCTCGGTGGGTGCGCGCATCTCGAAGCACATCTACAACAACCGCCCGCGGGTCGACGGCCTGGAGATGGACGGCGTGGCGCGTGGAGCGCGGATCATCATGCAGGACGCCGCCGGCGAGGGCCTGTGCAACCTGAGCGACCTCGTCGAGCGCGGCGGCAACGTCGTCCCGGGCTCCTTGGCCACCCGCCTGCAGCTGGCGATCTGCCCCAGGACCGGCGGGGCGGGGTCCTGCCAGAACGTGGTCGGCGGCGGGAACGAGGCGCATCTGCACGTGATGCCGTTCGGCGTCCCGAACTTCGACCTGCAGATCCAGAAC
>QHXY01000298.1 GCA_003223145.1 Acidobacteriota bacterium
TGGCGCCGGAGTGGGATCGCGCCTTCGATGTCCTGTTCGCCTTCTCGATCGCGCTGGCGCTGGTGCTGTTCGTCGATCGCGCCGCGCGGGCCGTTCTCGATCGCCTGGCCGCGGCCTCCCCGGTCCTGCAGGGGGCGCGCGGGCTGGTCCAGGCGGGCGTGCGCGGTCTGATCGTCGGCATCGGTCTGCTGATCTTCCTCGACAGCATCGGCATCTCCATCACTCCAATCCTGGCGTCGCTGGGCATCGGCAGCCTCGCCGTCGCGCTGGCGCTTCAGGACACTCTCGCCAACCTGTTCGCGGGCATCTACATGATCGCCGACAAGCCGATCGAGCCCGGGCATCTGGTCAAGCTTCCCGGCGGCGAGGAGGGATACATCACCCGGGTCGGCTGGCGCAGCACCTGGATCCGGATGACCAACAACAACATGCTGGTGATCCCGAACTCGAAGCTGTCGGGCGGGATCATCATCAATTACGATCTGCCCGACCGGGAGGTCGTCGTGACCGTCCCGATCGGCGTGCACCACGGCAGCGATCTCGACCTGGTCGAGCGGGTGACGCTGGAGGTGGCGCGCGACGTCATGCGCACCGTGATGGGCGGTGTCGCTCGGTTCGAGCCGGCGCTTCGTTACCAGGGATTCGGGGACTCCGCCGTCCTCCTCCTGGTTGTCCTGCGGGCGCGGGAGTTCGAGGCCGTCCAGACGATCCGCCACGAGTTCGTCAAGCGCCTGCAGGCCCGCTACCGGCGGGAGGGGATCGTCATCCCGTATCCGATCCGCACGCTCGACTTCGCCCCTGGACACACCGACGGGCTGAGGGAGGCGCTCGGTCCCGGGCCGGGCGGGAGCCGCGTCTGATGCCGTCGCGCGACCTCCTCTATCTATCGCGCGCCGACGTCGAGGCGGCCGCCGTCCCGATGACCTCGATCATCGAGCGCCTCGAGGTTGCCTTCCGCGAGAAGGGGCTCGGGCGCGTCGAGATGCCGCCGAAGCCGGGCATCCACCCCGGACCTACGGGCGGCGACAACTTCATCCACGCGATGCCGGCGTTCATCGGCGCCCTGGGCGCGGCGGGCGTCAAGTGGGTCGGCGGCTTCCCCGAAAATCTGCGGCGCGGGCTGCCGTACATCACCGGCCTGCTGATCCTCAACGACCCGCAGACCGGCCTGCCGAAGGCGGTGATGGACGCGACCTGGATCACCGCGATGCGCACCGGGGCGGCGAGCGCCGTGGCGGCAAAGCGGCTGGCGCGGCCCGCCGCCTCCTCGTTCGGCATCCTGGGGTGCGGCGTGCAGGCCCGCACCAACCTCGAGGCGATCGCGGCGGTCGTCCCGTCGCTGGAGTCCGTGCGGGCCTACGACATCCATCTCGACCGCGCCGCGCGCTACTGCGCCGAAATGGGGCCGGCCTACCCGGCGATCAAGTTCAGCGCCGTCGCGACGCCGCGCGCCGCCGTCGAGGGGACCGACATCGTCGTCACAGCGGGTCCGATTCGCGCCAGGCCCAGCCCGGTCATCGAGCCGGAGTGGCTCGCGGAGGGATCGGTGGGCCTGCCGCTCGACTACGACTCGTACTGGAAGCCCGAGGCGATGGCCGCCGCCGAGCGCTTCTACACCGACGACACCGCGCAGCTCCTGCATACCCGCGAGGCCGGCGTCTACTTCCGGCGCGTCCCCCGGGTGTTCGCCGACCTGGGCGAGGTCGTCGCCGGTCTCAAGGACGGCCGTCGTCACGACCGGGAGCGTCTCCTCTGCATGAGCCTGGGGATCGCCATCGACGACATGGCGACCGCGCCGCTGGTCCTGGAGGGCGCCGTCGCGAAAGGGCTGGGGACGCGTCTGCCGCTGTGAGCCGGGAAGCCGGCGCGACTGGTGTATGATGCACGCTTCAAACCGCCGCCCGCCAAGGCGTCCGCGATGACCGACCCCCGGGGGCGCGCCCCGCGTGAGGAGACCCGATGACCACGGTCCAAGGAAAGACCAACCGCCTCATCGAGCTGGCCGAGACCTGGAGCGCCCACAACTACCATCCGCTGCCGGTGGTCCTGACGCGCGGCGAGGGGGTGTGGGTGTACGACCCCGAGGGGAACCGGTACATGGACATGCTGTCGGCGTACTCGGCGCTGAACCACGGGCACCGGCACCCGCGCATCGTGCAGGCGCTCAAGGACCAGGCCGACCGGATCACCCTGACGTCGCGCGCCTTTCACAATGAGCTGTTCGGACCGCTGTGCGAGAAGCTCTGCCGGCTGGCCGGGAAGGACATGACGCTCCTGATGAACAGCGGCGCCGAGGCGGTCGAGACCGCCATCAAGACGGCGCGCAAGTGGGGCTACCGGGTCAAGCAGGTCCCCAAGGACCGGGCCGAGATCATCGTCTGCGAAAACAACTTCCACGGGCGCACCACGACGATCGTCGGGTTCTCGTCGGAACAGCAGTACCGCGAGGATTTCGGGCCGTTCACGCCGGGCTTCAGGCTCATCCCGTACGACGACCTCGAGGCGCTGGAGCGGGCGATCACGCCGGAGACCATCGGCTTCCTGGTCGAGCCGATCCAGGGCGAGGCCGGCATCCTGATGCCGCGCGACGGCTATCTGAAGAAGGCCGCGGAGATCTGCCGCAGGAACCGCGTGCTGCTGATCGCCGACGAGATCCAGACCGGTTTCGGACGCACCGGCAGGATGTTCTGCTATCAGCACGAGGGGATCGACCCCGACCTGGTCGTGGTCGGCAAGGCGCTCGGCGGGGGCCTGCTGCCGGTGTCGGCGGTCATCGGCCGGCGCGACACGCTCGGGCTGTTCCACCCCGGCGACCACGGCTCGACGTTCGGCGGCAACCCGCTGGCCTGCGCCGCCGGCATGGCCGCGCTCGACGTCCTGGTCGAGGAGAAGCTCGTGGAGCGGTCGGCGGACATGGGGGACTACTTCATGAAGCGTCTGCGCGACATCCGGACGGGCAAAGTCAAGGAGGTCCGCGGCCGGGGCCTGCTCATCGGGGTGGAGATCAAGGTGGAGCACGGCAAGGCGCGCCCTTACTGCGAGAAGCTGATGGAACTCGGCATCCTGGCCAAGGAGACCCACGATCAGGTGATCCGCTTCGCCCCGCCCCTGGTGATCACCCGCGAGGAGGTCGACTGGGCCCTGGAGCGCATCGCCAGGGTGGTCGCCTGAGTCTCACGGATCATCTGCGCAACCACACGCCGGCGACCCTCGCGGCTTCCCGGCCCGACCTGCGTCTCGATCCCGGGCTGGCCAACCGGATCGTCAGCCGCCTGATCGCGGAGGACCGCGACGATCTGGAGGGAGTGCGTGGTCTCTCGAAGGAGGCGATGCGCTCGCTCCTCGCCGGCGCCCCCGCCGGGCGTCTGGAGGCTCTCGATCGGCGCCGCAGCGGTGTCGACGGCTTCGTCAAGTACCTGTTCCGGTCACGGGGCGACACCTTCGAGACGGTGCGCATCCCGCTCCTGCTGCCGCGCTGGAGCGTGTGCGTGTCGACGCAGGCCGGTTGCGCCCTGGCGTGCGTCTTCTGCGAGACCGGCCGGATCGGATTCACGCGCAATCTGGAGGCGTGGGAGATCGTCGAGCAGGTGCTGACGGTGCGGCGCGAGGCGCCGGATCGGCCGGTGACGAGCGTGGTGTTCCAGGGGCAGGGCGAGCCGTTCCAGAACTACGACAACGTCATCCGCGCCGCGCAGATCCTACAGCACCCCTGCGGCGGCCGCGTCCGCGGGCAGAACATCACCCT
>QHXY01000046.1 GCA_003223145.1 Acidobacteriota bacterium
ACATGCCGGAGTTCCAGAAGGCGTTCTCCTGTCCCGCCGCCTCGCCGATGGTCCGGCAGGACGCCTGCCGGGTGTGGTAGGAGCCGCCCGCGCCGATCGGGTACAATCCGGGGCGCTTCAAGAACCGTTCGACGCCGGGGGACGATGGGCATCCGGGTGGTCGTGCTGGGGAGCGGCAGCGCGGGGAACGCCACCTGCGTCGAGGGCGGCGGCGCACGGGTCCTGCTCGACGCGGGATTTTCCTGCCGCGAGCTGAGCGGGCGCCTGCGGGCGGTCGGCATCGAGCCGCACCGGCTGGACGCCGTGCTGGTGACCCATGAGCACGCCGACCATGTGCGCGGCGCGGCGCTGTTCTCGCGCACGCACAAGGTGCCGCTCTACTGCACCGCCGCGACCTACCGTGCCGCCGGTCTCGACCGGGCCGAGCCGCACGGTCACGGCGCGCACGTGCACCACGCCGTCGAGCCGCTCACACCGTTTCATCTTGGCGGCATCGAGGTCACCGCCTTCCGGGTGCCGCACGACGCGGTCGACACGGTCGGCTACGCGCTGGAGTGCGAGGGGACGCGGTTCGGCTACGCCACCGATCTCGGGCACGATCCCGAGCCGGTGCGCCGGGCGCTGGCGGATTGTGATCTCCTGATGCTCGAATCGAACCACGACGCCGACATGCTGCGGACCGGACCATACCCCATGGTCGTCAAGGAGCGGGTGCGGGGGCGTCACGGCCACCTGGACAACGACACCGCCGCGGCCCTCCTGGGCGACGTGGCGACCGACAGGACCTGCCGGGTGATCCTGGCGCACCTGAGCCGGACCAACAACCGCCCCGAGCTGGCCCTGGGCGCGGCCCGGCGCGAGTTCGACCGGCGCGGGCGGCGCGCGCCGCGGCTGCACGCCGCGGACCAGTGGACACCGTCCCCCTGGTACGAGGCCTGAATGACCCGGACACCCGGGCCGTCCCGGAGGGCCCCGCGATGATCCCGCGCTACTCCCGCCCCGAGATGGCCCGCATCTGGGAGGACGAGCGCAAGTTCCAGCGCTGGCTGGACGTCGAGCTGGCGGTGTGCGACGCGCTGGCGGATCGCGGGCTGATCCCGAAACAGGCGGCGGCGAACATCCGGGCGCGCGCGCGCTTCGACGTGGCGCGCGTGCGCGAGGTCGAGGCCACAGTGCAGCACGACGTGATCGCCTTCATCACCACGGTCGCCGAGAGCGTCGGTCCGGACACCTGGTACATCCATCTGGGGCTGACCAGCAGCGACGTCGTCGACTCCGCCCTGGCCCTGCAGATGATCGAGGCGGCCGAGCGTCTCATCAAGGGACTGGAGGGTCTGGCCGCGGCCATCGAGAGGCGCGCCTTCGAGCACAAGAACACCGTGATGGTCGGCCGGACGCACGGCGTGCACGCCGAGCCGATGACCTTCGGGCTGAAGCTGGCCCTGTGGCACAGCGAGGTGCGCCGCAACATCGATCGGCTGACCTCGGCCCGAAGACGTGTGGCGGTCGGCAAGCTGTCGGGCGCGGTCGGCACCTTCGCCCACATCGACCCCGACGTCGAGGCGGCGGCGCTCGGCTCCCTCGGGCTCGAGCCGGTGCCGATCGCCTCCCAGGTGGTGCAGCGCGACCGGCACGCCGAGTACGTCGCGGCGCTGGCGATCGCGGGGACCTCGATCGAGCGCTTCGCCACGGAGATCCGCCACTTGCAGCGCACCGAGGTGGGCGAGGTGGAGGAGCCGTTCGGGGCCGCGTGCGAGCAGATGAGCGGTCTGGCGCGCCTGCTGCGGGGCTACCTGCAAGTCGCTCTCGAGGACATCCCGCTGTGGCACGAGCGGGACATCTCCCACTCCTCGGCGGAGCGCGTCATCCTCCCGGACGCCACCATCCTGCTCGATTACATGATCCACCGCTTCACCCGGATCGTCGCGGGGATGGTGGTGTACCCCGAGGCCATGCGCCGCAACCTCGACAGCACCGGCGGGCTCATCTACTCGGGGACCGTTCTCCTGGAGCTGGCGCGCAAGGGAGTGACACGCGACGACGCCTACGGCTGGGTGCAGAAGGCGGCGCTCGCCGCCCAGGCGGGGCAGGGGGACTTCAAGACGCTCCTCAAGAAAGATCGCAACGTCACCTCCCGCCTGAGCCCGGAGGAGATCGACCGGTGCTTCGACATACGACACCACCTGCGGCACGTCGACGATCTGTTCCGGAGATCGTTCGGCCGGGCCTGACGCGCTCCGTGGCGGCGTCCCGCGGCCTGTGCTATTCTTGCGGGCGTTTCCGCCGTCCGGAGCCCCGGCCGATGCCGCCGCGCTGCGCGGCCTGGTCGGCCAGGTCCTCTACGTCGCCAACCCCACCACGGTCCGCACCCGCGGCAATGGCAACCTCAGCGTCGATCTGCCGCGCGGCCAGGCCGTCCTGCTGGTGGCGCTGGGCGCCGATCGCGCTCTCCTCGCCCCGGCGGCGCCCGACGCCGAGCTCCTGCGCGCCTACGGCGTCCGCAAGCTGCCGCGCTACACGGCGAGCCCGGGCCAGCTCGCCGTCGATTTCCTTCCCGAGCCGGCGTGGCGCAAGGCCCGCGACGAGGGTGTGCGGCGCGTCCGCGAGCGCTGGCCCGCCCTATCGCCGGAGCAGGCGGAGCGCATCTTCCGCGGCGAGCCGTACCCCGGCATGACCGAGGACCAGGCGGAGGCGGCTGTCGGTCGCCTCGTCCTGGCTCGCGAGCCGGCTGTCGGCCGCGACCGCGAGGTCGCTTGGCGGGTCGGCCGCCGCCCGCGCCCGGCCGAGCTGCGCCTCTACACCGAAGGCCGAGAGCGCGGGCCGCGGGCCCGGACGTTCGAGGAGTTCCTGCGGACGAAGGTGCGCGCCACGCTGACGTTCCGGGACGGCATCCTGATCTCGATCGACGCCCCGGCCGGCTCCTCCCCGGGGACGCACTGGCCCTGAGGGCGTGCCAGCGGTCGCCGGCCTGTGCTATTCTTGCGGGTGTTTCCGCCGTCCGGAGGCCTCTTCTTGAAAGCTCGCGTCTACGTCACCCTCAAGCGCGGAGTGCTCGATCCCCAGGGCAAGACGGTCTGCGCGTCGCTGCACCAGCTCGGCTACCGCGAAGTCACCGACGTGCGGATCGGCAAGTGCATGGAGATCACCCTGGGCGGCCTGCCCCGCCGCGAGGCCGAACAGCGTCTCAAGTCGATGTGCGAGAAGCTCCTCGCGAACACCGTCATCGAGGACTACCGGTTCGAGATCTATGAGGAGTGAGGGGACAGGGTGAAGTTCGGGATCGTCGTCTTCCCTGGCTCCAACTGCGACCACGACGTGTACCACGTGGCCAAGCACGTTCTCGGTCACGAAGCGGCCTTCCTCTGGCACAAGGACACCTCCTTCGCCGGGATCGACTGCGTGGTCCTGCCGGGCGGGTTCGCGCACGGCGATTATCTCCGGGCCGGGGCGATCGCGCGCTTCTCGCCGATCATGAAGGCGGTCGAGGCGTTCGCCGCAAGGGGCGGTCTGGTGTTCGGGATCTGCAACGGCTTCCAGGTGCTCAGCGAGGCGGGTCTCCTGCCCGGAGCGCTGATGTGCAACGCCGGTCTGAAGTACGTCTGCCGGGACGTCTTCCTGCGCGTCGAGCGCCAGGACACGCCGTTCACGGCGCGTATCAAGCAGGGGACCGTGCTGAAGCTCCCGGTCGGCCACGGCGAGGGGTGCTACTACGCGCCGGAGGAGATCCTGAAGGAGCTGGAGGAGAAGCGGCAGGTGGTGTTCCGTTATTGCGACGCCGGCGGGCAGGTGACGGCGGACTCCAATCCCAACGGATCGCTGCGCGGCATCGCCGGCGTGTGCAACGCGCGCGGCAACGTCCTCGGGTTGATGCCCCACCCCGACCGCTGCGCCGAGGAGGTCCTGGGGAACGCCCAGGGGAGGCGGCTGTTCGACTCGATCGTCTACGCCTGGGAGCTCGCCCGGCGGCAGCGGATTTAAAGGTGATATTGTGCTGAAGACGTTGAAACGATGGCTCGCGGGCGGCCCCCGCGTCGACTACTCCAAAGTGCGGCGTAACGATCCCTGCCCGTGCGGCAGAGGCAACAAGTTCAAGAACTGCTGCATCGACAAGGCGGAGAAGCAGACGCGGGCCGACCGCGACGCGAAACTGTTCGGCAGCAGCAAGGGATGACGAGCGAGCCTCAAGTGACGCGCGAGCTGGCGCTCGCCCACGGCATGACGGCCGAGGAGTACGACCGCGCGGTGGCGGCTCTCGGTCGCACCCCGAGCTACACCGAGCTCGGGATCTTCTCGGTCATGTGGTCGGAGCACTGCTCGTACAAGAGCAGCCGCATCCATCTGAAGCGGCTGCCGACCGAGGGCCCGCGCCTGATCCAGGGGCCGGGCGAGAACGCCGGCGTGGTGGAGATCGGCGACGGCATCGTCGCGGTCTTCAAGATGGAGAGCCACAACCACCCGTCCTACGTCGAGCCGTACCAGGGCGCGGCGACCGGCGTCGGCGGCATCCTGCGCGACATCTTCACCATGGGGGCGCGGCCGATCGCCTCGCTGAACTCGCTGCGCTTCGGCTCGCTCGACCACCCGCGCACGCGCTACCTGGTGGGCGGGGTGGTCTCCGGCATCGCCGGCTACGGCAACAGCATCGGCGTCCCGACGGTCGGCGGCGAGATCTACTTCCATCCGTCCTACAACGGTAACATCCTGGTCAACGTCTTCAGCCTGGGTATCGCACGGCGCGACAAGATCCACAGGGGAACGGCCGGCGGTCCCGGCAACCCGGTCATCTACGTCGGGTCGAAGACCGGGCGCGATGGCATCCACGGGGCGTCGCTTCTGGCCTCCTCCGAGTTCGACGCCGCCTCCGAGACCAAGCGCCCGACGGTGCAGGTGGGCGACCCGTTCACCGAGAAGCTCCTCCTCGAGGCATGCCTGGAGGTCATGAAATCGCCGGGCGTCGTGGTCGGCATCCAGGACATGGGGGCCGCGGGCCTGACCTGCTCGACCGTCGAGATGGCGGCGCGCGCCGGCACCGGGATGGAGATCGATCTCGATCGGGTGCCGCTGCGCGAGGAGGGGATGACCCCCTACGAGATCATGCTGTCCGAGTCGCAGGAGAGGATGCTCCTGGTGGCGACGCCGCAGACCGAGAGACGCGTGCGCGAGGTGTTCGAGAAATGGGATCTGGACGCCTCGATCATCGGCCGCGTCACCGACACCGGCCGGGTGCGCGTCACGTCCCGCGGCCAGGTGGTCGCCGACACTCCGGCCAGGGCGCTGGTCGACGATGCGCCGCGCTACAAGCGCCCCAGCGCACGGCCGCCCTGGCAGGACGGGCTGGCGGAGCCGGCGCCCGGCTCGATCAAGGACATCTCCAACGGCACCAAAGCGCTTGTGGCGCTGTCGACCTCCCTGAACCTGTGCAGCCGGGAGGAGGTGTACACCGAGTACGACCACATGGTGCGCAGCAACACCGTGGTGCGACCGGGCTCGGACGCGGCGATCATCCGCCTGAAGGGGACGCGGTACGCCCTGGCGCTGACGGTCGACTGCAACGCGCGGCACTGTTACCTGGATCCCATGGAAGGCGCGCGACTGGCGGTCGCCGAGGCGGCGCGCAATCTCGCCTGCGCCGGCGCCGTCCCGCTCGGAACGACCGATTGTCTCAATTTCGGGAACCCCGAGAAACCGGAGGTGATGTGGCAGTTCGAGCAGTCGATCGACGGGATCGCCGCGGCCTGCCGCGCCCTCGACACGCCGATTGTCGGCGGCAACGTGTCGTTCTACAACGAGACCGAGGGGAAGGGGATCCACCCCACGCCCACCATCGCCATGGTCGGCTTCCTGGTCGACGTGAAGGGGGCGATCACCCAGTGGTTCAAGCGCGAGGGGGATCTGGTCTTCCTGCTGGGGGACGCGCACGGCAGCCTGGGCGGCAGCGAGTACCTGGCGCTCCTGCATCAACGGGAGTCGGGCCGCCCGCAGGGCGTCGACCTCGAGCGCGAGCGGGCCCTGCACGACCTGGTGCGCGGCGCCCGCGACACGGGTCTGGTCGCCTCCGCACACGACTGCAGCGAGGGCGGCCTGGCGTTCGCCCTCCTGGAGTGCTGCATCACCGGTCCCCAGGGGGCCGTCGGCGCCGAGATCAAGCTCGAAGGGAAGGGTCGTCTCGACGAGCTTCTGTTCGGCGAGGCGCCGACACGCGTCATCGTCTCCGCCCCGGCCGAGTGCCGCGCCCGCCTCGAGCAGATGGCCCACACCGCCTCCGTTCCGGTGAGCCTGATCGGCCGCGCCGGCGGCCCGCGCCTGTCGATCACGGCCGGCGGCGGGACGGTCGTCGATCTCGAGCTGGCGCCCGCCCGCACGGCCTGGCGCGCCGCCCTCGCGGGTCACCTCAAGGGCTGATCGGCCCTGCGCAGACGGGTCGCTACGTCTTGCCCGCCTTATTCCGGAGGGATCGATAGCCGACGCCCTCGCCCGCATCACGGCTGGCGGGGAAGCCGAGATCGAGCCAGCCGGGCGCCAGGATGTTGCCCATCGCGTCGGTCATGCCGTGGAAGCCGCCGAGCACCCAGCGCACTTTCGGATAGCCGCTCTGGGTCAGGAGATTCGCTGCCATCTCGGCGCGCGGGCCGGCGCGGCAGCCGACGATCACCGGGGTGTGCTCCGGCACGCTGGCGCGCACGACGTCGACGAAGTCGGGATTGAGTTCGAACCTCTGTAGTGCCGGGTTGGGGGCGCCAACCGGCACGTTGATCGCCCCCTCCGGGTGACCCGCGGCGAACTCCTCCTCGGTGCGCACGTCGATGTAGACAGCGTCCTTCTCGTTCTGCAGGGCCTCGTGGGCCTGCTTCACGTCGATCCGTTCAGGGGCCATGGTCGCCTCTCTCCTTCGTCGCCCGGCATTGTACCGCGCCCGGCGCGCCGCTTCCGCGCCCGGCGTTCCGGTTCGGGCCCTAAAAGCCGGCGCGCCCGCCTGAAAATGCCGTGCCACATCGGTCTGGTGAGCAGGCCGGTGTTGGTGTTGCGCCGGCTGGGGTGGAATGAGCCGATGAGGATAGTCCCGTCCGGCAGGCGGGTCTCCGTGCCGTGCGCGAATCGCGGTCTCCCTGCCGGTGGCAGTTTCTCCCACCATCCAGACGCCTTGAGCCAGGAATCGAACGCCACCCGGCCGAGCGCCACGACCACCCGGACGCGCCGCAGCAGATCGATTTCGGCTTCGAGATACGGACGACAGCGCCGCAGCTCGTCCGGCGTCGGCTTGTTGTCCGGAGGAGCGCAGCGAGCCGCGGCGTTGACGTAGCAGTCGCGCAGGACCAGTCCATCGTGCCGCGAGACTGCCGTGGGCCGGCTGGCGAAGCCGAAACGGTGCAGCGCCTCGTACAGCCAGTCGCCGCTCGAGTCTCCGGTAAACACCCGACCGGTCCGATTGCCGCCGTGCGCGGCGGGCGCCAGACCGACGACCATGAGCCGGGCCTCGGAGTCGCCGAAGCCGGGGACCGGGCGGCCCCAGTACTTCCAGTCTCGGAACTCGAGTTTTTTCTGCGTGGCGATTCGTCTGCAGTAGACGCGCAGCCGCGGGCAGCGCTCGCACGAAATGATCACGCGGCGGACGGACTTCAGGGAAGGGTGATTGTGGATCGACACTGCTCAAGGGTAACGCTTGCGACCCGGACATGTCGATAACCTCTGTCGATAACCTCTTGACAATTCGAATCGCCGGGGGTATCTAGTTCGATGTCCAACTGCATTTGAAGCACCAGAACGTATCAGTCTTGGTGCAGCCGTGAACCGGCCGCCGCATCCGGTTCCCGATCGACCGGACCGGCAGCCCACTTCATCAGGAGGACTCCCAGTGCGAAAGTGGACCGTAGGCGCGATCTGCGCGGCTCTGTGTCTGGGCGTGGTCCTGGCAGACAGTACCGGAGCGTTCCATCGGGTGCGAACCCAGTTCTTCGGATCGTCGGGTGGCAACGCGAACGACATCAACAGACAGTTCTGCTGCGGCGGCACCCTGGGCTCGCTGGTCACTCAGGGGGGAGTTCAGTACATCCTGAGCAACAACCATGTCCTGGCGCGGGTCGACAAGGCTGTCGCGGGTGAAGACATCACCCAGCCGGGTCTGATCGACAACGGCTGCAGCGTCGCGACCGTGGTGGCCGACTTCAGCCAGGCGGTTCCTCTCGGCACCCAGAACGTGGACGCCGCCCTGGCGCAGCTGCGCACGGGTCAGATGGACCCCGGCGGCAAGATCCTGGACATCGGCGTGCCCTGCGCCACACCCGGGACCCCGCGGGTCGGGCTGGCGGTCGCCAAGAGCGGCCGGACCACCGGCTGCCAGACCGGGACGATCGGCTCGATCAACACCAACGTCAACGTGCAGTATCAGCGAGGCTGCGGCAAGGGCAAGAAGTTCGTCATCGGCTACACCAACCAGGTGGTGATCAACAGCACGACCTTCAGCGCCGGCGGCGACTCCGGCTCGCTCATCGTCTCGGGGTCGTGCAGCCCGACCGGCAGCGAGACGAACGGCGACAACGCCCCGATCGCCCTGCTGTTCGCCGGGAGCAGCACGAGCACCGTCGGCAACCCGATCCAGGACGTCGTCAGCGCCCTGGGAATCAGCTTCGTGGGGACCTCGACGTGCTCGGCGCCGCTGGCGGCCGCCGCCACGGTCTTCGGCCGCGAGCCGCTGCAGAACGATCTCGATTTCGCCACCATGATCAAGGACCGACATGCCCCGGACATGATGCGCAACCCGGAGGTGATCGGCGTGGGGGTCGGCGTGACCGAGAACGACCCCGGCAAGGTCGCGCTGGTCGTCTACATCGACTCCACCCGGCCGATCCAGTCTCGGGTGCCGACCGAGGTCGACGGCGTCCCCGTCAAGATCGTCCGGACCGATCCGTTCGTCGCTTACTGAGCCCGTTTCAGTCCTGCAAGAGGGCGGCCCGCGACGGCCGCCCTCTTTTTTCTGTCCGCAGATCTGGTCGGCGCCGTTCACCGGGTGCTCACGGCCGGGTACATTGTGTCCGCCCGGAACCGCTCTGGGCCTGCGCGGGGCCTCCAGGACCATGGCAGCAGGATTGCAATGCGTGTCGGTGCGAGCCCCGGCGGGCCCCGGCAAGGTCCAGGGCCGATACCGTGGGGAAGGTGAAGGAGGCGGTCATGAAGAAGATCCTGGCGATGATGGCGGTGGTCCTGCTCGGTATCGGCCTGGCAACCCCAGTCCTCGCGGACCACGACGGTTACCACAGGGGACGTTCCGGCCGGGTCGCGCGCCGGGGTTATTACTCGGGTTATTACTCCCCGCGCCCCCGTTTCCGCACCAGCGTTTCCTTCGGCTTCGGCCTGCCGTTCTTCGGGTACGGCGTCTACGCCCCGCCTCCTCCGTACTACTATGAGCCGGCTCCCGTCGTACTGGCCCCCGGCTACTGCCATCCGTACTGGGTCCCCGGCCATTACGTCTACGGTGGCGGCGCGGGAATCTGGGTCGCCGGCTACTGGGCTCGCTGATTTGACCGGGCCCCGGGCGGCGTGATACAAGGCCTTCCCCCTGCGGGTGTTCGCACAGGAGGAGCCGTCCGATGACCCGACCCGAAAGCCGCGCACGTCTTCTTATCCCCGTCGCCCGCCGCATCGCCGGCGGCATCCGCCGCGACCCTCGATCTGAACGCCAAGGGACGCACCGACACCGACAAGGACCGGGACGCCTACAACAAGCCGGCCGAGCTGTTCGCGTTCTGGGGGATCAAGGACGGCATGAAGGTGATGGATCTGTTCCCCGGGAACGGGTACGTGACGCTCCTTCTCAGCCAGGCGGTCGGGCCCCGGGGGAAGGTGGTGGGGTTCGCTTCCTACGATCACGAGAACTTCGACAAGCGGTTCAAGCCGCTCGGCCTGGCCAACGTCGAGGAGCTGCCGCTGCCCGAGCCTCAGGGCTTCGGCGACGATCTGCTCAAGGCGTTCGAGAAGATCCCGGCGGGGTCGTTCGACGCGGTGGTGACGATCCGCAACTACCACGATCTCAAGGCCCCGGCGGACGCCCTGGCGCAATTGAAGCGGATCCTCAAGCCGGGAGGCATCCTCGGGATCGCCGATTCCCGCGCGGCCAGCGGGCGGGACGTCGACAATCACCGCATCGCCGACGACGTGGTCATCCGCGAAGTGACGGCGGCCGGCTTCGCTCTGGCGGGTGTCTCCCAGATGCTCTCGAACCCGAAGGACGACTACACCAAGGGCTTCTGGGACGCGCGCTGGATCGTCGACCAGTCCTGCCTGAAGTTCACGCGCTGAGGCCGGCGGCAGGGGCGGGCGCGCCCGGGACGCGCGAGAACTTGTAACCCTCGTAGACCGCGATCCCGTAGAACAGCAGATCCATCCCGCTGAAGGTGTCCACGATCAGCCGGACCGCGAGCGACGGGGTCAGATGCAGCAGGAAGCCGGTCAGCGGCAGGTGCTGCTGCTGGCTGGCGAAGATGCAGGCCGCCAGGAGGTTGCCGGCAAGACAGCCGGCCAGCGACAGCACGGCGCCGAGGATCTGGAAGGACGGGTCCGACCCCTTGCCGAAGTACCGCACGGCGTAGCCGACCAGAAAACCGATCCCGATCGCCATCCAGCCGATCTGCATCCCGCTGAACACGGTAATCAGGGCCCAGAGCGCGGCGCCGATCGCGGCGGCCGCGGCCCCCGCCAGCAGGGCGATGGGAAGGTTGTGGCTTTCGGGGGCCAGGGGTGCTACGTCGGTGGGCGGGTTGTTCATGATCGTCCTCCTCGCTCAGACAATCCTCTTCAGCACGACCAGCGTCGTATCGTCCTGGCGCGGCGAGGCGGCGCAGTGCCGGTCCACCGCGGTGGTCGCCCGGCGGACGATCTCTTCAGGCGTCCCGGGGATCGCCTGCCGCACGATGTCGAGGAGCCGCTCCTCGCCGAACTCCTCGTCCGACCCGTTGCGTCCCTCGGTCGCGCCGTCGCTGAAGCAGATCACCACGTCTCCGGGTGAGAGCTCGAGTGTCCCGGAGGTGAAGACCGCATCGGGGATCAGACCCAGCGGCGGCCCGGTGGCCGGCAGCCGGTCGAGCTGCATGCTGCCGTGACGCACACGGCACGGCGGATTCTGGCCGGCGTTGACGTACGTCAGCGTGTGGCGCCCGGGGTCCAGGACGGCGAAAAAGAAGGTCACGAACCGGTTCTCGGGGATCTGGCGGCAGAGGAGCCGGTTCAGCCGACCGATGGTCTCGCCGGGTGGCATGCCCATCTCGCACAGCGCCTGCAGACCCGCCTGGAACGTGCACATCAGGAGCGCCGCCGGCAGACCCTTGCCGGCGACGTCTCCCAGCCCGATACCGTAGCGGCCGTCCTCCAGCCGGGGATCGGCGGCCCCTGGGCGGGCAGCAGGTGATCCTGGATCTCCGCGGCCCTCTGCAGCTCCTGCTCCATCCGTTCCGCCGCGACCACGTGCTCGAACAACCGCGCGTTCTCGATCTTCACCGCCGCCACGTTGGCGAGGTTCGCGAGCAGACGCAGGTTCTCCTCCGTGAACAGCCCGGCCCGGTGGCGGTTGTCAACGTAGATGAGACCGATCACCTCCCGGTTGTCCCACAGCGGCACGCACATGACCGAACGGAGCTGCTGCGCCTCGACGCTGTGCCCCATCCGGAAGCGATCGTCGAGCAGGGCGTCGCTGGTCAGGATCGATTCCTTGCTGCGCAGGACGCGGTCGGCGATCGTCCGGCTGATCGAGATGGTGGAGCCGGCCTCGTCCGGCGGGACGCGGATCACCTGGGGCACCAGCCGGTCGCCCTCGGTGAGCATCAGAAGCCCGCGCTCGAACGGCACCGCCCGCCGC
>QHXY01000299.1:0-8177 GCA_003223145.1 Acidobacteriota bacterium
GCCGTCAGGAGAACGACGGTGGCGGCGTAGATCACGATCAGGACCCGCACACCGAGGATCTGCGGCCGCGACAGGAACGCCCCGTGGCCATCCTCCTCGGCGGCCGGGCCGGCCCCCGCTTCCGGATCGAACAGGCTGCCCGGCGTCATGGAGTCACCTCTTCCCGGTTGCTCTCAGGCACCGCGTCAGATGATGAACGGCACGAAGCGCTTGGTACGGCTCACGTACTGAGGACGCCGGCAGTATAGGACGGATGACTGACCCGGCGGTAGGCCCCGCGCTCGACCGTCATCTTCTTCTCGCGCCCTTCGCGATAGACGTCTGGTCATCGCTGACTCGACGCGACCGCCACCGCGTGTACTCCGCGCGCGTCAGCGCTAAGCGGATGACCCCGGGCTCCGAGCCCTCTCCGATCAGACTGAACCCGCACTTGCGCAGGACGCCGATCGACGGCGTCAGCTCGGGGAGGGTCTCGGCGATGACCCGTTCGACCGCCGCCAGGGCGAAGGCGCGGGCCAGGAGGGCGCCCACGGCTTCCGTGGCGTAACCCCGGCGCCGATGGTCCGTCACGATCGAGTATCCCACCTCGACCGTCCCGTCGGCCGAGGGCGGCCCCTTGTACCCGCCGCTCCCGATGAGGGTACGGCCGCCGCCGTCGCCGCTCAGCACCACGAAATGGAGCCACCACCCCGCCTGGCCCGGGCCCTCCGCGAGCCGGTCGAGAGTGAACTGCAGGGAGGGGGGGTCGAGATAGTCCGGCGGCCAGGTGGGCGGCACCGACGCCCGCAGGCCCTCGCCGAGCGCGCGCGGGCCGCTCAGAGCGGCGCGCACCAGGTCGGGCGTCGCCGGCACGATCTCGAGGCGCGGCGTGGCGATCTCTCCGGCCGGCGGCCCCGGCGGCACCTTCACGCCTCGCCGTCCCAGTAATCCACCCCGTCCTTGAGACGCGCGAAGTGCCGGATCGTCTCCTCCGACGCCGGGCGCCCGCCGAGCGATCCGGCCATCATCCCGAGCTTTCCCGAATCGGGGTATTCCACCACCTCGGGGACCTCCATCGTGCTCACCGCCAGGTAGCGCAGCGGCGCCTTGGAATCGTTGATGATCTGGTGCGCGGAGGCGCGCCCGGGTGGCAGGGAGATGAAGTCTCCCTTGCGGATCCTGTGGACGGCTCCCGCGATCCTGACCGATCCCTCGCCCTCCAGGATGAAGAACATCTCCTCGTTCCCGCGGTGCGCGTGGTAGGGGAAGGCCCGTTTGCCAGGAGGAACCACCGTGACGTTGAACCCGAGTTTCCTGGATTCGACTTCCGCTCCCACAGGCGCGATCTGGCACTCGAAGCTCTCTCCGTGGGACCGCTTCAAGAACGCCACGTCTTCGAGGTTGATGATCGGCGATTTCATCGGTGCCTCCCTGCGTAGCTGGCCGTCCGTCGTCAGACATCCTCGACGAGCAGGAGCCTCGCGACGGTTCCGAGTGCCTGGGCCTTGTGTCGTTCGGCGCCGCCGCCCCGGACGGCGAAACCGTTCCCGGGGCGAAGGTGAACTGTCCGGTCCGGAAAGGTGATCTGCAGCTCCCCTTCGAGCAGGTATCCCGCATGCGCCTTCGAGCACCACTCGCGCTCGACGAAGGCGGGGGTGAATTCTACCAGCCGAATCCTCTTGCCGCCCCGCTCGACGACCTTGTGCCGCGCGCCCGGCGCCAGGGCCTGCCACTCGATGGACTCGAACTCGATTCGGGGACTCTCCACCGGCACCTCCGCGACTTGCTCAGTCGGCGCGCCCCGCGTAGTCGTAGGCCGCCCGACACCAGGACCCTTCGTCCTTGTACCAGCCGCAAAACACCCAGTCGTCCCCGATGTGACTCAAATCGAATGCCGGTCCGCGCGGGTAGTGCATGATCCTCCGCGCCCCGAACCGCCGCGCCTGAAGCCGCTCGGCCTCCGGAAGACGCAATGCGTAGGTGTGAGTGCCTCCCGCGAAGCCGAAGACGATTCCCGATTCGGGATGGATCAGCGCGGGGCCTCCGTAGAAGATCGCCCGGCAGTCCACCGGCAGAACCCTGCCCAGCTCGTCCCACAGCCGGGCCACGAGATCCGGGTGGGTGCCGAGCGACTCGTAGGGCCTCGCGACCATCTCGGGAAAGGCCAGTGCCGCCAATCCGGGTCGCTGGTGTCCCGGCTCACGGTGACGGCGGAGCCCGGCGTTGGCGGGATGTCCCAGCACCAAGTCAGCCGCGGGCCGCACGATTCAAGACCTTCGTCTCCGGGCTTTCACTCTCTTCCCTGCGGCAGGCGCGAGCTCGAAATAACCGTCGAGCGGCACGTCGTTCCCCGTCCTGGGATCGAGGATGCGACCCCCATCGGCTACGAAGGCCCTCAGGAGGGTGCCCGCGAGTCGCGTGGCGAGACACAGTGCCTGCAGCGAGTCGATGCCATGGATGTCCAGGATCCTGCCATGGAGCCGGGTGATCTCCACGGGGCAAGCCCAGTCGCCTCCGCTGGTCGGATAAGGATGACCGATCGCCACCGTCACCGCCACGCGCTCACCATCTGGACGGACGCACACGAACTCGGTCATCCCTGTGGTCGGTCTCACGGCCTGACCCACGCCGGGCTTCGCCCGAGGTCCCGGCCGACGCACGGCGCCCGGACGCGGGCGCCGGTATCGGTCATCCTGCCCGGTCCGTGTTCTGCAAGGAGACGATCCGCCACCCGTCACCCGCACGCTGCATGACCATCATGAGAAGACCGGCGACATAGTCCGCGTCTTCGGTGAAGAGCCGAACGAAGGATCGACCGTCCCGCCAGCATGCCTTGTAGCTGGATGCGGAACATCCGAGCGTAACATGCAGGTCCCTCGAACGCCCCGGCCAGGCTGCAGAACCGGCGTCAGCCGATACGCTCAACATAGCTCGCGTGTAACCCCACACGCAGGGCGAGGTCGCGCAGTCTCTGCGCATAGTCCTTGTTCACCTCATCAAGCCGCGGCGGTGGTGACAGATTGAAGCACAAGGCGGGGACCCGCGCCCCGTCGTCCAGCTCCGCAATCACCGCCTCAGGACGATACATTCGCACGCTGGGTTCGGCGTACAGTCGTTCGATCTCGTCGTGCGATAGGTCCACCAGGACGCCATACACACGTGCTTCCGGATCAGGCACCAGGGTCGCCCGCTGTCCAATGCGAAGCGTGAACCCCGAGACGAAGCTGCGGCGCGGATTCATCGGCTGGACGCCCTTTGCGCCCAGAGCGTCAGCGTCCATGAATAAACCATAGAAGAAAATATTGATGCGTCTGGGACTCATCAGCTCGGAACCTCACATTCGGGTCGGCCCATCGCTCCGGTTCAGGCGCGGCGGGCGAACGCCCGACGTGCCGGTCCATCACCCTCCACCCCGCCCGCCGACGCCTGCATGCGGTTGTTAGGCCGCACCCGTGCTATCCGACCGCGCCGACTACCAGCTCAAGCTGGGGGCGCAGAGCCCTCCAGCTGCGCAGCCCAAGCGAGCAGGCGCTCGTCGTCCATGAAGCGCGCCACGATCTGGAGGCCGAGCGGAAGGCCATTTGCCGCCCTACCCCAGGGCAGTGTCACGACCGGCAACCCGGCGTGCGTCCATGGTAGCTGCATTGACGGGTCCCCGGTCGATTCCAGTCCTTCGGGTGCGGGGCCGGAAGCGGCCGGGCACACCCAGGCGTCGACTCTGGAGACGTCCATCGCCTCGTGGATCCGGGCACGGACGTTCACACGACCCGCACGGATCTGCGCCGCATCGTCGTTGGCGACGGTCAGGCCGTCACGAATGGCGGCGGCAGTGCGCGGACGGTAGCGATCGGCGAAGCGCGGGAACCAGCGCGCGTGGTGACGCGCCATCTCGAAGCTCAGCAGGCGCCGGTGCGCCGCGTTGAGCCTCTCAATGTCCTCGAACAGGGAGACGCGCGTGGCACCGAGACCGTCGAGCACACGTAACGCCTCTTCCGAGGCCTGCTCAAGGTACGGGCCGTCAGGGATACCGAGCACCGGCGGGCGATTCACAGCGCTGCGCCGCCACCACGCGCACAGTTCGACGCGAGCAGTCCGACGGTGTCGAACGACTCGGCCAGGGGAATCACACCGGCGGTGGAGATCCGGCCGTAGGACGGCTTGTAGCCGACCACGCCGCAGTACGCGGCGGGGCGGATCACCGAGCCGATTGTCTGCGAACCCAGCGCGAGCGGGCAGTGTCCGGCGGCGACCGCTGCGGCCGAGCCGCTGGACGAACCGCCCGGCGTGTGGGCGAGGTTGCGCGGGTTGCGCGTCGGTCCAGGTTCGAACAACGCGAACTCGGTCGATACCGTTTTCCCTAGCATGACCGCGCCGGCGCTTCGCAGCAGTGACACTGCCGCCGCCTCCGGACCGGCGAGTTCATCCACAGGCAGGGTCGACCCCGCGGTCGTGGGCAGGCCGTCCATGTGGAAGATGTCCTTCACGGCGACGACGAGGCCGCGCAACGGCCCGTTCGGCGCCCTGGACACCGCTCGCTCAAGGCGCTCGGCGCGTCCCGGCTCGGGCATGAGCGAGCGAATGGGCGCATCGGCCTCTTCGAGGCGCGCTAGCTCGGACCCGGTCTTCAATTGAGCCTCGCCTCCAGCCGTTGCCTGCAACCGGTGGTTAGGCGATCTCAGGCGATTTACGTGGAGACATGCGCCCGTGTCGCCAGTACGCTCGGAGGCTTGGCCTGGAGAGCAGTAAGACGCACGCTGCCAGGACGAGCGCCAACCCGATGACATCGGCCACGGTCCACGTATGCGATGCGACAGGAGTGTCGAAACCTAGGACTGAGAGGATCAGCATGACCACGAGACTGACGACCACCAGGACCATCATGACTACCCAGCCCCAATAACACACGCCGAGCATGTGCGCGATGCCCCACGCCCAGGCTAACCCCGCACCCAGCCCGATTATCGGCCTGTAGACTGCACGCCACAGTCCCAGACTCAGCCCACCATCAGACCATGTGTTCAACAGAGAACACATAAAGTCGAACACGCTCACCAGCGCCAGACAGAGCGCACCCGTTCGGACTGTCCAGGGCGCGTCTTGATCAAACAATTTCCGAAACATCTGACCTCTTGAATGAGTCGCCTACCGCTCCGACTAAGCTGCGGTCTGCGTGCGCAACAGCGCATTCGCCCCCACCCTCCCGGACGTCGTCAGCTTCATACTCCTAACGCTCCGCATCAGGTGCGGCGGGCTCACGACTGGACGAGCTGCTGAGAGTCCACCCGGCCTATGTCTTCTTCACTGGAGCGCACAGCTCCAACTCATGACCGTTCGGGTCGGAGAAGTAGACGGAGCTCGCTGGCATCCACTCATGGAGCACGGGCCTCGTGACAGCAACACCTCGCTTCTTGAGGGCCGCCGCTGCCGCCTCGATGTCCGCTTCTTCGACCGTGAACGCAAAATGCTGCGTCGGCCAGGTCCCCTTGTCCTCCTGGCCCGCACCTGACGCCTGCCGGCGGCGGCAGCGGGATCCTGGGCGGCGAGCCAAAAGATCAACCTATTCCGGCGGCCACCCTTGGCCGGCAAGCTCCGCAGGGAGGGACTTCGGACCCTGTGGAACCTCAGTTCACGTCAATAGCCTGGGACCTATCCCCTGCACAGCGAGGTCGGCAGCGAAGTGACACACAACTGCCGCCTCGAGACCCCACCGCCAATACACCTGACCCAAGGCGATGCCGGCCATACCATTGAGAACAAGAACGGAACTAACCAGCATTGGCGTGGCCTGGGCCACGCTGATCCACGACGGCAAGTGCACCAGCCCAAAAGCCAAGGACGACACGAGAATCGCGCTCCATACCACGATTGGTGAGGCCTCCACGACATCGCCCCGCCAACCGCGACCCAGCAGCCACACCAGACAACTCAGTAGAAGGAGGCGGAACACGACTTCCTCCAACACAGAGGACTCGAATGCCAATGCAACCGGCATCAACGCTGAAGCCCCCGCCCGAGATCGCAGCCTCGCAGCCAAGGCAGGCTCGAAAGGTAAAAGTCCGAAGACCAGAATGCCCAGAATCGCCATGCCAAGGACAAGTCCAAAAAGGCCCGACCAAACCAGGTGCATAGCCGCCTCGCCACGACTCCGCGTTCGAACTGCGGCTGCCCCTGAAAAGGTCGCACCGCGACCGAATCGACTAGCCGCCGCAAGACCAAGGGCAATCGCAATCATTGCGACCACCCCTCCAACACTAAACAAAACAAGATTCAGGGGCCGTGCGGCGGCAAGCCACAGCGCCAGGATCGTGACGGCTGTGACTGAAGCCACGGCTCTCCCCGGAACGGCCCCCCGACGCACATCCACTTTTTTCCGCCGGCTATCGCTCCGCATCAGGCGCGGCGGGCGCACGCCCGTCGCTACTGAAGCTATCTCCCAACCCACCCGTCGTCGCGTGCATGCGATCGTTAGGAAACGGCGTATCTCTCTCGTCGGCTACCCAGCCAGTTCGCCTGGCGAGCCACACAACACAACATGCGAGAGCCACATAGAAGTAGCCGAGTGTGAGTGCGTATCCTGAGTAGACCCCCCATGCCGTGAGGATGTCAAAGTCGAATGGCGAGCCCTCCAGTGCCCCAATGCCCACAATTATGAGACCGAGCAAGACCACCATTAACACGGGAGCGATAAACATGGCCATCCGAATCTGTCGCTCGGGCTTCCGGCGCATCCACAATAGTAGGCTGAAGGCCAGAAATGCATACGGAATACCACCGATGACAATGGAGAGGCCGCAGATGCCGATGAACGTCTCGAGCCACGGGGGCGCTATGTGAAGTAGCGCGAGAGGGAGTAAAAGCCCTGGAACCAGAAGCGGCAGGGAAAGTAGGCATCGGTAGAGCGTTCTGATTCGCACTTTCGTCTCTAGCTGTTGCTAACGCCCCGGCGAAGCTGCGGTGCGCGAACCCGGACTCCGAGCCGCCGAGGACCTCCCGCGCGCCGACAGCTTCAGCCGGTTGTTAGCGAGCCTCTTCACCGGGGCACCGTCGTCGTCGCCTGGAGCCCCCAAGCCTTCATCGCGCCGAGCGCCACGCCAAACGCGAGCAGGTTCGGCGGCGGCATAAGGCGGTGCGTGGCGAATTGGTAAACCCCAAACACGGTGGAGCCCGTAAGAAAGCTGGCCGCCCCTACAAGTAAGAAGCCACACGCCCAACGAAGTGAGCGCTGTGAAATGTGATTCACCCTTGCGCTTAGATACAGGATGCCGTATACGGCGAGATAGGCAAGTGGAATCAATAACATTGAAATAACCAGGAATACGACATTCGGCCACGCTGGTTGCGGACCTCGAATAAACCACAGCAGGACCATGATGCTCAATAGTACGACGAGAACGGTGACTACCAGCTTCCGTTGGTCCGTCATAAGATGTTCAATCATCTGAGTCTCGCTGACGCCCCGGCTAAGCTGCGGCGCGCGTGCGTAACCTCCAAGCCTCCGCGGACCTCCCGCGCGCCCTCAGCTTCAGCCTGTTGTCAGCCCGCCCGTCGCGAGCCTGGCTTCTTGAGCGCGGCGATCGTGGCGCGCAGTCGAGAACAACCACCACTGCATTCTTGGCGATCCGCCTCGCAAACCGGTTCGGCCGCGATTTGGTGTAGTCGAAGCGATACTCGGGCGGGAGGTCAACCTGGCCGTGGCGATTTCTAGAACCGCGTCGCCTTTTCATACTCTTTGCGTTCATGTCGCGTTGCACCTCGAGCGCTGATCAGGCGGATGACTCCAGAGCGCTCTGTGAAGGTGACCAGTGGCGGCCCTTGGTCGAGTGGCCCGCGATCATCTCTCGGTGCTCCCGCTCCGAGTGGTGTGGATCATCGTGGATCCGCGCCAACAGATCTCCGTATACCGTGAGAGCTTCCTCGAACGACACACCGTGCTTCCGAAGGTTCGAGGCGGCCTTCGCTGGGTCCCACGTAAGTCGCATAGTCATCAGGGTCAAGCATACCACCCCGCCATTCGCGGCCGCCTCGGACGGGCTAACGCTCAGCATAACCCGCGGCAGGCGAGCGCCGACACGACTCCGCCCCGAACCCCCCGCCTGCACTCTGATTCATGCGGTTGTTAGGCAGCGACGTCACTGTTACTCTCCACAGTCGACACTCTTCCAAAGTGGATCTAACTCGTCGTTGCCGAAGCCTGACGC
>QHXY01000299.1:8219-8729 GCA_003223145.1 Acidobacteriota bacterium
ACACTGATCGCGCGACTCGAAAACATGGATTCGAAACCCCGTCTTGACATCCTCCAGAACGACCGTTAGCAATTGATGGGGAGGCGAGAGGCGCTTATGAATCAGCGTCCAGCCTGCCCGCCCCTGCTTGAATACCCCGACCAGGAATCTGGCCCTGGTCGCGCTGGCCTTTACGCCGGGCTCAAATTGCATCCTCTCCCCGGTCTCCTCCTTCAGTACTGTGATGTATTCCGACTTCCCATCATTGTCGAGGTCCTTCCAGATCTCGGGGACCAGGGCCACCTTTTCGTATTGTTGTTCATAACTCGGTGCACCGTACCAGCCCCAACGCTTGAACAACGAGGGCGACCATGTGTCCGCGGAAGGGGCGAACCGTTCGGCCTCGCTCACACCGCCTCCCGCCAGGAGAAGATGGATATCCTGTAACGGTGGCTTCTCGGCTGCTTCAACGACCGTAACCGCTGATAAGAGACTGAACACAACATAGCCAGCTCTGTTGCGCATCCTTTT
>QHXY01000047.1 GCA_003223145.1 Acidobacteriota bacterium
CACAGGTCCGTGAGATCGAGCGTGAGCGGACGGAGCTGAAGACTCTCCACGAAATCACCGCGGCCACGACCTCCACCCTGGACGTGCGCGAGGTGCTTTATCTGATCGTGCAGCGCATCGCGCGGCTGGTGTCGGCGCGTCGCTGCTCGATCCTGACCGTGAGCGAGACGGACAATCGCTGCACCGTCCTGGCCAGCAGCGACGATCCGAACGTCTCCGGCCTGATCCTGGACATCGGGAAGTACCCGGAGATCCGCAAGGCGATAGACACGAAAGAGGCGGTCGTGATCAACGACGTCTCACGGGAGCCGCTGATGTCTCCCATGAAGGCGGCCCTGCAGAGGCTCGGCTACCAGTCGATCATGGTCCTGCCGATCCTGCACCAGGACACGCTCCTCGGCATGCTGTTCCTGCGGGCGGCCCGCGTCGAGCGCCGGTTCACGGCCGACGAGATCACCGCGTGCCAGGTTGTCGCCAATGCCTCGGCCAACGCCATCAAGAACGCCATGCTCTATGAACAGATGCGCACGGACGCGCGCTCGCGACAGCAGGCGGCGGACAAGCTGCAGAAGATCCTGGACCAGTTCCCCGATCTCATCTACACGACCGACACGGAGGGGCGCTTCACCGAGGTCAGCCGGGGCGGGGAGACGATGCTCGGGATGACACGCTCCGAGGTGCTCGGCTCAAACTGCCTCGACCTCTATCCCGAGCCGGAGGCGCGCCAGCGCATCGAGAAGCTGCTGAAGGAAGCCCGGCCGCTGCAGGGGGTGGAAACGACGATCCGGTCCCGCAACGGCGACGTGCGTGACGTGCTGGTCGCCGCGTCGCCGCTGCGGGACGAGTCGGGCGCACCGTACGGCACGGTCGGGATCATCAAGGACATCACCGACCTGAAGGCCGCGCGCCGCTCCCTGCAGGTGACGGAAAAGCTGTCGGCGATGGGCGAGCTGGTCAGCGGCGTGGCGCACGAGCTGAACAACCCGTTGACGGGTGTCCTGGGATACGCCCAGCTCCTGATGGGAGGCGCGATGGATCCCCGGCAGCGCAAGTCGGTGGAGCGGATCTTCGAGTCCGCCCTGCGCTGCCAGAAAATCGTTCAGAACCTCCTGGCCTTCGCGCGGCGCTACCCGTCCGAAAAAAGATACCTGGGAATGAACGGGATCATCGAGAAGACGCTCGACCTCAAGGCCTACCAGCTCAAGGTGAACAACCTGAAGGTCGTCAAGAAACTCGACTCCCTGATTCCCAAGACCATGCTCGACTTCAACCAGATGCAACAGGTCCTGCTCAACCTGATCAACAACGCCCAGCACGCCATCGCCTCGCACCGGGGCCAGGGGACCCTGAACATCTCCACTTCGGCCCGGGACGGCAATATCCATCTCGAGGTCAGCGACGACGGCCCGGGGATGCCGCCGGAGGTCCTGAGCAAGATTTTTGACCCCTTCTTCACCACCAAGGCCGTGGGTGAGGGAACGGGCCTCGGTCTGTCGGTGACCTACGGCATCATCAAAGACCACGGCGGCCGCATCTGGGCGGACAGCCGCCCGGGTGAGGGGACCCGCATCCACATCGAGCTTCCGGTCGTCACGGACGCGGCCGTATCCGAGGCGGGGGGGACCGCGCCGGAGCAGCGCGAACACCCGGAGCGGCGTTCGCTGAGCATCCTGGCGGTGGACGACGAGGGGGTCATTCTTGATCTGATCGTCGACGCCTTCGGCCGCGACGGGCGCCACACAATCGACACGGCGGGGAGCGCCCGCGAGGCGCTGCAGAAGCTGGAGCGCCGCTCCTACGACGTCCTGCTCCTGGATCTCAAGATGCCCGAGATGGACGGACAGCAGCTGTTCCAGGAGATCCGCAGGCGCTGGCCGGACCTGAGCCACCGAGTCATCTTCGCGTCGGGCGACACCCTGCATCCCGACACGCGCCATTTCCTGGATCACTCGGGCTGTCCCTGCGTGGACAAGCCGTTCAAGCTCGAGCACCTGGCCAGCGCCATCGCGTCCATCGCGGGCGGGGCGGACACGCTCACCGCCTCCGCCGCCCGCGGCTGACGGCGCGCCCGGAGCCCCGCCAGGCTCCGGTGCGGCCGCGAGCGCGTGCTATACTTTCCGCCCCATTATCAGCCCGCGAGGAGGCACCGCTTGATGGTCATGGCACGATGGCTGGCCCGCATCGCTCTGCCGGGGGGCCTCGTCCTCGCTGCAGCGGCGGGATGGGCCGGCGCGTCGAGCGCTTTCTCCCAGCTGCGGGACGCCGGAGCGCCCCCGGTGCCGGGCGCAACAGCGTCCTCGACGCCTGAGGCGCAGCCGCCCGCGGCGGCGCCTCAGGCGAGCCCGACACCGGAGAAGGCGCCGCCTTCCGAGGAGCCGCCTTCGCAGGTTCCGCCGCAGGTGGAGTCGGTGTTCCTGTCGCGCACCTACAAGGTGCGCCCCGGAAAGCTCTGGAAGGGGCTCCTGGAGACCCTCCAGACCGCCGGCTTCCCGCCCGAGGAGGTCGACAACGAGGGAAGGACCGTGAAGACGTCCTTCGTTGAATTCAAGCAGGACGACTACCAGAACCAGGTCGCCGAGCCGCCGGTGCGGCTCGGGGGCGACTACCACATCCTGCAGATGATCAAGGTAAAGCAGGGCAAAGTGTCACTCGAGGGCAGGGTCGCCACGGGGCCTCATGGCACCGAGCTGCGCATCCGCGCGCGTATTCTGGTGATGGGGCTCGATCGAGTGCATCGCATCAGTGTCCTGGTCGATCGCCGCTCCACCGGCGTGATCGAAGCTGGTTTCATCCACAAGCTCGAGGCGCGGATGGGCCTCGAGCACCTGTGAACTGAACCTCATGCCCGAGATCGAGGCGTTCCGTGGACTGGTCTACGCGCCCCGTCTGCGTGGCTCGCTCGATCGTCTGGTCGCCCCGCCGTACGACGTCCTTTCGGAAGAGCAGCGGGTCCGCTTGGCGGAGCGGCATGAGAACAACGTCATCCATGTCGATCTGCCGCGTTCGGTGGCTGGAGAGGACCCGTATGCGGCCGCCGCGCGTCTGCTCGAGCGTTGGGTCGTCGATGGAGTCCTGACACGCGACGATCGAGCCGCTTTCTACGCCTGCGAGCAGCGCTATCGTGGGCCCTCCGGGCGGCCGGCGGCACGCCGCGGCTTGTTCGCCCGTTTGAGGCTGGAGCCGTTCGGCGCCGGTTCGGTGATCCCGCACGAGCGGACGCTCGAACGGCCGCGCGCCGATCGCCAGCGTCTGCTGGCCGCCACGCGCACCCACCTCAGCGCCATCTTTCTCCTCCATCCCGATCCCCACGGTGAGGTGGCGCGCCTGGTCGGGGCCGCGCTGGAGGGCGAACCGTTCGAACAGGCACGCGACGACGACGGGACACTGAGCCGGGTCGTCCGCGTGGACGACTCCGAACGGCTGGAATTCCTCACCGGTCGGCTGCGGGACCACTGGGCGCTCATCGCCGACGGCCATCACCGCTACGAATCGGCCCTGACCTATCGCGACGAGCGCCGCGCCATCGGCCGCCATGACGCAGAGCATGTCCTGGCTTTTCTGTGCAGCATGGAAGATCCCGGTCTGGCGATCTTCCCGATCCACCGGCTGATCCATTCCCTGGCGGACTTCGATGCCGCGCGTTTCTGCGGCCGGCTGGCCCAGGTGTTCCGGCTCGCGCCAGCGGCAGACGGTGAGTCGCTGCGGCAGGCCGTGGCCGCGCGCGCCGGCCGGCCGGGAGTCTTCGGTGTGGCGCTGGCCGACGGCAGCTTCCGGCTGGCCGAGTGGAAGGAGGGCGAAGGTCTCTCCGGCCCGGAGATGGAGTCGACTCCCGCGGCTCTCCGACGCCTGGATGTCGTCCTCCTGCACCGGCTCGTCCTGGAGGGAATGCTCGGCATCACCCCGGAGGCCCAGGGGCGCCAGTCGAACCTGGATTATGTGAAGGACCATCGCGAGCTGTTCCTGCGGGTCGCGCAGGGCCGGGCGCAGATCGGCATCCTGATGAATCCGACGCGCATCGACCAGGTGATCGAAGCGACGCGGGGTGGCGAACGCCTGCCGCAGAAATCGACCTACTTCTACCCGAAGATTCCGAGCGGGCTGGTCTTCGATCGGCTCGACTGATCCCGCTCCGCGTCGCGTGACTTCCGGTCCGCCGCCCCGGGCGATCTTCTATCGCAGCGGGCTGAGCTCCCGCAGCCGGGCCACCACGCGCGGCAGCGTGGCGGCCACGATTTCGGCGTCCCCATCCTGATTGGTTTCGCCGAACGTGAAGGTCAGCGCACCTCGGGCGGAGACAGGGTCCACGCCGATCGCCTCGAGGACGTGTGACGGTTTGCGGACCGCGGTGGTACAGGCGGAACCGCTGGCGGCCTCGATCCCCTCGGAATCGAGCTCCCGGAGCATCGCCTCCGCGTCCACGCCCCGCACGCACAGACTGACATGCCCCGGCAGCCTCCTCTCGGGGTGACCGGTGAACACCAGATCGTCAAGCCGTGTCATGAGGCCTCGCCGCAGACGTCCGGCCAGGGTGTTGGCGCGTGACGCGCGCCGGCCCATGTCCCTCGCCGCC
Source organism: Acidobacteriota bacterium (assembly GCA_003223145.1). Taxonomy (GTDB): domain Bacteria; phylum Acidobacteriota; class Polarisedimenticolia; order Gp22-AA2; family Gp22-AA2; genus Gp22-AA3. The sequence goes on from QHXY01000047.1 coordinate 4,571, forward strand.
AGACGCGCCGCCGCCCCGAAACCGGCGACGGTCGCAACCGGCTCGGTGCCGGCCCTCAGGCCCCCCTCCTGCGTGCCCCCTTCGATGAGCGCGGCGAGTCGAACACCAGGAGCCACCCGCAGAGCCGCGATTCCCTGCGGCCCGTAGCACAGGTGCGCCGTCAGCGTCACCAGGTCCGGGAGGTCCGGGCCCGTGGGCCAGGGAAGCGCCCCGGCGGTGAGAGTGGCGTCGGTGTGGAAGAGGACGCCCCGCGCGTGAGCGACGCGGGCGAGATCCTCGATCGCCTGCAGCGTGCCGATCTCGCCGCTGGCGTGCGATACGCTGACCAAGAGGGTGTCGTCCCGCAGAGCGGCCTCCAGATCGCCCGGATCGAGGTGGCCGTGCCGGTCGACGGGCGCGAGCGTCACGGAAAAGCCGAGGCGCTCGAGACTGCGCAGGGGGTGGAGGATCGAGATATGCTCGGTCGCCGCCGCTACCAGGTGCCCGCGGCCTCTTCCGGGGGCCAGCGCCACGCCCTTCAGCGCCAGGTTGTTGGACTCGGTCGCCGAGGCGGTGAACAGGAGCTCCCCGGGCAAGGCCCGCACCAGTCCCGCCACGGCGGCCCGCGCCTGGTCCACGGCATCACGCGCCGCCTGCCCTCTGGCGTGCAGGCTGGAGGCGTTCCCGAAGCGCGCGCCGAGGTAGGGCAGCATCGCCTCGAGAACCTCCGCGGCGACCGGTGTGGTCGAGGCGTGATCCAGATAGATCCTGGTGGCCATGGTGCCCCGCGGTCAGACCCGGGCCGTGGGAGGATTGGCCCGCTCCCGGCAGTCGCGCAGGCGCCCGAGCGTGCGCCGGAGGCGTGCCGTCCGACTCACCATGTCGCGCGTCAGGACCGTCAGCCTCGCAAGCGACGCCTGCAGACGCCGTCCGTCTTCCCTGAGGGCGGACTGCCGCTCGAGGCATTCGGAGAGCAGCGTTTCCATCCAGGCGAGGTGTTCCGCGACCCGCGGCCGATGCGTCCGGGAGGCGGGGAAGTTGAGGATTTTCATCGGCTTCTCGGCATTCATGGAATGCGCACAGTGTACGGCGATCGGCTCTGGAGTCAAGACCTAATGCAGGCTGTTCCGAGGGTCACAAGGACCATTTCTACTTGACTTTAGGGTGGAGCCACCGTACTTAGGGTGAGGCGTCGCACTCCGGTCGTTTCTCAAGAGTCAGCACGGCAGGCCCGCGCGGAGGGGGGCTGTTCGATGCGCAGGACACCGCGATTCCAGGTCGTGGCGTGGTCCGTCCTCTGCCTCTCGGCAGTCCTGATGTTTCAGCCGGCGCATTCCCGGCCGGCCCCGGGCACGCAGCGGACGATCGAACCGTCGCTGCCGCTGATCCTTGAGTTGAGGGTCACTCCGGCCGATGCGGCCCGCGGCGAGCCGGCGCGTCTCGAAGTGTCGGTCGACGCGGCCACTGATCTTCGGGACGTGACCCTGTCGCTGTCCCTCCCGGCGGGTCTTCGAGCCGAGAGCGGGCCGCTCGAGGCGATCCCCTCTCCGGGCATCCTGCGAGCGCACGATCGGCGGGCGTACAGCGTACCGCTCACGCCTCTCGCTGCGGGCGACATGCCGATCAGGCTGGGCGCCTCCTTCCAGCTGCCCGATGGCAGGGAATTCCGCACGGAGCAGGGGACCCTCTGGCGTCGCGGACCTGCGAGGTCCGAAGGGCGGCACAACGCCGGCGCGTACGAGGTCATGGGCGTCCCGGTGGACGAGCCGCAGCCATGAGACGCGCGCTCCTGGGTCTCCTCCTCATGACGGCGTCGTCAGCCCCCGTCCTGGCCGACTACAACGTCAGCGGCCGGTTCGTGTACATCGACCGCGAGTTCGACGCGAACGGATTTACCGGCGTCGAGACCCAGCAGCCGATCCGCTTCGCCAGCGTCGAGGTGCTGTCCGGCACCAAGATCAAGGGCTCGGGGGTCACCGACGCGGCGGGCAACTTCGTTTTCGGGGTCCAGGACACGATCACCCGCGACATTTATGTGCGCTGCAATGCGCGCCGCCAGACCAGCAGCGCGGTGCCGATCGATGTGAGGTCCGGAAACCAGTCGGGCGACATCTGGTCGATACGCACTCAGACCTTCACGGCCCACTCTCCGACCCAGGACCTGTTCATCGGGACCCTGGCGGCCGTGCAGGGATCGGGAGGCGAGGCATTCAACCTGTACGACTCGGCTCTCCTCGGAAGCGACTACCTGGTCTCGCTGAGGGGCCCGGGAACGTATCCGCTCCTCATCGTCGTGTTCAACGCGGCCAACCCGAACCTGTCCAGCACCAGCGGCAACACGATCACCATGGGCAACAACGCCGGGTACGACGACACGGTGGTGTTGCACGAGATGGGGCACTACGTCGTCAACAACTTCTCCAGGAGCGACAGCAACGGCGGCACGCACCACCTGAGCGACTGCAACCAGAACCTGATGCTGGCGTTCGACGAGGGGCACGCCACCTTCTTCGGCCTGTCGGCGCGCCGGTTCGCGAACAAACCGCACGCCAGCCTGTACGTGCGCACCACCGGTCTGCCAGGCCCTGGCAATCTCCAGTTCTACTTCGACGCCGAGACCCAGCTGCCGTTCGTCTGTATCGACTCCAGCAGCGAGACGACGGTTTACTCCGCCCTGTGGGATCTCGACGACGGCGCTTCGACTCCGACGAGAGCCCGGGCTCGGACGAAACGTGGGACCTGCTGCAGGGCCAGGACGCCGGTTACTGGAAGGTGATGACGCAATACCTTCCCACGGCCACCAACGTCAGCCTGGAGGATTTCTGGGACGGCTGGTTCCAGCCGACGATCAACAACGACCATTACACCGAAATCAAGGCGATCTTCCGACAGCTCGGCGTTGAGTACTTCCCGGACGTCTTCGAGCCGAATGATTCGATCGCCGAGGCGAGACTCCTCACCCCCGGCAATGTGCTCAATCACAACACCTATTTCGCGGACCGCAACTTCGATCTGCTCGGCGAGCCGGACACCGACATGTTCGCCTTCGACGCGCAGGCCAATGTCACCTACACCGTCGAGACTCTCAATCTCTATAGCGACGCCAACACGTCGCTCACGCTCCTGGCGTCCAACGGCAGCACCATCCTGGCGAGCAACGATAACCGCACCGCCAACGACCAGTCGTCGTTGCTCCAGTACACCCCCACGGCCGCGGGACGGCTGTACGTCAAGTCGGTCCACGCGGCTGATTTCGGAATCTACGGCTCGTACGATCTGAGGATCGCCGCCAGCGCCGGCGGGATCGACGCCGACGGGGACGGGTACTCGACCGACACCGACTGCAACGACAATGACGCGACGATCCACCCCGGCGCGACGGAGCGATGTGACGGCGTGGACGACAACTGCAACGGCGTGATCGACGAGGGGTTCGACCGGGACGGCGACGGATACACCACCTGCAACGGGGACTGCAACGACGGGAACGCCTCGATCCATCCGGGCGTCGCCGAGATCTGCAACAACATCGACGACAACTGCAACGGCACCGTGGACGAGGGCTTCGATGCCGACGGCGACGGCTGGACGTCGTGCGGGGGGGATTGCAACGATGCCAATCCCCAAATCCATCCTGGCGCGACGGAGATCTGCAACGGCGTCGACGACAACTGCAGCATGACAATCGACGAGGGCTTCGACGCCGACGGCGACGGATACACGACCTGCGGCGGGGACTGCAACGATAGCGATCCTCTCATCAATCCGGCGCAGCCGGAGATCTGCAACGGACTCGACGACAACTGCAACCAGGCAGTCGACGAGGGGTTCCCCGACACCGACGGCGACGGTCTCAAGGACTGCGTCGACCCCGACGACGACAACGACGGCGTCCCGGACGCCACCGACTGCGCACCGCTGGTTTACGCCGTGGCCCACCGCCCCGACGAGGCCCTCAACCTGGTCGTGACCGGCAGTCCGTCCTCCAGCCGCCTGATCTGGCAGCAGGTACCACAGGCCAACGTCTACAATGTCTATCGCGGTCAGGTCAGCATCGCCGGCTGGGCCTTCCAGAGCGCTTGCCTGCTGCCCGAGTCCGCGGCGCTGCAGCTCACCGAGGCGCAGTCTCCCCCCGTCGGATATCTGTACTACTACCTGCAGGCCGGGACGAACATCTGCCGTGGCGCCCTGCCAGTCGCAGAACCGGGACACCGACGGGGACTTGATCCTGGACATCAGCGACAACTGCCCGCTCGCCGGCAACGCCAACCAGGCCGACCAGGACCGGGATGGCCGTGGCGACGTCTGCGACAACTGCCCCGCCACACCCAATCCGGACCAGCGTGACGGGGACGGAAACGGTCTGGGTGACGCCTGCCAGGACAACGATCGGGACGGGTTCCTGGCGGATGTGGATTGCGACGATACCGACCCCAGCATCCACCCGGGCTCGACGGAGATCTGCAACAGCAAGGACGACAACTGCAACGGCGCGATCGACGAGGGCTTCGGGACGGGTGTCTTCTGCAGCGCCGGGGTGGGCAGTTGCCAGAGATCCGGGCAGATCGTCTGCACCTCGCCCTCCACGACGGCGTGCAGCGCGGTGGCCGGCTCGCCGACGATCGAGGTGTGCAATCACGTGGATGACGACTGCGACGGCCTGGTGGACGAAGGGTTCGACCAGGACGGCGACGGCTACACGACGTGCGGGGGTGACTGCAACGATTCGGTCGCCTCGATCCACCCCGGTGCGGTCGAGATCTTCAACGGCGTCGATGACGACTGCAACAACATCATCGACGATGTCGTCGAAGTCGTGACCATCACGCTGGCGACCTACAGGGTCTCGAGCAGCACCCTGACCGTCGAGGCGACCACCAACTATCCGGTGGGGTCCGTGACGCTTTCGGTAGCGAGCTACGGGACGATGACCTACGTCCCCTCCGCGGCGGTCTACCGATTGATTGTCTCCCCGGCCACGAACCCAGGCAGCGTCACCGTGGTGTCGACTGCGGGCGGGAGCGCCACCTTGACGGTGACGGTTCAGTAGAGCGCCCGTGTCTCGCGCGGCCGGTCTCGAGAGCGGGAAGGATCAGACCCGGTCCAGCGAGTCGACGAGAGGCTGATTGAGCTGGACCTGGCTGTGCTCCCGCAGCCGCTTCACCAGAGCGCGATACAGCCGATCCTGGCGCTGCCGGAGAAGACCGTCGCTGACGGAATCCCTCTGCGAGGACAGCTCCTCCCGGTGGTCACGCCTCTCCTTCACGCTCAGCACCACGACACCCGCCGACGTCGTGATGGGATCGCCGATCGACCCGGGCGACAGCGTGGCGATCTGCTTTTCGATGGCGGGGTCTGGCGGAAGACCGGGCAGGGCGGCACCGCGCGCCACGTCTGACTGGCTCTTGAGGTCTACCTTGAGAGCGCGGGCCAGGGTCCTCAGGCCTCCCGACCCGCGGGCCGACCGCAGGGCGCCGCTGACCGCCTGGCGGGCGCTGTCTTCCTCCAGATCCTTCTGGACCTGGGCGCGCGCCTCCTGAAAGGGACGCGGCGCCGGCGGAACCGTGCCCGTCACCTGCACCACGACCTGGCCGGAGGGGATCGGGATCGCGTCGCTGACCCCGCCGGGCGTCAGGCCCAGCATGCGCTCGACGACCGGCTGAGAGGCGATCACCCCGGGGAGCGCGTCGCCCGGGCGCACGTCGCCGGTCTGCTGCACCGAGAGTCCCTGCGAATTCGCTACCGCTTCCAGCTTCCCGCCCGCGGCGGCGCGCGCGAACGCCGTACTGCGCTTGAGGATCTCCGGGCGGGCGATCTCCAGCCTGAGCTCCTGACGCAGGGTGTCGCGCGCCTCCTCTAGAGGAACGATGCGCGCGGGCCGGCTGTCCGTGACCTTGATGATGTGGAACCCGTAGACCGTCCGCACCGGATCGCTGATGACGCCGACGGGCAGCGAGAAAGCCGCGTCCTCGAACTCCTTCACCATCTGTCCGCGACCGAACAGACCCAGATCGCCTCCGCTCGCGGCCGAGGAATCCTCGGAATACTTGCGAGCGAGGGCGGCGAAATCCTCTCCGGCGCGCGCGCGCTTCAGGATGTCGCGCGCCTTCTTCTCGACCTTGGCCACGACATCGGGAGGCGCGGCGTTATCGGTCTTGAACAGGACGTGCGAGGCGCGTCGCTGCTCTCCGTTGCTGTAACGCGTGGCCTTCTGGCGCTCGTAGGCGGCGGCCACCTCCTCGTCCGTCACATTCTGGGCGGCGGCGAGATCGGCGGCCCTGAACAGCACGTAGATCCCCTTCCGCCCCTCGCCCCGCATATAGCGATCTTTGTGGCCGTCGTACCAGCGCTGCAACTCGGCCTCGCCGGACGGAGATTTCGCCCGGGCTTTGGCGGGATCGACGACGAGGTAGTCGACGCTGGTCTTTTCGTTCTTCTTCAGGAACTCCTGCTCCACCTCGGAATCGCTCACCGTCACCCCGTCTCCCACCATCATCCGGAACTTGTCGACCACCAGATCGCGACGTCTCTGCTCTTCGAACTCTCCGATGCTCTGGTGGCCGGCGCCGAACAGAGCCCTGTATCGCTCTACTCCGATGAACTGACCGTTCTCCTGGAAGCTGGGGTCGCGTCGAAGGGCGTCGGCCAGCTCCTGGGGAGTGACCGAGATGCCCTGGCGCTGCGCCTCCTGATAGACCAGCTCCTGCTCGACCAAGGACTCGATCGCCTGCCGGCCGATCCGGATCATGGACCGCTGCTGGGCGTACTGATCGCCAAGCAGCTGCGTGTACATGCTGTCGAGACGGCGCGCATAGGATTGGAACGCCCCGATCGAGATGGTCGCGCCGTTGACCTTTGCCGCCCACTTCTCGTCCTGCTGCCTGCGGGCCGACACCCCGCTGTCGCGCAGGGGAGCGACGTACAGCAATATGAACACGAGGACGATCAAGAGAAGCAACCACTTGAGATAGCGGAACCAGTCGCGCATCTGCTTCAGCATCGGTGCGGTTCCTCGCTTCGATCGGGCTGCCTTCGCCTTGGAAGCTCACAAGTCTACCGGGGAGGGCGGCCCCCTGCAAGTCAGTTTTCTTGCGCAACGCCCCGCCAATCCTATATTTAACTCGGCCTCCGGGAGTCCCGCTCCCCGGGCTCCGGCGCTCGAGCCCCTAACTCGAACGCGCGCAGTGGGTTGCAAGAGGCAGACGCGGCTGCCTGACCGCCCTCACCCGGTGACCCCGGAGGAGAGAAGGAACAGGAATGGGGCACGGACGGCAGAACCCCTCGATCCTCCTGGACTGGGCCACGATCTCCTACCGCAGCATCATGCGGGGCGTCGTCTACGTCGTCCTCCTCCTCGCACTGGGCGGCGTCTTCTACTATCTGCGCGCCGCGCGCCGCGCCACACCCGAGGAGATGGCGCTCCAGGAGATCAACCGGGCGGAGCGCATGTACCGCGAAGCGCAGGCCACCGCCGACCCCTCATACGCCCGCGTCATCGAGAGCGCCGGCAAGATCCTGGATTCGGCCCGGCTGTCCTACGAGCGCAAGGATTTCGTGGAGGCGCGCGCGGCGGCACAGCAATCGCAATCCTTTTCGCAAAAGATCCTCGAAGGATCGGCCGGCGAGACGTTCACCGCGAAAATCTACAAGTACGAGGGAGACGTGAAGATCAAGCGCGCGCGCCAGTTCGTCTGGGACGACGTCAGCGGCAACACGGCCCTGCGCGTTGGGGATCAGATCAAGACGGCCGGCAACGGGTCGGCCCAGATCATCTATTTCGACGGGACGATCACGACGATTAACCCGGGGTCGCTCCTGGAGATCCGCGAGCTGTTCGAGGATCCCACCACCAAGGTCCGCAAGGTGCGCGAAAAGCTGAACTGGGGCGGCGTGAGCGCGACGATGCCCGGCGCCAATGTCGTCGGCTCCTTCCACGAGGTGGCCACCGAGTCGACGACGGCGCGCGCCGTCGACAAGTCGCAGTTCCAGGTGGCGTACGACGCGGGGACGCGCAGGACCTCCACGGAGGTGCAGAGCGGAACCGCGGAGGTGCAGACCGGCGGGAAGACCCTCACTCTCAAACCGCTTGAGCGGATGGAGGTCTCCGCCGAGCAGGTGGTCAATCGCGTCAAGCTCCTGGCCGCTCCGGGACTTCTCGACCCGACCGATCAGCGCGTGTTCCTCCATGACGATCCCGCATCCGAGACGACGACCCTGCGCTGGGCCAAGGTCGTCGGCGGAGAGCGCTACCGTCTGCAGATCGCGCGGACGGCTCTGTTCGGCGAGCTCCTCCTCGACAAGTCGGACATCCGCTCCGCGAGCGTGCAGATCCCGGGTCTGCAGGAGGGGAACTACTACTGGAGAGTGTCGGTCATCGACGCGGGGAACGTCGAGAGTCTGTTTTCGGAGATCCGCAAGTTCAAGATCGCCAGTTCGCGCGAGCGCCCCACGGACGACACGACGCCGCCGCCTCTGGAGGTGGCCGACTTCCTGCCCTCCGGTCACTTGGTCATCATCAACGGCCGCACCGAGCCCGGGGCGGTGCTCTCGATCGACGGCCAGAGGGTGGACGTTTACGACGACGGAGCTTTCACGGCCGTGGTCCGGATGAAGAAAGACGGGATGAACGATCTGGAGATCGTCGCCCAGGACACCGCCGGGAACACCACCCGGATGCGACGCAGCGTCTATGTGGAATCTTATTAGAGATATCGTCGATGCGCCGCGGCTCCAAAATCCTTGTGCTCCTTCTGGACGGTCGGCAGGGCGGGCGCTCCGTCTGGCGAGGGCGTGACGCCGATCGTTACGCGGTGGCGCCATGGGCTCGTCTGCCCGAGAAGGCGCTTGTCTCGGGACGGTTCGACGCGGTGCTGTACCAGATCGAGGATTCGGGCCGCGTTCCGGCACGATTGAAGGAGCTGCGGCGTCTCGCCCACGGTCTGCCGCTCGTGCCGTTCCGGCTCGAGCGCCGCACCGGGCGCGCCTGCGGACCCCGTGCCCGCCCGCCGCGCGAGATCGATGCCACCGTGGTGCCCCTGACGCCTCCCGTGGACGTGCGTCTTGTCGGAGCGCTCCTGGAGCGGGAGCGGCTGATCGCCGACTTGCGGCTTCGCGCGCGCCGCGCCCTGCTCGACGCGCGGGACGCGGGTGCGCGGATGCAGGCGCATGCCGCTATCGTGCGTCTGACGGGGAACGAGCTCGATCCTCATCGCATCATCGATGTGGCGATGGAGCGGGTGCGCGGGTTTCTCAACCTGCGCGCCTGGCTGTTTCTCCTGGCCGATCCGGAACAGGGACTGCTCACCGTGGAACGGACGTGCGGCGAGGGGACGGGCGCCGTCCGGGGCAAGCGCTTCGGAATGGGAGAGGGGATCGCCGGACGGGCCGCCCAGAGACGGCAACCGGTTCTCGTGGACGAGGCGGAGGCCTCGGCGCTCGGGACCGCCGATCTTCCGAAACCGATGCCGGCGCGCTCGGCGCTGGCGGTGCCGCTCCTGAGCCGCGGCCGGTTGATCGGCGTGATCGTGGCGATCGACCGGCTCAAGGCGGGCCATTTCACCAACCAGGACGCCCGCCTCCTGCTGCTGCTCCTCGAGCCCGCCGCGGTCGCCATCGACAACGCCATGCTCCTGCGCAAGTCGGAGGAGCTGTCGGTTACCGACGACTTGAACAAGCTCTACAATTCCCGCTATCTCAACTCGACGCTGCGGCGCGAAGTGGAGCGCAGCAAGCGCTATCGCACACCCGTCTTGCTCATCTTTCTAGATCTCGACGGCTTCAAGAACGTGAACGACCAGCACGGCCACCTGTGGGGCAGCAGGACCCTCGTGGAGGTCGGGCAGGTGGTCGCGTCGACCGTCCGAGAGATCGACGTGGTGTCCCGTTTCGGCGGGGACGAGTTCACCGTCATCCTGCCGCAGACCGGGCCCGAGGGCGCCGCGATCATCGCCGAGCGCATCCGGCAGCGCATCGCCGAAACCACCTTTCTCTCGACGTACGGTCTTCAAGTGAGGATCAGCGCCAGTCTCGGCATCGCTTCCTTCCCCGATCACGGCCAGACCAAGGACGATCTACTGGCGCGGGCCGACCAGGCGATGTACCTGGTGAAGGGGCGGGGCAAGAACGGGGTCGCCCTGGCCGAGCCGGAAAGCCCCCGGCCAGCCATAGTCGAAACCATGAGATGATGTCTAAACTACAGCATGAAAAGGACTTGTGTCAGAAAGTCAATCATTTGACTTTGCGAAGTCGGGGCCCTAATATTAGCCCCGCCCGCAAGCGTTTGTCGCGCGGTCGGCTGTAGCTATCCCCGGTCCTTAGGCGGGACTGACAGAGACAGGAGGCGGAAGTGGGGGCGACGATGGCTTGGAGTCCACGGTCGGTGCTGAGTCTGTTCTCGAACGATCTGGCCATCGACCTGGGAACGGCCACCACCCTCGTTTACGCCAAGGGGAAGGGGATCGTCCTTTGCGAGCCGTCCATCATCGCCGTCAACCAGAGGACAGGCAAGGTCGAAGCTGTCGGCAAGGAGGCCAAGGAAATGCTGGGCCGGACGCCGGCCAACATCATCGCCATCCGGCCGATGAAGGACGGCGTCATCGCCGATTTCGAGCACACGGAGAAGATGCTCGACTACTTCATCAAGAAGGCCCACAACCGCTCCCTGGGTGTCCGTCCCCGTATCGTGATCTGTGTGCCCTCCGACATCACCCAGGTCGAGAAACGGGCCGTGAAGGACAGCGCGTACCGCGCCAAGGCCTCGGAGGTCTACCTGGTGGAGGAGGCGATGGCCGCGGCAATCGGCGCCGGGCTGCCGGTCACCGAGCCGACGGGCAACATGATCGTGGATATCGGAGGCGGCACGACCGACGTGGCGGTGATCTCGATGGCCGGGATCGTGTACTCCCGCTCCGTGCGCATCGCGGGCAACCGCATGGACGAGGACATCATCCAGTACATCAAGCGGAAGTACAACCTGCTGGTCGGAGAACGCACCGCCGAGGAGATCAAGATCAACATCGGCTCCGCCTTCCCGCTGGACGAGGAGCTGACCATGGAGATCAAGGGGCGGGATCTGGTGGAGGGCATCCCGAAGACGCTGGTGATCTCCGACGAAGAGATCCGCGAGGCGCTGTCGGAGACGGTCTCCAACATCATCGAGGCCGTGCGCGTGGCCCTGGAGCAGACCCCGCCCGAGCTCTCCGCCGACATCGTCGACAAGGGGATTGTCCTGACCGGCGGCGGCTCGCAGCTGAAGAACCTGGACAAGCGGCTCCGCGAGGAGACCGGCCTTCCCGTCTCGATGGCGGACGACCCGCAGGCCTCCGTCGTCCTGGGAACGGGGAAGATGCTGGATGACTTCAACCTCCTGCGCAAGATCGCGATCGACTGACCCGGCCCCCGGTAGCCTGTCTCCCGGCCCGCCCGCCTGCGCGGGCGCCCTGCAGGGAAGCTGAGTCGATGGCCCATCTGCTCGCCGAGCGCAAGCCGTACCTTCTCCTCCTGGTCCTCCTGACTTTCAATCTCGGTCTCATGTCGTCGCGCATCAAGAGCGCCGGCCAGCGGTCGATCCTCGAGGAGGCGATCCTGAGCCTGGCGTCCCCGTTCCTCAAGGCCGCCAGCTGGGTGGGACACGGCGTGTCCGGGACCTGGACCGAGTACGTCGATCTGCGCGGCGTCCAGCGCGAAAACCGCCGCCTGGGCGAGAAAATCGACGCCCTGGCGCTGAAGGCGCAGGAGGCCGAGGAAGAGCGCCAGGAGCTGCAGCGCCTGCGCGATCTCCTCGACCTGCGAGACAGTGTTCCCTGGACGACCCTGACGGCGCGGGTGATCGCGCGCGGGGTCGACGGCAGCGCGCGAATCGTGACCGTGGATCGGGGCAGCCACGACGGCGTGCGTCTCAACCAGCCGGTGCTCACGCCGCGCGGCATCGTAGGACGCATCATCGAGGCGGCCCCGGGAACCAGCAAGGTGCAGACCATCCTCGATCCGAACTCCGGCGCCGCGGGGCTCATCCAGCGAACGCGGGTCCAGGGCATGATCGTCGGCGAGGGGGAACGCACCTGCCGGATGGAGTATGTGAGCGACCTCTCCAACGTAGAGGTCGGCGACGTCATTGTCACCTCCGGGCTCGATCAAATCTATCCGAAGGGTTATACCATCGGCGTCGTGGAGTCGATCGGCGAGGGCGAGGGGCTGACCAAGCTGGTCGCGATCCGGCCGGAGGTCGATTTCCGCCGGCTGGAGGAAGTTCTGGTGGTGCTGAAGACCGAAGGACCTCCCGAGAAGAGCGCGCGATGAAAATCGTGCGCGGTGTCGTGACGCTCGGGGCCGCCGCCCTGGCGCAATCGCTCCTGTCTCACTATGGGCCGGCCCTGGCGGGGTACTGTGATCTGTTCACCATCGTCGTCGTCTATTACGGTCTGACCTGTCCGCCGCCGGCGGCGATGATGATGGGGACCGCGGCGGGTCTGGTGGAAGACTCGCTGCTGCATTCGATCCTGGGGATGAACGGCTTTACGAAGACCCTGATCAGCTACCTGGTGGGATCCATCGGATCGCTGTTCATGCTCAACCAGACGATTCCGCGATTCGGCATCCTGTTCACCGCGACGATCCTGGACCGGCTCGCCGAGCTGGGCTTGTCGGTCGCCATGGGGCGCAGCCTGGATTTTCCGGGGACGTTGACCATCCTGCAGCACGGGCTGGGCAACGGCGTCCTCGGGCTCCTGTTCTTCTGGGTGGCCGCGCGGCTGCCCTGAGCGCTATGGGGTTCGAGCAGGACTACAAAGGGCTCCAAGACTACTACGAGGCGCGCCGCCTGAACACGCGGATCCACGTGATCCAAGTGCTGTTCGGCGCCGTCCTGGTCCTCTATCTGTTCGCCTTCTGGTACCTGCAGATCGTCAAGGTCGACTATTACCGGAGGCTGTCCGACAACAACCGGCTGCGCCGCGTCACGATCAAGCCGCTGCGAGGCGTCATCACCGACGCCGAGCACCGGGTGCTGGCGAACAACCGCGTCGCCTTCAACGTCCGGCTGGACCGGGAGAAGGTCACCGACATGAAGACTTTCTTCCCGCGGCTCGCCGGCATCCTCGAGATGCCCGAATCCACCTTGCGCGATCGCATCGCCCGGTACCGCGGCCGCCCTGTCTTCGAACCGGTCGTCCTGAAGGAGGACGTCGATCTCGCCGAAGCCGCCTACATCGAGTCGCGGAGGCTGGAGCTGAGAGGATTGTCGGTCGAGGTGGAGTCTCGGCGCAACTACCTTTACGGCCCCCTCGCGGCGCATGCCCTGGGATACGTCGGTGAGGTGAGCGAGGACCAGATCAAGACCGATCCCTCGGGTGAGTACGAGCTGGGCGAGATCGTCGGCAAGGACGGCGTCGAGAGGCAGTACGACGAGGACTTGAAGGGCGACAAGGGGTGGAAGCAGGTGGTGGTCAACAGCTTGGGTCGCGAGATCCAGGAGATCGAGGCGGGGCGCAAGCCGGACCCCGGCAGGGCGCTCCGCCTGTCTCTCGATCTCGACTTGCAGCGGGCCCTCGAGGCGGCCTACGCCGACGAGGCCGGCTCGGCGGTGTTTCTCGACCCCGCCTCAGGGGCCATCCTGGCGATCATCTCCCGCCCTGCATACGACCCCAACGTGTTCGCGCACCGCTTCTCGCAGGACATCTGGGGGGGCCTGGTCAATGATCCGCGCCGCCCGCTCCAGAACCGCGTTTCCATGTCAAAGTTCGCGCCGGGCTCGGTGTTCAAGATCGTCATGTCGATCGCCGCCCTGGAGGACGGGATCGCGACGCCCGCCCGGGGGGACCACTGCACCGGCACCTGGCGCTTCGGCGAGAAGGTCTATCAGTGCTGGGCGGTGCGCAAGGGAGGGCACGGCTACCTGACGATGCGGGAGGCGATCATTCAGTCCTGCAACATCTATTTCTATCACCTCGGCAACGACATGGGCATCGATCGCATCTCGAAGTGGGCTCATCGCTTCGGTTTCGGTGAGCCGACGGGCGTCGACCTGCCGCACGAAGAATCGGGGACGGTTCCCGATCCCGATTGGAAGAGGCGGACCGTGCTGCGCGATCCGATCTGGCACCCCGGCGAGACGATCTCCGTGTCGATCGGACAGGGGGCGCTCGAGGTGACGCCGATCCAGATGGCGATGTTCGCCGCGGCCATCGGCAACGGCGGCACCCTGTACCGGCCCCACCTGCTGCTGTCGCGCGAAGTACGCGAGGGGATCGAGGAGGATGAGCGCCAGGACCATGTGATCCGGCGCGTGGAGCTGCGGCCGCGGACACTGGAGGTGATCCGGGACGCCATGTGGGGCGTGGTCAACGAAGACGGCACGGGCGGACGGGCCAAGATCGCCGGCCGCGACATCTGCGCCAAGACCGGGACCGCCCAAGTGTTTCGCGCCTCGCGCGACATCGACGCGGACAAGCTCCCCAAGGACAAGCGCGATCACGCCTGGTTCGTGGGGTTCGCGCCCAAGGACAATCCCCGGATCGCCTGGGCGGTGTTCGTGCAGAACGGCGGACACGGGGGGACGACGGCGGCGCCGATCGCGCGTGCCGTCCTCGAGCGTTTCTTCCAGAAACTTGATTCGCGTCAGGGAGTGCAGCAGCTTGCCAGCGTGGCGGTCCCTCAATAACTTCGACTGGATCCTGTTCCTGGCGATCCTGGCGACCTGCTCCGTGGGTCTGGCGGTGATTTACTCCGCCACGACAGGCACGCCCAGCGCGGGCGCCTTCCATCGCCAGATGACCTATGCTTTTTACGGCATCGGGCTGCTGTTCCTTGCGCTGACGCTGGTATTCGGCCGGGTGGTCAACGCCAGCAAGTCGTGGCTGGGGGCCGGCGGCGTGCAGTTTCAGCCTTCCGAGATCGCCAAGGCGGCGACGATCCTGATGCTGGCCGCCTACATGGGACGCGAGCGCGTGCGTGGCCTGGGCGTGGTGCATTTCGCGGCGATCTGTCTGATCATCGGCCTGCCGGTCCTGTTAATCATGAGGCAGCCGGATCTCGGCACCGCGGTCACCTTTGCGCCGCTGTTCGCCGGGGTCGTCTTCATCGGGGGGATTCGCGTGCGCACGCTCCTCATC
This sequence comes from Acidobacteriota bacterium, assembly GCA_003223145.1. Lineage (GTDB taxonomy): Bacteria > Acidobacteriota > Polarisedimenticolia > Gp22-AA2 > Gp22-AA2 > Gp22-AA3. The sequence continues at coordinate 19,657 of QHXY01000047.1, forward strand.
CTCGGATTGATCGCGACCCTGGCCCTGCCGATGGCCTGGGGCCACCTGAAGCCTTATCAGAAGGAACGCGTCAAGACTTTCCTCGAGCCGACCCGCGACCCCAAAGGCTCCGGCTACCAGCTCATCCAGTCCCTCATCGCGGTCGGGTCGGGAGGTCTCCTTGGCAAGGGCTTCCTGGCCGGGACCCAGGGGCAGCTGCAGTTCCTGCCCGAGCAGCACACCGACTTCGTCTTCGCGGTCCTCGCCGAAGAGCGCGGGTTCATCGGCGCGATGCTCGCCCTCGGCCTGTACTTCGTCATCATTTACCGCTGCATCGCCACGGCGCGCGCGGCCCGGGACCGGCTGGGTGTCTTCCTCGCCATCGGTGTCGTCTGCGTGTTCGCCGGCCAGGCGCTGCTGAACATCGGCGTGGTCGTCGGGCTTCTTCCCACCACCGGCGTGCCGCTGCCCCTGATGAGCTACGGGGGTTCCTCACTCGCCAGCACGCTTCTGGGCATGGGTCTGGTGCTGAACGTCTGGATGAGACGGTTGGTCAACTAACGCTGTGGCCCGGAAGATCCTCATCGAAAGCGCCGCGCTCGAGACCCGCGTCGCCATACTCGAGGACGACGCCGTCGCCGAGCAGTTCATCGAGCGGCTCTCGAGCCGCGGCCAGACGGGCAACGTCTACAAAGGCAGAGTCACGAACGTGCTGCCGGGGATGCAGGCGGCGGTCGTGGACATCGGCACGGGTCGCGACGCGTTCCTGTACGTCGAGGACGCCGGCCGGGGCGTCGACGCCGAGCGGTTCGAGGAGACCGAGGTGACGGACGAGGATCCCACGTAGCCGTCGGCGGAGCTCCCCCCCGCTCCGCCTGCCCGGATCGAGCACCTGCTGCAGGAAAGCCAGGAGGTCGTCGTCCAGGTCAGCAAGGATGCGGTCGGCCAGAAGGGCCCGCGTCTGACGACGCATATTTCGCTGCCCGGCCGCTTCCTGGTCTATCTGCCGGCGATTCCCCACATAGGGGTCTCCCGCAGGATCGACGATCCCGCGGAACGCGATCGCCTGAAAGGTCTGGTGCGGGACCTTGCCCGGGAGCTGCCGCTTTCGGGCGGATTCATCGTGCGCACCGTGGGCGAAGGCGCCTCATCCGGGGCGCTGACCGCCGACGCGCGGTATCTCGCCGGCGTCTGGGACGACATCCGGGACCGGGCGGCGACGCTGCCGGCGCCCGCCCTGCTCCACCAGGAGGTCGGAGCGGTGGCCAAGGTCCTGCGCGACGTCCTGGGCGACGACGTGCGGCAGGTGCTGGTCGAGGGGGAGGCGACCTACCGGGAGGCGGTCGAGTTCGTGGACAGGATGCAGCCGGCCCTCCTCCCCAAGATCCAGAGGTACCGGGGCCGGGGGCCGATCTTCGAGGAACTCGGCGTGCAGCCTGAGCTGGATCGTGCCCTGCGGCCCCGCGTCTGGCTCAAGTCGGGCGGATCCATCGTCATCAACCAGACCGAGGCGCTGGTGGCCATCGACGTCAACACCGGGAAATACGTCGGCAAGCGGCGGCTGGAGGAGACGATTCTCAGGACGAACCTGGAAGCGGCGGCCGAGATCGTGCGGCAGATCCGCCTGCGCGACCTGGGCGGGATCATCGTGATCGATTTCATCGACATGGAGGAGCAGGCCAGCAAGGACGAGGTGCTGAGGCTCCTGCAGACCGAGATGCGGAGGGACCGTTCCCGGTCGCGCATGCTGCAGATCAGCGAGTTCGGTCTCGTCGAGATCACGCGACAGAGGACGAAACGCAGCCTGGAGCGCGTCCTGTGCCGCCCGTGTCCGATCTGCTGCGGGTCGGGACGGCTCAAGTCCCCGGAGACGATCCTGCATGAGATCCTGCGGGACGTGCGCCGACTCGCACCGATGCGCGAGGGAGCCCGCGTCGTGGCGCGGGTGCACCCCGAAGTGGACGCTTTCCTCGCCGCGGAAGGCGCCCCCCTGCTCGCGGCGCTGGCGACGCCGCCGTGGCCGCGGCTCGAGGTTCAACCGGACCCGGGGCTTCGCCACGAACAGTTCGCTCTCGCCGTGCACGAGCCGGAGGTCTAGGAGCTCATTCGAACCACCGGACAGGCTCCTGACTAGATGGTAGCGGGAAATCCGAGCAGCACGGTCGTCCCTTCCCCGGGGGCGCTCTCCACCTGGATGCTGCCCCCATGCTCCTCGACGATCTTCTGCACGATGGCCATGCCGAGTCCGGTGCCGTGCGTCTTGCCGTGCGTCAGGAACGGCTCGAACACGCGCCGGCGCACATCCTCAGACATCCCGCAGCCGCTGTCACGCACGCTCAGGAAGCACGATCCGTTGGAGCGCCGACAGCGGATGTCCAGGAGCCCGCCGCCGCTCATGGCGTCGAGCGAATTGGCGATGAGGTTGTGCAGGACCCGCAGCATGCGCGGCGCGTCGACCGAGGCGCGTGCTTCCTCGTCCAGCCCCAGGGCCAGATTGATCCCTCCGCGCTGCAAGCGCGCCTCCAGGGGCTTCAGGGTCTGACGCACGAGGTCGGCCAGGCGCACGGGGGATCGCTGAAGCGGCGGCGCCTCTCTTGAGAACTGCAGCAGATCGCCTGTCAGACCCGTGAGTCGGTCGACCTCGGTCATGATGGTCGCGAGGTGAGGCCGGGACGGGTCCTCCGCGGTGGCGCGCTCGTGCAGCAGCTCCGCCAGCCCGCGAATGGACGACAGCGGGCTCCGCAGATCGTGCACGATGGCTCGCGCCATCTGTCCGATCGCCAGCGTGCGCTCGGCGCGCACGCGGTCCTCGACCAGCCGGCTGTTCTGGATCGACACCGCCGCAAGTCCCGCCAGTGCTTCCAGGAGGGGCAGGTCGGGCTGATGGTGTGGCAGTCGCTTGCGGCTATCGAGATACACGACGCCGAGTACGTCCTGGCGGACGGCGAGCGGCAGGCAGAGGATCGCCTGGAGCCTCAACCGCACGATGCTGTCGGTGGTGGACTGGCCCGGTTCGCCGGAGGCGACATCGCGGTAGACCGGCCTGCCGGTCGAGGCGACCTCTTCGGCGACCGAAAGGCTCACCTCGACCTGTCCGTCGCCGTCGGGTCCCCGCTGCCAGCGGACGAGCCGATCGCCTTCGCTGAGGAACAGATAGCCTCGCTCCGCGCCCGAGAATCGCACGGCGCCGTCGAGGACCCGATCGAGCACGTCCTCGAGGGCGAGAGACGAGGTGATCGTCCGGGCAATCTCCATGAGCGTGAGGAGGCGATCCTCGCGGTCCGCCGCGCGGGCGCCCTCGATCAGGAATCGCAGGGAATACAGGCAGCCGGGGCCCAGCTCGATGCGCGCGCCGTGCGCGAGCGGTACGCCTCCGTCGGGCACCGGCGCCCCGTCGGCCGTGAGGGGCGCCGCGGAAGGACCGGGGAGAAGGTGGTGGGTACCCGCGAACAGGACGATGCGCGCGTGCCCCGGGGCGACGCCGGCCGCGGTGAGCCGCAGATCCGATCCTGATCCGGCGCCGATGGTGAAGGGTGTCCGGTCGACCGGCACGACCTGCGTGGGCCCCTCCGGGCTCGCGATCTCGAGACGCGCCGTCTTTAAGGACAAACCATTCCCTCCACCTGCCGCTTCCGGGAAATATGGGGCAGGGAAGGGCCGGACGCAAACGTTGGAGGCGTCCCGAAACGGGAATGACGAGATGATGCCGGTCCCGCTCAGGACTTGACGCGAGCTTCCTGGCGGACCTTGAAGCGGGCGTCGAGCTCTTTCAGGGTATCGACGATGCCGCCGTACTCCAGCTCTTCGTACCCAACCATGGCCGGCCCGAAGAACCCCTGCTCGAGCGTGATCTTCATGAGAGCCGGCCTCCTGATGAGATACCGAACCTGTGGCGTTGTCGTCGCGAAGCTAGCACATCGCGGCGGGACGAGTCCATCCGGAACGGCGCGCCACCCCGGAGGGATCCGACGTCAGTGCCGGCCCGGCTCAAGCCCGTTCTTGCGGCTCCGCAGCGACAGCCGCCCGCGTCGCCGCCGCGCCGCCTCGCGCTGGCGCCGCCGCTCCTCCGGAGTCCCAGGGAGGAGGCCCGGAACGGGCGTCGGACGGCCCAAGGCGTCGAGCGCGACCATGGTGACGTAAGCGCTGCAGCAGTGCGCCCGCAGTCCCGAAAGCGGATCCTCGGACAGCACCTTCACGCCGACTTCCATGGAGGTCCGGAACGACGCGTTGACGGAAGCGTACATCATCAGAATGTGGCCGAGCTTCACGGGCGCCCGGAAGGTCAGCGAGTCCACCGAGGCGGTCACGACGTTGGTCCTGCAGTGACGCGTCGCGGCGATGGCGGCGGCCTTGTCGATCAGCGCCATCACCCGGCCTCCCCAGGCGTGACCGTACTGGTTCGAGTCCTCGGGAAGGACGATCTCGGTCATCTCGACGCGCGAGGCCCGCGCGGGCTTGTGCGATGGCCGGCCCCTCATGCGCTCACCTGTGTTCTCCCGTGTCGTGCCTGCGGAGGCGGGCAGGGTACCACACGCGTCCCCGCCGCGGGCTTGACAGCGGCCGGATCGCCGGGCTAGAGTACGCGGTCTAATTGAGATTGAGTCGCAATTCCAACTGACCGGATTGGGCCGGGAGGGGAGCCTTGAGACGTCGCCGACTATCGAACCGGAGGACGGGATCGCCTGCCCGGTGCCCGTTCGCACCCCGCCACGCGTCACTGGCGCTGGCGTGCACGGCCCTCCTCGTGCCGGCGGCGCTGGCGGGTGCGCAGGCGGCTGCAGGGCGCGGTCGCCCCGGCGCGCCGCCCGGAGGCGAACCGCTGGCCGCCCGGGCGCGTCTCCTGATGGGCACGCGGCTGTCGATCGAGATTGACGGCCCGGTCCCCGCGGGAGCGTTCGACGGCGCGTTCGACGAGGTGGCCCGCCTCGAGGAGATCCTCAGCAACTGGAAGTCGGCGAGCGAGATCTCGCGTCTCAACGCGCGGGCGGCGCGCGCGGAGTTCCTGTGCTCTCCCGACCTGTACGGGGCCATCAGCGTCTCGCTCGAGTGGGCCGAGAGGACCGGGGGCGCCTTCGATCCGACCGTCGAGCCGCTCGTGCGGGTCCTCGGGCTTCGCCCGGGGGCGGAGGTCCCGGAGAGCGGCGGGATGCCCTCCGCCCAGGAACGGGCGGCGCCGATGCCGATCGGCTGGCGTCACGTACATCTCGGCTCGTCGGCCCGGTCGGTCCGCTTCGACGCCGACGGCGTCGGCGTCGACCTTGGGGGGATCGGCAAGGGGATCGCCCTCGACGCCGCGGCACGCGTGCTCGCCCGTCAAGGAGTCCGTAGCGCGCTGCTCGATTTCGGCGGCCAGGTCCTGGCGATCGGCCGCCCCCGCGGAACCCCGGGATGGCCGGTCGGCATCGCCGATCCCGGCGACCGCGACACGCCGGTGACGGTCGTTCGGGTGGCGGACGTCTCCCTGGCGACGTCGGGAAACGGGGAGCGATCCGTACAGGGTCCGGACGGGCCAATCGGGCACATCCTGGATCCCGCGACCCGTCGCCCGGCGCCCTACATGGGAACCGTCACGGTGGCGGCGCCGGTGGGGACGTCGGCCGACGCTCTGAGCACGGCGCTGTTCGTCATGGGACCGGAGCGCGGCCTGGCCTGGGCTGAGAGTCGAAGACTGCCGGCCCTGTATCTGTGGCGCGATCAGGACGGCGTCCTCCGCCACAGGGCCACCCGGGCCTTCGACGACCGCTTCGCCGGCTGGAGCGGGGTACCGGGGCAATGAGACGCCGATCCGATGCGCCCGGGCCGGTTCCGGGGGATCTCGTGCAAGCGGCTGGGACGACATGACGCCGAACGCCAGGCTGGCCGGTGATCGCCCAGCGGAAGGCCTGCCAGCGGCTGCGGTGTGGGCTCTGTGCGGGGGCATCGTTCTGGGCGCAGCCGCTCTAGGGTTCCCCGGGCGGGCCGTCGCAGCGCCGGCCACCGAGGTGGGGGCGTCCGGCAAAAGCGTCGAGGAGCGCATCGCCGAGCTCGAGGCGCTTGTCCGGCAGCTGCGCGCCGAGATCGAGGCGATGAAGACCGCGTCCGCCGGTGGGGCCCCGCCGCCCGGCGCGCCGGCCGGCCTCGAGGAGCTGCGCAGGAGAATTGACGCGCTGGCGGAGGAGATCGAGCGTCTGCGGATCGGCGAGGCCGCGGCGCCGCGGGCGGCGGGGAAGGCCGCCGGCTTCGGCCCCGCCGCATCGAAAGTGTACGGGGTAAAAGGCGGTGTGTCGATCGGCGGGTACGGCGAGATGCTGTACCAGAATTTCGACGCGCGCGCGGACGACGGCCGGCCGTCGGGGGCGATCGACACGGCCGACCTGGAGCGCGCGGTCCTCTACTTCGGCTACAAGTGGACCGACCACTTGCTGTTCAATTCCGAGGTCGAGTACGAGCACGCCGTGGTCGCTCCCGACGCCCCGGGCGAGGCGGCGGTCGAGTTCGCCTACATCGACTACCGCCCCGGCCGCCACCTCGGGCTGCGTGGCGGGCTCCTGCTCGTGCCGGTGGGGTTCCTCAGCGAGCTGCACGAGCCGCCGATCTTCTACGGCGCTCGGCGTCCCGACGTCGAGACTTTCATCCTGCCGTCCACCTGGAGAGAGATCGGCTTGGGCGTCTACGGCGACGCGGGCCCGGTGAGCTACCGCGCCTATCTGATCTCAAGCCTCGACGCCTCGGGCTTCTCCGCGGGCGAATGGGCTCGGGAAGGGAGACAGGAGGGCGCCGAGGCGAAGGCGAGCGATTGGGCGCTGGCCGCCCGGGTCGACTGCACGCCTGCGCCGGGGCTGCTGTTTGGCGCCGCGGGATTCACGGGGAACACCGGGCAGGGCAGTCCAGGGCTCGCTGGCGCCCGCCTGTCGGTCTGGGACGCGCACGCCGAGTGGAACGTGCGCGGCTGGCACCTCAGGGGACTGTACGCCCGCGGAGCTCTGGGCCACGCCGGGGCGATCAGTCTGGCGAACGATCCTCTGCTGGCCGGAGACCCGGCTCGTGGCACGGCAATCGGCAGCCGCGCGGTCGGCTGGTACGGCGAAGCCGCCTGGAACCTCCTGTCGCTGGAGCGCACGGACAAGGGCGAGCTCAGCCCGTTCGTGCGCTATGAGGCGCTGGACACGCAGGCGGAGGTCGTGACGCCCTTCACGCGCGACCGTGCCAACGACAGGACCGTCAGGACGTACGGGCTCCACTACCGCCCGATCCCGAACGTCGCCATCAAGGTGGATTACCAGGACTACGGAAACGGCGCCGGCACCGGCATCGACCAGCTCAACGTCGCGCTCGGGTATCTGTTCTGATGACGCGCCGGGCGATTCTGGTCGCGTTGATCGCCCTGACGGTCGCGGGACGCGCCGGCGCCCGGGTCTACCTCACGACCCAGCAGGCACTCGACGTCGTGTTTCCCCGGCCCACGACCGTCGAGCGCAGGACTCTCTACCTGAACGAGGCGCAGGCCCGCCGGGCCGCGGAGGCCGCGGGAGCGCCGGTGGAGATGCGGGTCGTCCCCTACTACGTCGGCTCGCGCGACGCTCGCGTGGCCGGTTACGCCTACTTCGACACCCATCTGGTCCGCACCCTCCCTGAGACGATCCTGGTCCTCGTCGGCCCCGCCGGCGACGTGGCCCGCATCGAGATCCTGTCGTTCGACGAGCCGGAGGACTACCTTCCGGGCGAGCGGTGGCTGCGGCAGTTTCCCGGCCGGACGCTGGCGGATCTCGGGGGGCGCGAGGGGGTCCGTGCGCTCACGGGCGCGACGCTGTCGTCGCGTGCGGTGACCCAGGCGGTCCGCCGGATCCTGGCGCTGCATCGTCTGTACGTGGCCGCGCCGGCCGCGTCAGCGTCGCCCGGTCCCCCGCCGAAGCCCGCCCCATGACCCCATTCGAACGGGCCCTCTTGAACGCTTCCACCTGGCTGGTGGCGGCGAGCGGTGCGGCCTACTTCTACATGAAGTACGTCATGACGGGTGACGGCGAATTCTCCGTCATCCATCATCCGTGGCAACCGGGCGCCCTGTCCCTGCACGTCCTCCTCGGACCGGTGATGGTGTTCGCCCTGGGCCTCATCGCCCGCGATCACATCATCGACAGGCTCAGCGACCCGCGGCAGCGTCGTGGACGCGCGTCCGGGGTCATCATCGTCGCCCTCGCTCTGCCGATGATCGTCTCCGGCTACCTGCTGCAGGTCGTGACCGATCCGGCCGTCCGTCGCGCCCTGGCCGCGATCCACATCGCCGGGGGCGGTCTTTACGTCCTCCTGTTCGCGGGACACCTCGTAGTGTCCCGGAACGGCCGTCAGCGCAGCGAGGACGGACGGAGAGCGGCGCGCCGCGGCCGCGCCCGGCCCCGCCTTGATCGACCGGGACGGCGGGGTATAGGATGATTGCACCGGCTTCAGGCGACGGTGCCGCCGGCCGGACCGGAGGAGAGTGGACCATGAGACGGACACGACGAACGTTCCTGGCGATTGCCGCGGTCTTCGTCCTGGCGCCGGCGGCGTCGCGCACGCCGGCGTACGCCGACGCCATCACCCGCGTGAAAGGCGTGGTGACCGACATTCAGGGCAAGCCGATGCCCAAAGTCAAGGTCTGGCTCGAGGCCGTCGACATCAAGAAGAAGGTCGGGCCTCTGATGACCGGCAAGGATGGCACCTACGTGATCGCCGCGCTGGACACGTCAGTCGCCAAGAAATGGAAGGTCTACCCCGATCTGCCTGGCTACAAGGTGGTGAAGGAGTATGCGGAGATCGTCGATTACCAGAAGGATGAGCGCTTCAAGGGTGATCTGATTCCCGGAAGCAAGCAGGAGTTCCCGGAACTGACGTTCGTGCTCATCGGCGACGAGGGGCATAACCTGGTCAACATCGTGGTCGCGAAGGACGCGGACTTCCTGGCTGCGGTGCAGGCGGAGCGAAAGAAGAAGGAAGGCGCGGCGACGGAAGCGTCTGCCGTTGCTCCCGGCGGAACCACCCTGCCGGCAGGCACCCAGCCGGCGGGCGCGACCGGCGCGTCCGGGGGCGCCGAGGCACCCAAGGTCGGGGGCGAGGGATTGAAGAAGGCCAAGGAGCTGGCCGATGCCGGTCGGCACGCCGAGGCCATCGAGGGTTACAAGGCCTACCTGGTCAAGGATCCGACAGGCAATCCGGCCGTTTACTTCTATCTTGGGAAGAGCCTGTTTGCGACCGAGGACGATGCGGGGGCGGCGCAGGCCTATAGGAAAGCGATCCAACTGATGCCCGACATGAAGTGGGCGCATTTCGGTCTGGGCAACGTTCTCCTCAAGGAAGGCAACAACACGGCTGCCGAAGAGGAAAAAAAGCAGAATTGCAAGGACGCCGCCGAGGAGTTCGAGAAGGAAGCGAACCTTCAGCCCGACAACGACA
>QHXY01000300.1 GCA_003223145.1 Acidobacteriota bacterium
CTTGTCCTCGTAGATCGGATCGTAGCGCCCCGGACCGTACGAAGTACTGATCAACAGATCGAGCTCCTTCTCGTACATCAACGACCGGTCGAGGTCGAGTCCCACGTCGCCCACGATCACCACGCGTCCCTTCCTGCGGCACAGCCGCATGGCGAGGTTGGCGACCTCGGCCCCCCGCGCCGCGGCGCACACCACGACGGCATCCGCCAGGAGCCCCTGCGTCGCCCGCGGCACCTCCTGACGCGGGTCGCGCGCGCCGAAGTCGTAGGCCTCGAGCCCGAGCGCGCGGCAGCGGGCCGCGCGCGCCGGATCCAGATCGAAGCCGAGCACGCGGGCGCCGGCGGCCCGCAGGATCTGGGCCGTCAGACCCCCGACGAGACCCAGTCCCAGGACCACCGCGCACTCGCCGATCTGGATCCCGGATCGGCGCACGCCCTGCAACGCGATCGACCCGAGGGTGGCGAACGCCGCCTCGTCGAGCGGCACGCCCTCCGGCACCGGCACGGTGAGCTGGCGTGGCACGCTGATCCACTCGGCGTGCGACGCGTGCCCGGCGCCCGCGCAGGCGACGGCGGTGCCGGGCGCCCGATCGAGCACTCCCGGCCCGGCTGACTGCACCCAACCGCTCGCCGCGTAACCGGGCGCCGTGGCGCGGGGCTCCCTGGTCGCCCGCAGCCGATCGACGACCGCCGCGGGTCCTTCGGAGCGCAGGAGGTCGACCGCCTTGCGGATCGCCGCCGGATCGGTGGCGCGCTCGAAGAGAGACGGGGTCTCGCCGGCGTGCAGGGCGGCGCGCTCGGTGCCGGCGCTCAGAATCGAGAACGCCGTGCGCACCAGCACCCGCCCCGGCTCGGCCGAGGGGACCGGGACCTCCTCGACGATCGCCTTCCCCTCCTTCAGCAGCACCTGTCTCATGCCCCCTCCCCGCCGCGCGCCGCGGCGCCTCCCTCCGGCACGATGGCGAAGCGTCCCGTCGCGGGGAGCCGGCCGTTCCACTCGAAGCGCAGGACCAGCGCGCGCTCGACACGGCCGTAGCCGGCGGAGAAGACGCCCTCCTCCAGAAAGCCGCGCGCCCCTTCCGGCAGGGACACGGGCTCGAGACGGAAGACCGGGCCTGCCGAGGAGAAGCGCGCCGGCGCGCTATCGCCCCGATCGATCGGCGCGCAGCCCGGCGCGAGGTGGAAGAACCACTCGACCCGGTGCGCCCCGTGCCCTTCCAGGCGATCCTCGATGAGGAAGCGGCGCGTCCTCTTGTTCAGGAGCACGATGCGGCGGTGCACGACCGGGTCGGTCAGCCGCGTGTACCCACAGTGCAGGGCCTCGGCCAGATCGAACCCGGCGCGCGACACGAAACGGATCACCGCGGGCCGGTCGGTCCCTGGCAGCTCGAAGGGCCGCGGCGGCAGCGGGTTGATCTCCTCCCCGTCGAGACGCACGGTGTTGTGCGACGCGGTCGATCGCAACCGATCGCGCAACTGCAGATCGGGGGTGTAGACACCGGTCCCGGGGTCGACGATCAGGTCGGCGCCAGCGGCCTGAATCTCGACCGACAGCGTATCGTTGTGGGCGTGCGTCCCGAGCCCCTTCAAGCCGACCGGACCGGCGTCGAAGAACATGTACAGGTCGTCGTGCCGCAGGACGACGGAGCCGGCGTGGCGGAAATGCCGGCCGGTCACGTTGACGCGCGCGGCCGACCCGCGCCTCTCGAGCCGCCGCGCGCACGCGTCCCCGAAGAACCAGAACGCCTCCTCCCAGCCGTCGCCTGCCAGGGCGAACAGGAGGTCGTCGTCGAGGGCGCAGCCGGCGACGGCCAGGAGGTGCCTGTGGTCTCCCCGGTCCGCGCCGTAGTCCCCCAGGATCTGCAGCCGCCCGTCGTCGTTGTCGCCGATCTGCGGGGCCCGGCCGTCCGGCTTGATGTAGTGCGCCGCGTACTCGACCATGGCGCGGACGCGGTCGCGCAGGGCGGGCACCCGGAACCCCGAGCGCTCCAGGAGGATCAGGGACGTCAGAGCCATCTCGGTCATCAGCCGGTGGTACGACGTCGAGGCCTCGTAATCGACGCCGTCGGGGTAGGTCTGCAGCTCGTTCTCGCGCACGATCTCCGACACCGCCAGCCCCCTCCAGGAATCGGCCTCCGGCGCCCCGCGGAACAGCGTGCCGAGGAACAGGAGTCCCACCAGATCGGCGAAGTAATGATTGCTGGTGATCCCCGCGCCGTTCTCGAGGAAGCTGGACGCGAACGGACGGTCGTCGAGGATCTCGGGGCGGAAGAACCCGTAGGCCCAGATCCAGTTGACCGCACGGATGGCGACGTCCATGGTGCAGGCCCAGTTCACCCCGAGGCCCGGCCGGTTGCGGGCAATCCAGTCGGCCACCTGGGCGCGGAACTCCTCGTAATACCGCCTGTCGGAGGTGAACCAGAGCGCCTGCCCCAGCGCCGGCAGGTGCTGGAAGCGGGACAGCTCCCACGGCATTTTCACGTCGGATCCTGTCCCGAAGTCGCCCTCGATGCGGGCGCGCAGATCCTCGAAATACGCCCTCTCCGGCCAGACGCGTCCCGACTTGAAATCGGCGTGCCAGGGAAGACGCGACCCCAGGTCCCGCGGTCCCGACCCCAGAAGATCAAAACGGTGGGCGCAGATCGTCCCGGCCCTGGCGATGACGCGTGCCCGCCGTTCCGGATGGAGCTTGGCGAAGTAGGAGGCGGCCGCGTCTCGGGGCAGGTCGCAGACGAACAACGGAGTCGCTCCGTCGCGCCGACTCGCCGCCAGGAACTCGTCGAACGTGCCGTAGAGTCCGCCGAGGTCGCCGAGCAGAGCATTCTCGGTCGGCACCGCCAGGCGCGCCCGATCGTGCAGCCGCCGCAGGGCCCGACCCACGCGTCCCCTCAGAGTGCGCGCGGCCCCGATCGGATCCCAGCGCACGGGGCTCAGCTCCATCGCACCAGCTCCATGGAGCGCAGCCGATCCACCAGGCCGCGCGCGTGGGCGTCCCAGGTGTGACGCTCGGCCGCCTGGTGCCGCGCCGCCGCGCCCAGCCGGCGCCGCAGCTCGGCGTCGTCGATCAGTCTGACGATGGCCGTCGCCAGGGCCTCCTCGTCGTTCGGCGGGACGAGAAGGGCGGTGCGGTCGTCCTCCAGCACGTCGGCGATCTGCTCGAGCCGGCTCGCGACGATCGCCCGGCCCATCGCCATGTACTCGAACAGCTTGGTGGGCGATCCGAAGAATCGGCTGCCGTCCTGGTTCGGCACATGCGGCGCGGCGAGGATATCCATGGCCGCCAGGTGGGCGGGCCCGTCCTCCTGCGGGATGAGGCCGCTGAACACGACCCGGTCCGCGACACGCGCGCGCCGCAGTTCGTCTTCGGTCGCGCGCCTCTCGACCCCGTCACCCACGAACAGGAAGCGCGCCTCGGGCCTGAGCCTGAGCACGCGCGCCGCGGCGCGCGCCAGGACGGGCGCCCCGTGCCAGACCCCAAACGTCCCGACGAAGCCGACGACCGTCCGGCCCGCGAGTCCATAGCGGGCGCGCACAACCCCGCCGTCCAGGTCCGGCCGGTAGAGCCGCGGGTCGGCGGCGTTCGGAAGGACCACGATCCTTTCCGGCTCGACGCCGCGCGCCAGGACGTCCTCCCTCAAGGCATCCGACACGACCGAGACCAGATCGGCGTGTCGCAGGTTCACCGCCTCGATCCCCTCGAACAGCCTGCGGAAGCGCAGGGACCGCCCCCAGTGGTCGGCGATCCACACCTCCGAGCCGTAGTACTCGAGCACGAACGGCAGACCGTGCCGGCGGGACAGCGCCACGCCGGCGTGGTTGGCCGGATCGAAGCGCTGATACAGCAGACCGGTCCCTCCGACCGGGACAACGGCGCTGGCCCCCCGTTCGAACACCAGCGAGTGAGCCAGAGACGGAACGTCGCGGCAGACGTTGTACAGAGGTCGGGGTGGCACGAGGTGGACCTCGGCCCCGCCGGCGGCGACGGCTGCCGGCCGGCCGGTCGCGACGAAGATGACCTCGAGGCCACAGCCGCGCAGACCCGAAGCGACTCCGGCGGTGTGGCCGACCGACCCGCCCGCGGGGATAGCGCTCCAGAAATCGGAGCGCAGGTAACAGACCCGTCTCTCGAGGGCGGGGATCGGCCGCCGTCGCGGCGCCCTTCTCAGGCGCCGCACCCGGGCCGCGGTGCGCAGGAGCGCCCAGCCCGTCGCCAGGATGCCGGCGCCCAGACGGGGCAGATCGCGCGCCAGGAATCGCCCCGGCGACAGGCGCACGCGCCGACCATCGAGATCGAGAAGGTACCGCTCGGGCGCTCGGGACGCCGCCCCCAGCGCCTGCAGGCGCCAGATCCTGTCGTGCGCGTCCAGATCATCGGTCAGGAAGGCCAGCTCGTCGGCCGCGAGCGATCGCAGACGGCCGAGGACCTCCCAGGCCCCGAGACCCGCGAAGTCCTCGCGCGGCACCGGCAGGACGGCCCGGCCCGGCAGGAGCCGCGGCAGCGCCCTTTCGGCAGCCGCCCGGTCGCGCGTCAGGAGGACCACGGCCGCGACGGGCTGCGCGGCAGCCTGCGGCCTCCGCAACACCTCCGCCCGCGCCCTCGCCGCGGCGCCGCCCACGTCAGGCCGCCTCCTGCGCGATCCAGTGATCGTACCAGCGGCTGAGGTTGTAGAGCGTCCAGAGGTGCCAGCTGTGATCCCGCCCGCCCGCGCGATGGGCCCGGAACAGCCGCTCGACGTGCCCGTAGTCGAGGAGATTTTCCTCGCGCAGACGCGAGCGCATGACCCCTTCGAAGGCCGGAGCGTACAGCTCGCCGCGCAGCCACTCCCCCACCGGAGCGCCGAAGCCCTGCTTCGGCCGGTGGATGATCTCGTCGGGCAGGATTCCGGTCATGGCCTTCTTGAGCAGGTATTTCGACTGCCCCCCCCGGATCTTGAGTGCGGTCGGGATCCGCATGGTGAACTCGACCAGGGCGTGATCCAGGAACGGCACGCGCGCCTCGACCGACGAGGCCATGGTGATCTTGTCCACACGCATCAGCAGGAGCTCGGCCAGGCGGTTGCGCAGCTCGAGGTAGATCATCCTCTTGCCGAAATCATGGTCCTTCAGGCGATCGCGCGCCCGCTGATCAATCCCCAGGACGACGTCGTGTGAGCTCAGGCCGTCGATGCGCCGGCGGGCGTCCTCCGACAGAAGGCGGTGCTTCTCCTGCTCGCGCCAGGCGATCGCCCCGCCCCAGAAGAACACCTCGTCGCGCGCCACCGAGCGCAGGAGGTCGAGGCGCTCGCCCCCGCGTCGCAGCAGGAAAGCCAGACCCCGTGCGGTGTGGTACGCCGCCAGGCGCAGGGACCGCGGCAGCCGCATGAGGGGGCGGACGTAGCGCGCCTGGTTTCGGAAGGCGCTCAGGTAGTGCGCGTAGCCGAAGAACTGCTCGTCGCTCCCCTCGCCGACCTGCACCACGATGGTGCCGCTCTGCCGCGCCAGGCGCGCCACGAAATGCAGCGGCACGCACACCCAGTCGGCAATCGGCTCGTCCTGGTGAAACACCAGCTCCGGCATGAAGTCCAGGAGGTCGCGCCAGCCGATCTCCACCTCGTGGTGATCGGTCTTGAACAGGGCCGCGACCTTGCGGGCGTAGGTGAACTCGTTGAACGACGGATGATCCTTGAAGCCGACCGAGAAGGTGCGAACCGGCCTGTCCGTGACGCGCGACATCAGGGCCACGTTGGCGGAGGAGTCGAGCCCGCCCGACAGGAACACGCCGAACGGCACGTCGGCCATCATCCGCTTCTCGATCGCCCGGGCCAGGAGATCGCGGATGCGATCGGCACAGAACTCCTCGTCGTCGTGGCGCTCCCCCACCTCGGCCGGCGCATCCATTGGGTCCCACCAGGTCTCGGTTCGGATGTTCCCCTTGCGGTCGATGGTGACGCGAGTGGCCGGCGGCAGCTTGTGGACCCCCTGAAACAGCGTGCGCGGCGCGGGGGAGACGATGAAGGTCAGGTAGTGATAGAACGCTGCCAGGTCGATGCGCCGCGTCATCTGCGGGTGCTCGAGGATCGCCTTGATCTCCGAGCCGAACAGAATCCTGCCGGGAAGCACGGCGTAATAGAGGGGCTTGATGCCGATCCGATCGCGCACCAGGAGGAGCTCCCCGTGACGGGCGTCCCAGATCGCCAGTGCGAACATGCCCTCGAGGCGGCGCACGAAGTCGGCTCCCTCCTCCTCATAGAGATGAACGAGTGTTTCCGTGTCGGTGCGCGATCGGTAGGTGTGACCCTTCGCCTCCAGCTCTTCCCGCAGGCGGGCGTGGTTGTAGATCTCTCCGTTGAAGGTAATCCAGACCGTGCCGTCCTCGTTCGACATCGGTTGTCGGCCGGCGGGAGACAGATCGATGATCGACAGCCGCCGGTGCGCGAGGCCCACCTGGCGGTCGGGTGAAACATAGATGCCGGCGTCATCCGGGCCCCGATGTGTCATGGTGTCCCGCATGCGGATCAGAGTGCCCTCGTCCACGCTCTTCCCGCCCCTGCCGAATTCAAAGACGCCGCAGATGCCGCACACTGCCCGACCTCGTCATCTCGAACGAACTGAATGACTTGCGAAAAGTCAATATAGTCCCCGCCCGGAGCCTTGTCCACAAATTGACGCCGCAGGCAGCGCCTCAGAAACGGAGCGAGGCGGAGGCGGCCTTGGGGTTCAGACGCTCCGCCAGGCGGTCACGCTCGGGCCTTGCGTCGAGCGTGATTTCGCGGGCGTACCCGCTGTCCGGGACGTAGGACGCCAGCGCGGCGACTGTGGCCTGGGCCGATGTCAGCGAGACCCGTGCCTCCTCTTTCCGCCCCATGTCCAAAAGAATGGAGGCCTCGAGGATGCGCGCCCGGAGGAAATTCGGCTCGATACGCAGGGCCTGACGAATCACCACAAGAGCTTCCTCACGGCGTTGTAATTCGACGAGCTGGCCGGCCAGCTCCAATCGAGGAAGCGGGTTGAGCGGTGCCAGCCGGACCGCCTCGCCGTACAGCGCGGCGGCGCTCTCCGCGGCCATATGGTCGTCGAACTGGCGGGACGCGAAGCGAGCCTTCAGCCTCCCAAGAAGGAGCGGAAAGCGATAATCGATCGGCTTCAGGCGCCGCGCCTCGAGAAGATCGTCCTCGGCCTCGGCGAAGCGATCGGCGGTGAGCGGACCCGAATTGAGAACCGCCATCGCCAGGTCGTGCCGGTACTCGGGCTGCAGGGGGTTGAGGGCGGCCGCGCGCTCCATGCGGCGGAGCCCCGCGCGACCCAGCCGAAGCGCCGCCGCCGCCTCGCGGTCGGCGAAGTAGGGCAGGAGGACGGCGATCGTCATCAAATAGACCGCCGCCGCGCCCACAAGTGTCACGACCCATCCGGCACGAGGTTGCGGGACTGTCGTTCGTGGCGGCACGATGGTCGGCGCATCATCGATCGACTGCTCCGCGGACGTCGAGGCGTCTCGCCGCTGCCGGACGGCCCCGATCGCGATCCCCGCCAGGAGCGCGGGCACCAGGGTGAGGGCGGGCCGTTCCTGCAAATCCTCGACACCTGCCTGAACCAGGAGCGCCAGAATCCCCAGGCCGGCCCCGGTGAGCGCAGCGCCCAGCCTGGTTGCGTCGCCGCGGCGCAGAAACAGCGCGACCAGGCCGACTCCCGAAGCGGCGAGACACAGGAGCGCCGGCAAGCCGATCTCGGCCGCCAGTGTCAGGAAGGCGCAGTGCGCCCCGTTGAAGCTGCGGCCGTAAAAAACCGGGCCCGGCCCTGCCGGGAAGTTATAGTTGGGCGCGACGTGCGGAAACATGCCGGGGCCGTGGCCCAGGATCGGATGTTCGGCCACCATGCGGCACGACGCCTTCCAGATCGACAGACGATCGTAGCGGTACGGATCGTCGGCGCTGGCGAAGCGATCGCCCAGCGCCACGAAGGCGATCAGGCCGCACAGGACTACGAGGAGCACCGCGCCGACCCGGGCGCGCGGCGTCCAGGCCGTGAAGCGGCAGGCGCCGAACACCAGGAGAACCGTGATGAGCGCCAGAAACGCGCCGCGTGATTCCAGAGGAGCAAGCGCTGCCAGGTTCAGCGCCGCGGCGCCTCCCCACAGCAGACGCTGGCCGCGGCGCGTGCCCGGTGGGCCGGCGACGCTCAGGCACATGAAAAAGCCCAGGTTCAGAAACCGGCGGCCGCTGCCCCTCCGACCGCATAGCGGTAGAGCGCCAACACCGCCTGCGCCGACGTCGAGGCGACCACCACCAGACGCAGCCGGATCAGATCGTCGTCGTTCCCCGGCCGGCGGACGGCTGCGACGAACAGGGCGCACGGGACGACGATATCCCACGCTCCCAGGCCGGCCGCGAGCGGGTAGGCGGCCCGCAGGCAAGAGGCGCAAACGGCGAGGAGCGCCGCGCCGCACAGCAAAACAAAGCGTCGGACCGGATCTCCACCCGGGGCCCGCTGACGCGGCGGGGGCGGCGCTCCGGTGGCGCAGACACACAGAACCCAGAGGATCGCCAGCGTATGGAGCACCAGAAGACCGATCGGATCCCGGCCCCCCTCGTGGAACGGGGCGAACAGGACGATGGCGGACGTCAGGGCCGCGACAGCCCGGTGCCTCACGGGGCGTCCTTTCGCACGGCGGACTCGGCTCCCGGGCGGTACAGCTCCTTGAGCGGATAGAGACGATGCGCCGCGCACAACTCCCGGTAAGCCTCGGCGGTCTCTCCCGCCGCCTGGTGGTATCGCGCCGCGAAGAAATGCAGGATGGCGGACTCCCGGTCCAGATCCACCGCCCGGGCGGCCGCCCGCTGCCCTTCCGCTCTCAGCCCGGAATCGCCCATACCGTGCGCCAGGACACCCTCCGCCACGAACGCCTGGGGAGCCTCATCCTCGGGCCGGACCCGGGCTGCGGCCCGCGCCAGCTCCAGGGATGCGGCGATGTCCCCGTCGACCGCCGCTGCGCTCGCCTGCTCGAGGAGGAATTGCGAGCGAGCGACCGCCGCGGCCTGCACCACGAAGGCGGCGAGGCCGGCGAGCGCCAGGCCCGCCAGCAGTGCGCGGGCCGGGCGCCGCCGCGGCGGGCTCGCGCCGCTCTCGCCCTCCCCGACCCCTAGTCCGATCAAGATCGCCGCCGGAATCGCCACGCCGGGCAGAAACGCGGTGAAATCGACCAGGTTGTGTGCCAGGAAGCCGCCGGCGGCGGCGAGCGCCGGGAGATTCCCGTCGGCGGCGCGCCGGGCCGCGCGCAGCTTTCCCGAGACGGCCGTCAGCAGGGCCAGGATCGGGAGAGCAGCCCAGGCTCCCCAGCCCGCCAGGACCTGGAGATAAGAGTTGTGAGCGTAGCGCGTCTCGTTCATCCCGGGCTGGATGTAACGTGGATAGAAAGTCCCGAACGAGCCGGGTCCGGTACCGAGCAGCGGATGGTCCCGGATCATCTTCGTCGCCGCCATCCAGTTGCCGGCGCGAAGCAGCAGCGGGTCGCCGCCGGGCGTGGCGATCTCCAGACGGCGGGCGTGCAGGAACAGAACAGCGCCCGCGATCGTGGCCGCGGCGATCGCCCCCTGCAGGAGGGCCCGCCTTCTGCTCGGCAGGGCGGGGAGGACCAGGAGGACCGAGATCGCGGTCGCGAACAGCGCCCCGACCGAGCAGGTCAGCGCCAGCGCCGCCATCTGCAGGAGACCGGCGAGAGCCAGCGTGGCACGCGGGGCCGTGCGCCGCTCGGTCGCGGCCAGCACGAGGGTCAGCGGCAGCGTCAGGGCGAGGAATCCTCCGAGGGCGGCCGGCAGAGTGAACGGTCCCGAGGGGCGCCCGAGCTCGAGCCGCGCCAGCACGTAGGCCGATCCCTCGGCCCGTCCGGTGCGCAGCGCTTCGGCCTCGAGCGGGTAAGTGAGGTAGCGCTGGACGACCGCGCGGAGCGCCACGACGCACGCCAGCGCCACGAACAGGCGCGTCATGACATCCCGCGCCCGCGCGTCCGCCGCGATCGCCCGGCCGAGGACGACCGCCAGAACGAGCGCCAGGGCGTCGCTCGCCTCGTCGAGGGCGTGCGAACGGCAGGCCGCCGAGAGGACGGCCGCGGCCCCGAACGGCAGGAGACCCCAGATCCACCGCGGCAGGAGGCGTGGCGCACCCGCCCCCCGCGACAGGACCAGACAGGCCGCCGCGGCCAGGACCACCTTGCAGGCGACGCGGGACCAGGCGTGCACCTCGGGGGGCTGCAGCACCGCGAGGGCGAGCAGCCCGCATGCCAGGGCCGTGATCAGGGTCTTCCGGGAACCCGGCCCACCGAGCTCAAGCATGGCCGAATCCTCGCGCGGTCATCCGACACGGGACCGCATACGCGTCAGACGCACAAAAAAAATGGGCGGCGCTCGAAAGCGCCGCCCCTGTTCTTTTCGACCCAGAGAACTTTAGGTCTGGGTACCCTGCGGCCACTGGAAGAACTGGCCGTTGGCGAAGATGATGTCGCAGTTGAAGTCCGACGTCTGCCCGCCCGTGGCGGCGCTGGCAATGCCGTCCTTCGTCCAGCTGGTGATCGTGTACTGCGACCCCGTGGCGGTCGACGCGAACTGCCACGCGCCGTTCCACCCGTCGACCGTCGGCGCCGTCTTGATGTAAATCGGCTGAATGAACGGCGCCACGGCTGCGAACGTCGCCAGGTTCTTCGGGTAGAAGTTGTTGTCCACCGCGTACGACTCGACTGCCGTTCCGATGGACCGCTCGTCGGCCATGGTCCTCTTCTGCTTGCCCCTGTCGATCGCGTTCAGCAGGTTCGGAATCGCGATGGCCGCGATAATTCCGATGATGGCCACGACGATCAGGAGCTCGATCAGTGTGAAGCCTTTCTCCTTGCGCATCTGTGAAACCTCCTTTAGGCACCCCACTACCAGCAAGTGCGATGCCATCCGGATGCGCGTTCCCGACGCCCGACGCAAGTGACTCCATCACGCGAGGTTACCCTGGCGATTTCGACTTTGTGTCGTGGCCGGAGCGGCTTTCCACCGACCGGAGTAACAAACATCGTCAGGCGCGAAGATGTCCGCTGACATTCCGCGTCAGCCTCCGGATGACGGCGCGCCGCGCCGGTCCTGGCGCGAAGGTGCCAGCGGATTGAAGGCCTTCAGGAGGGCCCAGGCGCGGGTGCAGCGCGGGTCTTCGCGCAGCTTCCGCTGCAGCTCCTCCACGATCGGCCCGGCGTCCGTGTGCCCCGTGAGGACGCCGGCGAGCTGGAATCGCCAGTCCTCGGGCTGGATCGCCCGGTACTCGTTCCGGGAGATCACCGTTTCGTTCTCTGAGGAGCGGCGCACGAAGATCATCGCGTCGTCGTCCCAATACACCAGGGCCCAGTCGTCCGCGGGAAAATGGTTGACCGAGAAGGCGCGCTCCCGGACCTCTCCCGGCCCTCCGTCCGCCCGCGGACGGGCGACGCGCTCCAGGGACGGCATGAACCGCACGAAGGCCGCATCGATGTCGTAGCGCCGCAGCATCGCCTGCCACGCCCGCGAATCGTTCGAGGAGGCGAAGATATCGCGCAGCAGGACCGGATAGACCTCGTTCCGGCCATCGACGAACACCCGGTGGGCCGGGAAGCGCCTCCAGATCAGGTAGCCGCCGAATCGGATGTCGTTGTACAGGTGCCTGCCGATGTTCTCCCGGTCGACGAAATCCGCCGCCGGCGCCGGCTCGTTCCCCGGGGCGATGCCGATGCCCCAGGCGACCGTCGGGGGCAGCAGCGCGAGCAGCGGCACGGCGGTGAACAGGATCACGGCGGCGGCCACGAACCCCGGCCGCACGCCTCCGCCCGGCGCGGCGAGTGGTCGGGCCATGGATCGGCCGCGGTGCAGCAGCGCGCACGTGACCGACATCAGACGCTCCGTGAGGGCGCGCGCCGGTCCCGCCAGGCCATAGGGCAGGAGGACGAAGAACAGGCCGATGTTCCTGAGGTGCATGCACGACAGCGCGAGGAGCAGGAGAAGAGCGGGCGCCGCCACGGGATCGGCCGATCGCCACCCCGCCGCCAGAACCACCAGGACGACTGCGGCGGCCAGGTAGAAGAGCGGAAAATCCGCGGCCTGCGGGCGGGCCCATTCGAGGTTGGGCGACGGGAGCGACGCCAGGATCCGGGACACCTGGAACGGCACGAGGTAGATCCTGAAGCCGTACGGATTGGCGCCGCAGGCCAGCGCCGCGGCCGCCGCGGTGGCGGCAAGCCGCGGGGCGAAGGGCGCGCCGGCCGCCGCCACCCCCGGGTCTCCCCGGAGCAGCCCGAGCCTTTCGTCGATGAAGGTGGCGGCCGCGCCGAGCAGCAGGATCGCCGGAGCGAGGATCGCCCCGGGATGCAGGTTCGCACCGAGCGCGACGAGCAGAGGCACGGCGACGAGGGGGCGATGCCGTCCCCCGTGGCGCGCCCGCAGCACCAGGTGAACGACCAGTGGAAGGAGCAGGATCGTCGCCAGCTCCGGCCGGACGTCGAGCCGGAACGACGCGCCCACGAGCGCCGCCGCCAGGAGGATCGCGGTCCCGGGCACCGCGTTCCGCTCGCGCCTCAGGCGCGCGGCCATCAGAAACGCCAGGAGCACAACCAGGCCGATCTTCACGCCGACGAGCGCACCGGGTCCCAGTATCGTGTGGCCGAGGTAGACCAGGACCTGGAACAGCCACTCGTGGTCGACCCAGGGGACGCCCGGGGCGGTGAACGAGAACGGATCGACGCGCGGGATCAGGCGATCCTGCAGGATGATCTCTCCGGTCTTCAGGTGCCACCAGTAATCGTAGCTGCGGATGGGGCTCGCGGACGCCGCAACGGCGACCAGCGCGAGCAGGACGGACAGCAGCAGCCGATCCCCCGCGGACGTGTTCATCGCCCGCGTTTCATCAGGACGACACCCGTCGCACAGGCGATGAGCACGCCCGCGAGGCTCAGTGCCGCGCCCTCCACGACACTCGCGGGGCGATAGATCAGGTCTACGTCGTGCCGTCCGGCCGGCACCTGGACCGCTCGGAACAGGCCGTCCGCCCTGAGAACGGGTGATGGGCGACCGTCCACCAGCGCCCGCCAGCCCGGTGCGAAGGCGTCGGCCAGAACCAGGTAGGCCGGCCGGGCGGCGTGGACCCCGATGGTGAGCCGCTCCGGTGTTTCTGTGAGCATCGTCGCCTGGTCCTCCGCAGCCCGGGCGGTCATGGCGTCCTCGTGCGGCGCCGCGTCGCCCGCCGGCGGATTTTCAATCAGAACCGCGCTTCTGGGATCATACCCGGGGTCCGAAAGGATGTCCGCCAGCCCCCGGTCCGCCGGAAGGGGCCGCGCGACGCGGACCAGCCGCAGCCGCGGCACCGCGGAAAGAACGCGATAGACCCGCAGGGGAGGGCGGCTGAACCCTTCGACGCGGCAGGCCTGTAGGATTCGCACCCGCGCCGCCAGCGGCAGGGCCTCGACGGCCCGCCCGAGATCGGCGCCCTGCTTCAGGTCCATCCGGTCGGCGGCGCCGTCGAGAACGGTCGGGACCCGTTCGGCGTGCCCGGTCCACAGGGCGTACACGAAGCGGTCATAGCGGTATCCCCAGACGAGCTCGTCGGTCGTCCCCCAGATCCTTAGATCGGCGGGCCGCGGCGCGTGGTGCACTCGTAGGGCGTCCGTCCCGTGTCCGATGATCGTCGCCAGCGGCGACGGCGACGTCAGCCAGCCGGGAGCGGCGGTCGACAGAACGGGGGCGCTGGCCAGGCACATCGAGCCGCCGGAGGCAGCCACGATCAGCCAGGCGGCCGCGCGCGCCCGGCCGGTGCCGGGGCGCCGCACGGATGGTCGCGGCGACGGCGAGGGCGCCCGCCTCGGCGAAGGCCCACAGGGTCGATCGCAGGAAGGCAGCGCGCACCGCGCCGCCGCCATCGGACCCGAGAAAGTCGGGCGGGACTCTTGCGATCCACCCGAGCAGGCGGTCGGCCAGAGGCGCCGCGGCGGCCACCGCCGTCAGCAGAAACATGGCGGACGCCACCACCGCGCAGGCCATCGCGGCGCGCGGCGAGGAGCGCGGACCGAGGAGCCGCTCCAGACCGTACCCCGCGAGGATCGCCAAGGCGAACACGGCGATCAGAGCGAAGCGCTCGGGATAGCGTACCTGTCTCACGGGAGAGAACGCCTGGAACAGGGCCCGGTACAGGAGACTGTTGCGGCCCAGAGCGAGCACCAGGGCCAGGGCGCCGGCGGCCGCCAGCACGCGGCGGCGGGCGCGGTCCTCGCCGCGGTGCCACGCGCCGACGGCGGCGAGCACGCAGGGAATGGCACCGACATAGAACGACAGCAGCAGCGGGTAGCCTCCGTCGAACAGGAAGCCTCCCCACCAGATCGCCGGTGAGAGGTGCGTCGGGTCTCCGAACAGCCGCGGAACGATCGCCTCGAGGAGCCGGGCGGGCGGGAGCGACCACTTCAGCCCCTCCGTCTCGGTGAAGCCGGCACCGCGGACCGAGAGCGGCAGCAGCTGGCGGGCCGGGAGGATCTGCGCGGAGGCAAGGAGCGCGGCCAGGGCGAGAACCGCGACGAGACTCACGATCGCCGTGCGGGGCGCCTCGCGGCCGCCGGTCTCCCCGGACGCCGTGGCCCCGAGGACAAGCGCCAGGAGCGCGAAGGCGGTGGCCGAGGCGGGCTCCGCCGCGATCAGCACGACCGCGGCGCAGCCCGCCGCCGGAACCAACAGCCAGCGCCGGCCCCTCTGCAGACCGCGCAGGAAGGCCCACAGGCCGACCGGCACCCAGGCCGGCCGCCACGAGCGCCGCCGCCTCGCGCCGCATGGACAGCGCGCGCGCCAGCAGGTACGCTCCGCCGGCGAGCAGCGCGAACTGCAGGATGATGGCTGCGGAGAACGCCGCGTCGAACGGCAGGACGAAGAACAGCAGGGTGATCGGGTGCAGCACGAGGGCGTCGGGGTTCGCCAGGAGCGGCGTGCCTCCCCCGTGGTAGGGGTCCCACAACGGCAGGCGGCCCTGCCGCAGGCTGTCGGTGACGTAGGCACGCAGGGGAGCGTGGTTCTGGGAGATGTCGCGCAGATAGAAGCGGCGCCCGAGGAGCGGCCCGTGGAAGGCGGCCAGGAGCAGGACTCCCAGAAGGAGGGCCGGCCCCACGGCCCCCAGGCGCGCTCCGACCCGGTTCCGCCCTGCCTTGTCGTACGCCGGCACGCGCCACCCTCGCCCGGGGGGGATCTAACCCACGTTCGCCCGGGGTTCCTTGCGCCCTTCCAGCAGGCGGTACTTCTTGGCAAAGTAGCGGAACGAGCGGAAGCTCATGCCGAGGATCTCCGCCGCCTTGGTCTGCACGTTCTGGGCGCGGCGCAGGGCCTCTTCCATGTAGTGCTCGCGCAGACGCTCGAGCTGTCGCTCCAGGTCGATGCCACCATCGGACAGGACGATCGGGAACGCCTGCGCCGGGCGGCCGCCGCTTCGCACCTCCCGCGACAGGCTGACGACCGTGATCGCGTCCGAGGTCTCCAGCGCCACGCATGGCCTCCTCGCTGATGCGCGTAATTTTCTTCCCCATGATCCGGCCATACTTGACCAGGAAGTGGAGGGCGAGCTTGGGGATGTCCTCCGGCTTCTCCCGCAGCGCCGGCATCCGGATCTGGATGACGTTGATGCGGTAGTAGAGGTCCTCGCGGAAGCGCTTCTGCCGCACCATCTGCTCGAGATCCTGGTTGGTGGCGGCCAGGACGCGCACGTTGACCTCGATCTCGTCGGTGCCGCCCACGCGCCGGATGCGGCGCTCCTGCAGGACGCGCAGCAGCTTGATCTGCATCGCGGTCGTGGTGTCGCCGATCTCGTCCAGGAAGATGGTGCCGCCGTCCGCGACCTCGAACAGCCCCTTCTTGGCGGCGACCGCGCCCGTGAACGAGCCCCGCGTGTGCCCGAACAGCTCGCTCTCCAGGAGCTCGTCCGGCAGGGCCCCGCAGTTGATCGACACGAACGGGCGCTCGCGGCAGGGGCTGCCGGCGTGGATGGCGCGCGCCACGAGCTCCTTGCCGGTGCCCGACTCTCCGGAGATCAGCACGGTGCTGTTGGTCGGGGCGATCTTGCCGATGAGATCCAGGACCTCCTTCATGCGCGGACCGTCCCCCACCAGCTCGTCGAAGCGCAGCTTCTCCTTGAGCTCCCGCTTCAGCACGCGGTTCTCGTTCTCCAGGCGGCGCTTCTCGAGGGCGTTGCGGACGACCGTCTTCATCTCTTCGACATCGAACGGCTTGATGATGTAGTCGTACGCGCCGAGCTTGAGCGCCTCGATGGCGCTCTCGGTCGAAGCGTAGGCGGTGATCGATCATGATCACCGGTGTCTCCGGGTTCGTGGCCTTCGTCTGCTTCAGGACCTCGAGACCCGATCGGCCCGGCATGGAGATGTCGCTGATCACCAGATCGAGGTCGCCCTTGGCGATGAGCTCGGCGGCCTTGTTCGCCGACTCCGACACGACGACGGCGTACCCTTCCTTCTTCAGCATGATGCTGAGGAAGTCGCGCATCCCCTTCTCGTCGTCGACGATCAGGACGCGGTCCATCGCCTCTCCTCGCGGCCCGAGCCGGCAGCCACCGCACGCGGCAGATGCAGCGTGATCTCCGTTCCCGCGTCCACCCGGCTCTTGATCCTGATGCGTCCGGCGTGCTCCTCGATGATGCGGTAGACGATCGCCAGACCCAGACCCGTGCCGCTCGCGAACGAACCGTGGAACGGCTGGAAGTTCGCG
>QHXY01000301.1 GCA_003223145.1 Acidobacteriota bacterium
TCACCGCGACAGGCTCGCGGTGCTTCGACTCGATCTGACGTTAGAATGTCCGCCGCTCGATCCGCCCCGCAGGAGGAGACGTCCTTGAGCACCGGCATGGTCCGTGAGACTCGACCCGTGGAGCAGGCCTGCTACTGGCTCGCCGGCAGACGACGGGACACCGAACCGCCGCTGACCGGGCGGCGCGAGGCCGACATCGCCATCATCGGAGCCGGGCTCACCGGGCTGTGGACGGCGATCTTCCTGAAGACGCTCGACCCGCGCCTGGAGATCGTCGTCCTGGAGCAGGGAATCGCGGCCTACGGGGCGAGCGGCCGGAACGCCGGCATGCTGGGTGCGGCGATCGATCACTCCTACCCGTTGGCCATCGCCCACTTCGGGCGAAAGGAGGCGGCGCGGCTGGCCCGCCTGGGGGTGGAGAACCTCGACAACCTGCTGAGATTCCTGGAGGAGCGCCGGATCGATTGCGATCTCGAGCGCACGGGACAGATGCACGTGGCCCTGACGCCGGCGCAAGCCGTGGAGCTGCGCGAGTCGGTCGATCGACGCCGAAGCCACGCGGGCGGAGCTGAACTGCGCCCGCTACCAGGCGGGTGTTCTCACCCCGCACGGTTGCATCCTCAACCCGGTCAAGCTGGTGGAGGGTCTCAAGCGCGAGGCCGCGCGGGCGGGGACGGTGTTCCACGAGCGCACCCGGGTGACCGCCATCGAGCGGTCGAACGGCGGCGTGCGGCTGCGGACGGAGCACGTCCCGGGCGGCGCGGCAGGGTCCGGGGTGCGCATGGAGGCTACGGGGGTCGCGGCGGAGCGTCTGCAGGCCGCGGCGGCACGCCTGAGGGCTGCGGCGGCGCGCGCCCAGGCCTCCGTGGCGCCGGGCGCGCCGGGCGAGATCGTCGCCCAACGCGTGATCCTCGCGACCAACGCCTAGACGCACCAGATTTTCCCGCGCCTGCAGAGCCGCTTCATCCCGCTCTACGATTACATCCTGGTGAGCGAGCCTCTGACGGCCGAGCAGATGTCGCGTCTGGGCTGGCGGCGGCGCCAGAGCGTCGCCGACATGCGGACCTTCTTCAAGTACTACAGGCTGACCGCCGACAACCGCATCCTGTGGGGGACGAGCGAAGCGGCTTATTACCCCGGCAACCGAGTCGATCCGAGCTGTGATCACTCCGAGAGGCACTATGGCGAGCTGCACGCCAGTTTCCTCAGGCACTTCCCGGCGCTCGGCGAGATCAGGTTCCCCTACGCCTGGGGAGGTCCGATCTGCTCGACCACGCGGCTCACCCCGTTCTTCGGCTCGGCGGAGGACGGCCGCATCCTCTACGGCCTGGGATACACCGGCCACGGCCTGGGCACCACGCACCTGGCGGGCCAGATCCTGGCCCACATGGCTCTGGAGCGGCCGAGCCCCCTTCTCGATCTGACCCTGGTGCGGAAGAAACCGTTCCCGTACCCGCCCGAGCCGCTGCGCTCGCTGGCGGTCCGCACCGTCACGCGGGCGCTCCGACGGGTGGACGCTGGCGGCCGTCCCGGACTTCTGCTGCGCTGCCTCGATGCCATGGGGATAGGGCTTTCGAGTTGACCCGCCTCACACATGAGAGGTACAAGGAGCGTACCCGTGACGCGCCGGGGCGCGCCCCCTGTGTCCCGAGGAGGACCTGTCGTGACGCACATCGAGGTGGAGGTCCCGTGCCCGCATTGCCGCAGTAAGTTCAAGATCAAGAAGAAGTGGCGGACGGGCGGATGCACGATCTGACGAAGGGTTCCGTCACCCGGCACCTGCTGGCGCTCTCGGCCTTCATGGCGGCGAGCATGCTGTTCCAGACCCTGTACTACCTCGCCGACCTCTACTTCGTGGGCCGTCTGGGCAAGGAGGCGATCGCTGCGGTCGGTCTGTCGGGCAATTGGATGATGGTGGTCCTGGCGATCACGCAGACCCTCGGTGTGGGCACCACGACGCTGATCTCCCACGCCGTGGGACAGAAGGATCATCAGCGCGCCAACCTGGTGTTCAACCAGGCGTTCGTGCTCTCGCAGGCGGTGGGTCTGGTGGTGGCGGCTCTCGGGTTCGCGGCGCGCGGACAGTACTGCCGCTGGCTCGGCGCGGACGTCGTCACGGCGCGGCTCGGGGTGCAATATCTCAACTGGTTCATACCCGCCCTGCTGCTGCAGTTCCTGATGGTGGCGATGGGCTCGGCCCTGCGCGGCAGCGGGGTAGTGAAGCCGACCGTTCTCATCCAGATCCTGACCGTGATCCTCAACATCGTTCTGGCACCCGTGCTGATCCTCGGCTGGGGCACGGGGCGCCCCCTCGGCGTGCCGGGGGCGTCGCTGGCGACGTTCATCGCGATTCTGGCGGGCACCGTCGTGTTCTGGGTTTATTTCCTGCGCCCGCAAAACTATCTGAGGTTCTCGCTCGACTCGTGGAGACCGCGGGGATCGGTCTGGTGGGGCATGACCCGGGTCGGACTGCCGGCGGGTGGCGAGTTCGCCATGATGTCGATCTACATGGTGCTGGTGTATTGGATCATCCGCAACTTCGGCGCCGCGGCGCAGGCCGGCTTCGGGATCGGCGGGCGGGTGATGCAGTCGATGTTCCTGCCGGTGATGGCCATCAGCTTCGCAGCCGCACCCCTGGCCGGGCAGAACTTCGGGGCACGCAATGGAGAGCGCGTGCGGCAGACGTTCAGGGCGGCCTCGCTGCTGGTCTCGGCGATCATGATCCTGTTCACGCTCCTGAGCCACGTCGCGCCGGAGGCCCTGATTCGCGCGTTTTCGGGGGAACCGGAAGTCATCGCCTTCGGGGCCGAATATCTTCGCATCATCTCCTACAACTTTCTGGCGGTGGGGCTGATCTTCACCAGCTCCAGCCTGTTCCAGGGAATGGGCCACACGCTGCCGCCGCTGGCCTGCTCATCGCTGCGCCTGCTGCTGTTCGCCCTGCCGGCCTTCGTGCTGTCGCAGCGCCCCGGTTTTCAGATCGGCGAAGTATGGCACCTGTCGGTCGCCTCGGTGGCGATCCAGGCGGTGCTGATCCTGCTGCTGGTGCAACGCGAGTTCCGGCGCAGGCTGGTGTTCGCCCCGACGGGAGTCGCAGACGCC
>QHXY01000302.1:0-13438 GCA_003223145.1 Acidobacteriota bacterium
CTGGTCGATTACGCCCACACGGACGACGCCCTGCGTGCCCTGCTCCTCGCGGTGCGCGACCTGCGGCCGGCTCGGGTCATCACGGTGTTCGGTTGCGGCGGGGACCGCGACCGCGGCAAGCGCCCGCTGATGGGGTTCGCCGCGGCGGCAGGGAGCGACGTGGTGGTGGTGACGTCCGACAATCCCCGCAGCGAGGACCCGATGGCGATCATCCAGGACATCCTGCCCGGCGCGCGGCGGGCGTTCACGGGCGACCCGGCCGGCCCGCTCAGCCCGGAGCGCTGCCTGGTGATCCCCGATCGCAAGGAGGCGATCCGCCGCGCCCTGTCCCTCGCCGTAGAGGGCGCCTGCGTGGTGATTGCCGGCAAGGGGCACGAGACGTACCAGATTCTGGGCGACAGGACGATCCCGTTCGATGACCGCGAGGTCGCGCGGGAACTCCTGAGGTCGGCGCGATCCGCGCGCGGCCACGCCGCCGGATGAGCGATCCGGCGGGCCGGCCCGGCAGGCCGACCCCGCATGCCTAGGCTGGGCCTGGCGGAGATTGCCCGAGCGGCGCGGGGCAAGGTGATCCTGGGCGCCCGGCCGCCGGCGCGAGGCGCGGAGCACGAAGTCGAGGGCTACAGCATCGACTCGCGCACCGTGAAGCCGGGCGAGCTGTTCTTCGCGATCGTCGGCCCAAGGCTGGACGGTCACGAGTTCGTGAACGACGCCATCGCCCGAGGGGCGGCGGCGGCGGTGGTGATGAGGGGCGGGGCGGCCAGGTACCCCGGAGCGCCCGCCCTGATCCGGGTACCGGACACGACGCGCGCCCTGCAGGACCTCGGGGCGCACGTGCGGCGGGCGCGGCCGCTGCGCGTGGCCGGCATCACCGGCAGCGCCGGCAAGACGACGGCCAAGGAGCTGGCAGCGGCGGTCCTGAGTCAGCGATTCAGGGTCCTGAAGTCGGAAGGGAACCTGAACAACACCTACGGACTGCCGCTGATGCTTCTGCGGCTGCTCGAGGAGCAGGAGGCGGCGGTCCTGGAGATGGGAATGAGCTACAAGGGAGAGATCACGCGGCTGGTCGAGATCGCCGACCCGGACATCGGCGCGATCCTGAACGTGCTGCGTGTCCACCTCGAGCACTTCGGCAGCCTGGAGAAGATCGCCGCGGCGAAGGGGGAGCTGTTCCGGGGCATGCGCCGGGACGCCGTCGCCGTGTACAACGCCGATGACCGCCTGGTCACCCGGCTCGGGCGCGCCTTTGCTGGCGAGACCGTCTCTTACGGGATCGAAGCTGCAAAGGCCCTGGTCCGGGCCGAGGAGATCGGCATCGAAGGGGTGTCGGGCTCGGCCTTCGTCCTGCGTCGCGGGTCCGACCGCCTCCCCATCCGCCTGGCGCTGCCGGGGCGGCACAACGTCTACAACGCGCTCGCCGCCGCCTCCATCGGCTTCGCGACCGGTCTGTCCGCCGACGAGATCCGCCGCGGGCTGGAGTCGGCACGCCCGGCGAGCATGCGTGGCGTCCTGCACCGCCTCAAGAGCGGCATCGAGATCCTCGACGACTCCTACAACAGCAACCCGGCCGCCATGGAGCGGGCCCTCGAATCGCTGCGCACCGCATCGCCGCGCGGCCGGCGCATCCTGGTCTCCGGCGACATGCTCGAGCTCGGCGACTACGGGCGGCCGGCCCACGCGCGTCTGGGCCGGCAGGCGGCCGAGTCCGGCATCGACCTGTTCGTCGCCGTCGGGCCTCTGAGCGCGCGCGCCGCCGACGCCGCCCGGGCGGCCGGCGCCCCGGAGGTGCGGCACTTTCCCGACTCGGAGGAGGCCGCGTCGTATGTCGTCTCCGCCGTCCGCCCCGGTGACCTGCTCCTGGTGAAGGGCTCGCGCGGCATGAAGATGGAGCGCGTGGTGCGGGCCCTCCTGGCGGAAGGCGGCGCCTGATGCTTTATTACCTCCTGTTCGCGCTCTATCCCTCCGTCAAGATCATGAACGTCGTCCGATACATCACGTTCCGGACGGCGCTGGCGACTCTCACCGCGCTGTTGATCAGCCTCGCTCTGGGTCCGCGGCTGATCCGACGACTGCGGGATTTTCAGATCGGGCAGCAAATCAGACCCGAGGGACCTCGTTCCCACCAAAGCAAGAAAGGCACACCCACCATGGGGGGGCTCCTCGTCATCATTGCCGTGGCGCTCCCCTCCCTCCTCTGGGCAGATCTCACCAACCCCTTTGTATGGATGGTTCTCGTATCCATGCTCCTCTACGGGGTCATCGGCTTCGCCGACGACTACCTCAAGATCACGCGAATGAGGTCCCTCGGGCTGACTTTCAGACAGAAGATGTTGTTCCAGTGGATCGCCGCGTTGCTGCTCGGGCTGTGGCTCCTGTGGCTGGCCGGGCAGGGGCGCTACTCGACGCAGTTCAGCTTCCCGTTCTTCAAGAAGTGGACGCCGGAGATGGGGAGTTTCTACCTGCCGTGGGCCATGCTGGTGATCGTCGGGGCGGCCAACGCGGTCAACCTGACCGACGGCCTGGACGGTCTGGCGATCGGCTCGTCGCTCATCGCGTCGGGGACCTACGCCATCCTCGCGTACATCGTCGGACACGCGAAGGTGGCGGGATATCTCGACGTGCCGAACGTCAAGGGGGGCGGTGAGCTGGCGATCATCTGCGGCGCCCTGGTCGGCGCCTCACTGGGGTTCCTGTGGTTCAACTGCAACCCGGCGCAGGTGTTCATGGGTGACGTCGGGTCGATGGCGATCGGCGCCACGCTGGGCACCGTCGCGGTGCTGATCAAGCAGGAGATCCTCCTGGTGTTCGTGGGCGGACTGTTCGTCATCGAGGCGATGTCGGTGATCCTGCAGGTGGCCTCGTACCGGTTGCGTGGCAAGCGGATCTTCCGCATGGCGCCGCTGCATCATCACTTCGAGCTCGCCGGCTGGCCCGAACAGAAGGTCGTCATCCGTTTCTGGATCGTCGCGCTCATCTTCTCGCTGCTGAGCCTGTCGACGCTCAAGCTGCGTTAGGAGACTCTGTCCCCATGAACGCCCTGCCGCAGGGTTCGTCCCCGCCGAGGCTCGCGGGCAGCCGCGTCGTCGTAGTCGGCGCGCAGAAGAGTGGTGTGGCGATGGCCCGCTTCCTTCTGTCGCGGCAGGCCTCGGTCGTCCTGACCGACGTCCGTTCCCTCGAAACGCTCGGCCCGGAGGCGGAGGCGCTGCAGCGCGAGGGCGCGATGCTCCAGGCCGGCGGGCACGTGACGCGCGCGTTCGTCGAGGCCGACCTGATCGCGGTGAGCCCCGGCGTGCCGCTCTCCATCGCGCCGATCGCGGAGGCGCGTCGCCGCGGCGTGCGCGTGGTGGGTGAGATCGAACTGGCGTCGTGGTTCCTGAAGGGCATCCTGATCGGCATCACCGGGACGAACGGCAAGAGCACGACGACCGCGCTGGCCGCCCACCTCCTGGCGCACGCGGGTCTGAAGGCGGTCGCCTGCGGCAACATCGGGCTGCCGCTGACCGATCTGATCCCGCGCGACGCGCCCGACCACTACTATGTCGTCGAGCTGTCGTCGTTCCAGCTCGAGGGGATCGACACCTTCCGGCCCTGGATCGCCGCCCTCCTGAACCTGGCCCCCGATCATCAGGACCGCTACGAGACGCCGATCTCCTACTACCAGGCCAAGGCGCGCATCTTCAGGAATCAGGGGGCGGCCGACCACGCCATCCTGAACCGGGACGATCCCCAGGTCTGGGGGCTGGCGCCCACGTTGAAGGCGCGCGTCCACCCGTTCAGCCGGGCGCTCGATCTCGAGGACGGCGCCGGTCTGAAGGACGATCGGATCGTGGTGCGCCGCGGCGGGCGTGAGATTCGCGCCATCCCCCTGGCGCGTGTGCCGCTGTTCGGGGCGCACAACATCGAGAACGTCATGACGGCCCTCCTCGTCGCCGACCTGTGCGGCGTGCCGCTGCCCCGAGCCGAGCGGGGCCTGGGCGACTTCCGCGGACTGCCGCACCGTCTGGAGCAGGTGCGCGATCTCGACGGCGTCGCCTACTACAACGATTCCAAGGCTACCAACGTGGCTGCGACCATGAAGTCCCTGGAGAGCTTCCCGGGGAAGGTGGTGCTGATCCTCGGTGGCAAGGACAAGGGAGGCGACTTCACGCAGCTCCTGCCCCTGATCCGCGACCGGGTCACCCATCTCGTGCTGATAGGCCAGGCGCGCGACGCGATCGCCGCGCAGCTGGGGCCCGCCGTCCCGACCACGAAGACCGTCACTCTGGCCGAGGCGGTGCAGGCGGCCCGGGCCGCCGCGCCGGAAGTCGGTGTGGTGCTGCTGGCTCCGGCGTGCGCCTCGTTCGACCAGTACTCCGGGTTCGAAGAGCGCGGCGAGGACTTCCGCCGCCTCGTCGGCGCCCTGAAGCCGGTGGTCTGATGGCGCGCAAGCTGGCGTTCGACAAGACCCTGTTCGGCGTCGGCGTGGGCCTGACGCTGTTCGGCCTGGTGATGATCTACAGCGCTTCGGCGGTGATCGCCATGGAGCGCTTCGGAAGCGCGCACCACTTCCTCCTGAAACAGGCGGCCGCGGCGGTGGTGGGATTGTGCGCGATGGTCGTCGCCATGCACGTGGATTACCGGCGTCTCTTGAAACGACCGGTGGTCTACACCGGTCTTCTGGCCAGCACCATCCTTTTGATCGCCGCGCTGGTCTCGGACCGGACCCACCAGGTGCACCGCTGGATCATCCTCGGTCCGGTGCAGGTCCAGCCGTCCGAGATCGGCAAGCTGGCGCTCGTCCTGTTCCTCGCCTACCTGCTGGCGAGAAAGGAGGCGCGCGTGAATGATCTGGTCGGCACGATCATCCCCTGCGCCGTGGTCGTGGGGCAGCTCGCACTCCTGGTCTACCTGCAGCCCGATCTCGGCACCGCGGCCGTCTACATCATGCTGGCGATCGTCCTCCTGTTCCTCGCCGGGCTACGCTGGAAATATTTGACGGTCTCGGGTGGCGCCTGTCTCCTGGCGATCGGTCTGCTGATCATGCAGGCGCCGTACCGCGTGCGCCGCATCCTGACGTTCATGAACCCGGACGACGACCCGCTCGGAGCCGGCTTTCAGGTGCGCCAGTCGATCCTGGCGGTGGCCAGCGGCGGTCTCCACGGGCAGGGCGTCGGCGAGAGCCGCCAGAAGCTGTTCTTCCTGCCGGAACCGCATACCGATTTCCTGTTCTCGGTGATCTCGGAAGAGCTGGGGCTGCTCGGCGCCGCCGCGGTGATCGTCGCCTTCGGCATCTTGTTCTGGCGCGGTGTGGTCGCGGCGTTCGGCGCGCCCGATCGCGGTGGTTATTACCTCGGCATGGGGATTACGATCTGGCTGGTGGTGCAGGCGATGATGAACATGGCGGTGACGCTGGGGTTGATGCCGACGAAGGGGATTCCCCTGCCGTTCCTGT
The DNA here is from genome assembly GCA_003223145.1 of Acidobacteriota bacterium. Lineage (GTDB taxonomy): Bacteria > Acidobacteriota > Polarisedimenticolia > Gp22-AA2 > Gp22-AA2 > Gp22-AA3. The sequence continues at coordinate 5,432 of QHXY01000302.1, forward strand.
CGTACGGCGGATCGAGCCTCGTCGTCAGCCTGTGCGCCCTCGGGGTGCTGCTGAACATCTCGCAGCATTCGTCCTGAAGGCCCTTCCGTCATGGCGGTCGAGACGTTCGTGATCGCTGGTGGCGGGACCGGCGGTCATCTGTACCCGGGGATCGCCATCGCCGAGGAGATCCAGCAGCGCCGCCGGGGAGTCGAGGTCGTGTTCGCGGGAGCGGGTACCCGGCTGGAGCGTGACATCCTGGCGCCTCACGGTTACCGCCTCATCGCCATCAGGAGCGGCGGCGTGGTGGGGAAATCGACGGCCGCTCGGATCCGTGGCATAGGCCGCGCGGCGGCCGGGTACTTCGAATCGATCCGCACGCTGATGGCGCTGAAGCCGAAGGCGGTGATCGGGGTCGGCGGGTACGCCTCCGGCCCGGTGGTGATGGCGGCCGTGACCCTGCGGAGGCCGAGCCTGATTCACGAGCAGAACTACTTCCCGGGACTGACCAACCGGATCCTGGCGCCCTGGGTGCGTCGGGTGGCGGTGTCGTTCGAGGAGACGAAGCATTACTTTGGAGGCCGCGGCGAGGTGACCGGCAATCCGATCCGGGCCGCGTTCAGGTCGGCGAAGCGCAAGACGCGCGGCGACACGTTCAATGTCCTGATTTTTGGCGGCAGCCAGGGAGCGAAGGCGATCAACAACTCCATCCTCGACGCCCTTCCCCACCTCCAGGAGCACCGGCTGGGGCTGCGCTTCACGCACGGCACCGGCCCGAACGATTGCGAGCGCGCCCGTGCGGCGTACGCGTCGTCCGGCTTCGAGGCGACCGTGCTCCCGTACATCCTCGACATCCGCGAAGCCTACGAGTGGGCCGACCTGGTGATCGCGCGCGCCGGCGCCAGCAGCGTGTCGGAGATCGCCGCCTGCGGCAAGGCCTCGATTCTGGTGCCCCTGCCGACGTCGGCCCACGATCACCAGCGCTACAACGCGCGCAAGCTCGAGGAGGCGGGCGCCGCGATCGTGATGGAGGAGAGCGTGCTGACCGGCGGGAGTCTGGCGCGGACGCTCCTGGCCCTGCGCGGGGACCCGGGGCGCGTGATCGCCATGGAGCGCTCCGCGTCCTCTCTGGCGCGTCCGGACGCCGCGGCGCGCATCGTGGACATGATCGAGGAGATCGCCGCGTGAGGCGCGCATGGTGATGCTCCGCAAGACGCGCCGCCTCCATTTCGTCGGGATCGGCGGCATCGGCATGAGCGGCATCGCCGAGGTCCTGGTCAATCTGGGATACCAGGTGACCGGCTCGGACCTGGAGGAGGGCGCCACGGTGCAGCGCCTGCGCGCCATGGGCGCGACGGTCGCCCGCGGCCACTTGGCGGAGGGCGTCGGCGACGCCGACGTGGTGGTCGTCTCCTCCGCCGTGCGACCGGACAACCCCGAAGTGCTGGAGGCCCGCCGCCGCCAGATCCCGGTCATCCCGCGCGCCGAGATGCTTGCCGAGCTCATGCGCATCAAGTACGGCATCGCCATCGCAGGATCGCACGGCAAGACGACCACCACCTCGATGGTCGCGCAGGTCCTGGCGGGGGCCGGTCTCGACCCGACGATCATCATCGGTGGCCGCCTCGGGGTGATCGACAGCAACGCCAAGCTCGGGCGCGGCGACCTGCTGGTGGCCGAAGCCGACGAGAGCGACGGTTCGTTCCTGCGCCTCACGCCGACCATCGCCGTGGTGACCAACATCGACGCCGAGCACCTCGAGCATTACGGCACGCTGCCTCGCCTGCAGGACTCGTTCGCCGATTTCCTCAACAAGGTCCCGTTCTACGGCGTCGGCATCGTCTGTCTGGACGATCCGGGCGTGCAGGAAATCCTGCCGCGTCTGTCGCGCCGGGTCGTGACCTACGGGTTCTCGGCGCAGGCCGACCTGTCGGCCACCGACGTGGAGCTGTCCGGGTTCAAGGCGGCCTACACCGTGCTGCTGCAGGGCAAGCGGCTGGGACGCGTGACGCTGCGGGTGCCGGGACGTCACAGCATCCAGAATTCTCTGGCGGCGATCGCGGTCGGCCTCGACCTCGAAGTGCCGTTCGGATCGATCGCGGCGGAGCTGTCGCGCTTCAGCGGCGCCGATCGCCGCTTCCAGCTCAAAGGCGAGGCCTCCGGCATCATGATCATCGACGACTACGGCCATCATCCGTCGGAGATCCTGGCCACCCTGTCTGCCGCCAAGAAGGGCTTCGGCCGGCGGACCGTGGTGGTGTTCCAGCCACACCGGTACACGAGGGTGAAGGCCCTGCTCAGCGAGTTCGCGCGCGCCTTCTACGACGCCGACGTCCTGGCGGTGTGCGACATCTACCCGGCCGGCGAGCCGCCCATCCCCGGCGTCGCCGCCGAGGGCGTCGCGCAGGCGATCAAGGAGCATGGTCACAAGGACGTGACCCTGGTCAAGGACCTCAAGCAGGTCCCGGCCTGGCTGAGACAGCGGGTGCGGGACGGAGACATGGTGATCACGATGGGCGCCGGCAGCGTGTACAAGGCCGGCGACGAGCTCCTGAAGCTGCTTCAGGGAGGCCGATGAAGCCGTCCCGCGTGGAGAGGCGGCGGTGCTGATGGTGGCGGCGAAGGACTGGGTGGCCGAGGCGGACGCGATCCTGCGCGAGGAAACCGTGCGCGTGCTGCGCGACGTGCCGTTGCGGAGCCGCACGTCCCTCGGGGTCGGCGGCCCCGCCCGCCTCGTCGTGGCGGCCGCCGGCGCCGAAGACCTGGCGCGGGTGATGAGCCGCTTCGCGCAGGCCAGCGTGCCGTTCGACTTTCTGGGGGCGGGCTCGAATCTCCTGGTCGCCGACGAGGGGCCGTCCTTCGTGGTGATTTCCTCCGAGGCGCTCGACGCCCCTCCGCGGATCGCGCGGGAGACCGTGAGCGTCGGGGCGGGGTACTCCGTGCCGAAGCTGGTCAAGCGGCTGGCCGCCGCGGGGCTGTCGGGGATCGAGTTCGCTGAGGGCATCCCGGGCAGCGTGGGCGGCTGCGTGCGGATGAACGCCGGCTGGCATGAGGGCATGTTCGGCGCGGCCGTCGCCTCGTTCACCGCCATCTCCCGCCGGGGAGAGATCCAGGAGACGCCGGCCGGGCCCGGCACGTTCGCGTACCGTGCCAGCCCCGGGGTCGGCGACCGCTTCGTCGCCGGGGCGACACTGCGTCTCGCGCCGGACGACCCGGATCGCATCCGTGAGCGGCTGCGGGCCTTCCACGACCACCGCGTGGCGACCCAGCCGGCCGGCGCCAGAAACGCCTGCTGCATCTTCAAGAACCCGCCGGCCGAGCCCGCCGGACGTCTCATCGACCGGAGCGGTCTCAAGGGGCTGGCCGTGGGCGCCGCGGTGCTGTCGGAGATTCACGCCAATTTCATCGTCAACCGCGGCGGCGCGACGTTCCGCGACGTCGCGTCGCTCATCGACAGGATCCGTGAGGCGGTCGGCAAGGCGACCGGCGTTACGCTCGAAACGGAGGTGATCGTCTGGAGGTGAGACGCGCGCGTCCCGCCGGGGGCCCGCACGATACGGGGCACGCGGGGCACGTCGAGTCGCTGCGCATCCTGAGACGGGTCCGCAGCGGGCAGGTGCGCAAGCGCCGCCGTGGTCGCGGCGCGCTGCTCGCCGGGACCGCCCTGACCGCCTGCGCCGTCCTGACGGGAGCGGCCGGCGCGGCGCGCCATTACCTCACCCATTCACCGCGGTTCGCTCTGCGGCATGTCGATTTCTCCGAGACGCGCTACGCCCCCGAAGAGGACCTGCGGCGCAGCCTGACTCGCTATGTGGGGCGCAACTTGTTCCGCATCGATCCGACCCGTCTGGCCCGCGACCTGGAGTCCCGCCGTTGGGTCAAGCGCGCCGTCGTGAAGCGGGTCCTGCCCGACGGCGTATTCTGCGCGGTCGAAGAGCGCGTGCCGCGCGGGCTGGCGCTCCTGCGCGACCGCGTCTGGCTGGTCGACGAGGAAGGGGTCGCGATCGACCCTTACGGCGGGCCGGCGCAGCAGCGCTACTCGTTTCCCATCCTCGTCGGCATCGATGACGGGAACTCCGGGCGGGCGCGCGTGCAGGTCCGGCGCGGCGTCCAGCTCATCGTGTACCTGGAGGCGGAGTATCCGGAGACGGCGCGGGAGATCTCGGAGGTGGACCTGTCGCGCGACGATCGTCTCGAGCTGCGCATGAACCAGGGTGGGCCGGCCGTCCGGCTGAGCCCGCATGACTTCGGCGGGAACCTGGAACGCTATCTGACGCTGCGCAACTATCTCGCAACCGACTTCGGCGGTGGCGCATACGTCGACTTGAGGTTCAAGGACCGCATTGCGTTCCGGCCCCTGGTGGCGTCAAACGCAGGCAAGGGAGACTGAGGATGGCGCGAGCCGGCACCCACATCGTCGGATTGGACATCGGCACGACCAAGGTCTGCGTCCTGATCGCCGAGCCCCACGGCGCCGGCGCCATCGACATCATCGGCTTCGGCTCCGCGCCGTCGCGTGGCATGCGCAAGGGGGTGGTGGTCAACCTCGACTCCTGCGTGGCCTCGATCAAGCAGGCGGTCGAGGAGGCGGAGCTGATGGCCGGCTGCTCGGTCGACCGCGCCTACGTTGGCGTCGCGGGGGCGCACGTGCGCGGCCTCAACAGCCGCGGCGTGGTCGCCATCTCCGGGCGCGACCACGAGGTGACCCGTGACGACGTGCACCGGGTCCTGGCCGCGGCGCGCGCGGTCAATATCCCGCCCGAGCGCGAGATCTTCCACGTCCTGCCGCAGGAGTTCATGGTCGACGACCAGGACGGCATCCACGATCCCGTCGGCATGACCGGTTCGAAGCTGCAGGCGAACGTGCACCTCGTCACCGCGTCCGTGACCGCGGCGCAGAACCTGGTCAACAGCGTCAACCGCGCCGGCGTGGAGGTCGAGGAGGTCGTTCTCGAACAGCTCGCCGCGGCCGACGCCGTGCTGACCCCCGACGAGAAGGAGATGGGCGTGGCGCTCATCGACATCGGTGCCGGGACGACCGACCTGGTGATCTTCGAGCGCGGGGCCATCCGGCACATCGCCGCGCTGCCGACGGGCGGGGAGCACGTCACCAACGACATCGCGGTCGGCCTGCGCACCCCGATCCCGGAGGCCGAGCGCATCAAGAAGAAGCACGGCTGCGCCCTGGCCGGCCTGGTCGGCGACGAGGACACGGTCGAGGTACCGAGCGTGGGCGGGCGCAAGCCGCGCGTCCTGTCGCGTCAGCTCCTGTGCGAGATCGTCCAGCCGCGCGTCGAGGAGATCTTCTCGCTGATCGCCGAAGAGTTCGCACGCAGCGCTTTTGACCGGTCGATCCACGCGGGCGTGGTCCTGACCGGCGGCGGCTCGATGCTCGAAGGCATCCAGGAGGCGGCCGAGCAGTCGCTCAACGTGCCGGTGCGGCGCGGCGCGCCCGCCGGGCTCGGAGGGCTGGCGGACGCCGTGGCGACGCCGCAGCACAGCACGGTGGTCGGTCTGGCCCTGTTCGGCGCGCGGCGGAGGGAGAGCCGGCCGCAAAAGACGGTGCACCCGTTCCTGCTGGCGCGGGTGGGCGACATGGTGAAAGGCTGGCTGAGCGAGCTGTTTTAGACGGATTCTTCAAGAGGAGGATCGAATGATCCTGATGGACGAGAGGGACTCGAAGGGCGCCCTGAGGCTGTCCTTCGACGAGAACAAGGCGGTCGGGGCGAACATCAAAGTGATCGGCGTGGGCGGAGGCGGCAGCAACGCCGTCAACCGAATGATCTCCACCAACCTGCAGGGCGTGGAGTTCATGGTGGCGAACACCGACTGCCAGGCCCTGAAAGGCTCGCGGGCCCCGCTGAAGATCCAGATCGGCGCCAAGCTGACCAAGGGGCTCGGCGCGGGCAGCAACCCCGACGTCGGCCGGCAGGCCGCCCTCGAGGACTCCGAGAAGATCATCGAGGCCCTGCAGGGCGCCGACATGGTCTTCATCACCTCAGGTCTCGGGGGCGGAACCGGCACGGGCGCCGTGCCGATCATCGCCAGTCTCGCGTCCGAGCTGGGCGCTCTCGTCGTCGCGGTGGTGACCAAGCCGTTCGGCTTCGAGGGCAAGAAGCGCCGCGACCAGGCGGAACAGGGCCTGAAGGAGCTCCAGGAGGCGGTCGACACCGTCATCTGCATCCCGAACGAGAAGCTCCTGAACTCGGTCGACAAGGCGATGCCGCTCGGCGCCGCGTTCTTGTTCGCCGATGACGTCCTGCGCCAGGCGGTGCAGGGGATCTCCGATCTCATCACCATTCCGGGCGAGATCAACCTCGACTTCGCCGACGTCAAGACCATCATGAGCGGCATGGGGATGGCCCTCATGGGGACCGGGGTCGCGGCCGGGCCGAACCGCGCCGTCGAGGCGGCGCAGCGCGCCATCTCCTCACCGCTGCTCGAGGACGCGACCATCGACGGTGCGCGCGGCATCCTGATCAATATCACCGGCGGCACCGACATGACCCTGCACGAGGTGGCCGAGGCCAGCAGTCTCGTGCAGCGCACCGCCGACCCCGAGGCGAACATCATCTTCGGGACCGTCATCGACAAGGCGATGACCGAGGACGTCAAGATCACGGTGATCGCAACCGGCTTCAACCGCGAAGCCCGGGCGGCGGCGGATGTCGCCGCCGCGCAGCGCGGCTTCGGTCAGCGCCACCACGCCGTCTCCGAGCCGGTGGCCGTCCAGGCCCGCGCGGCACGCGATCTCGACTCGCCGACGTTCCTGAGGCGCGCCCCCGCGCCCCCGGCGCCCCCCTCGGGCCGCGCCGCAGAGGGGCCGGTCAATCTGGGGTACGCTTCCCTGCAGGACGAGCTCGACGTGCCTACGTTCCTGAGGAAGCAGATGGACTGAGATGCCTGACGGGAACCACTACAAGATCCTAATCGCCGACGACCGGGAGGACAATCTCGGCCTGCTGCGTGAGTGGCTGTCGGCCCAGGACTACTACGTGCGCTGCGCGCGCGACGGCCGCGAGGCCCTGGACATGGCCCGCAAGGATCCCCCCGACCTCGTCCTGGTGGACAAGGTGATGCCCGAAGTCGACGGCCTGAGCGTGGCTCGCGAGCTGAAGAAGGGGGACCCCACCGTCCCGGTCATCGTCCTCACCGGCCGTGAGGACTCCCGCCGCGCTGCCATCTTCGACGACAGAGACCCGCGTCCGCACGATGCTCAAGAAGCGCGAGGTGTTCCGGGCGCTCGAGCAGGCGAACGTCGAGCTTCGCCACGCCAACGAGCGGATGGCGCGTCTCATCCAGTACGACGAGAAGACCGGGCTGTACAACTACCGGCACTTCATGGAACGTCTGGCGGACGAGTTCAAGCGCGCCAGGCGATACGGCAACCGGCTGACCCTGGCGATGTTCGACATCGACCACTTCAAGGAGGTCAACGACCGTTTCGGTCACCCGGCGGGCGATCGGGTCCTGAAGGGGTTCGGCGAAATCATGGTGCGCTCATCGCGCGAGACCGACATCATCGCCCGTTACGGGGGTGAGGAGTTCGTCGCCCTCCTCCCCCAGACGACCGCGGTACATGGCCAGCGCCTCGCCGAGCGGATCCGCCGCGTCACCGAGGCGGAGCGCTTCCACGGCGCCGACGCCCCCGAGCCGATCATCTGGATTACCGTCTCCGCCGGCGTGGCGACCTTCCCCCTGAACGACCGGATCCAACGCCCCGAGGATCTGGTCAAGGCCGCCGACGACGCTCTCTACCGCGCCAAGGAGGCCGAAACCGCACGCACCTCGACCAGCGCTCCCTGCCCGCCGCTGGCTGATCGAGCTCTATCTTCCGGTGCAGGCGACGCTGTCGGGAGGCGTATTCTCGCATCGGATTGATTCGGTCATTCCAGAGGCGAGACCGCTGCACGCGCTGGTGATCGCGCTGTCCACGGCCGCCTTCTCCGTGCCGGACGCGCCGGTGCGGCAGATTGTCTGGCCACCGAACGTGATGCAGGCCCGGCACTCGTATCGGGCGATCCGGGT
>QHXY01000302.1:13581-18698 GCA_003223145.1 Acidobacteriota bacterium
CCGTGAGTTCGAGGACAACCAGCTGTACGATTTCCCCAACTTCTCGCTCAAGATGAACCGGGCGATGCTGAGAGTGCGCATCCAGGAGCGCGGCTCCCTCCTGACTTACAAAGAGGCCCCCCGGGTCGAAGGCGGCGCGAAGGTCCGGGACGAGATCGAGGTCGGCGTCAGCTCCGGAGAGACACTGGTCGTCATCCTGTCGAAGCTCGGGATGCGCCCGCTGTTCCGGTATCAGAAGTACCGCGCTGTCTACCGGTACGCCGAGCTCATCATCACGGTCGACGAAACGCCGATCGGCGTGTTCCTCGAGCTGGAGGGGCCCAAACCCCTGATCGATGAGGTCGCAATGAGACTCGGGTACAAATCGACCGACTACATCGTGAAAAGCTATCTCACCTTGTACCAGGATTATCTCAAGACACGGGGTCTGCCGCTGAAGGACATGGTCTTCGATGCACCCTGATCATGATGATCAGGGATATGTTCTGGCCACATCGTTCATCACTCCCAGAGGATGTTTTGTTTTTAACTCATGAAAAGATCGACCCTGATCAGCACAATTCTCCATAGCCGGATTTTCCACAGGCCCATCCGGCGCGCCTTTCAGCGGATGTCGTGCCGCCGACTTGTGGTGCTATAGCATCATGAAGGCGATGGTCCTGTCGGCCGGGCTCGGTGAGAGGATGTGGCCCCTCACCGAGGAACGCGCCAAGCCGTCTCTCCCTCTGCTCAATCGACCGATCATCGCGTTCACCCTGGAACACCTGGCCCGTCATGGGGTCAAGGAGGCGGTGATCAACCTTCACTATCAGCCCGAATCGATCAGGGGAACCGTCGGCGACGGCCGGAAGCTCGGGTTGAAGGTGCATTACTCCGAAGAGCCGATTATTCTGGGGACGGCGGGTGGTCTGAAGAAGGCGGAGCCTCTCCTTAAAGATTCGGGGAGCTTCTTCATGATCAACAGCGACAGTCTGAGCGACTGCGATCTGGGCGCGGCGCTCAAGAAACATCAGGAGTCGGGTGCACTGGCTACGATGGTCCTCATGCCCCAGGACCCCAAGACAGGGTACAGCACCGTCGAAATGAATAATCAGGAGCGCATCGTCCGCATCGCGGGGAACCCGCCGGGTGACTCCGATCCAGCTGCGGGCCGGTATTTCTTCACCGGGATTCATATTCTTGAACCCGAGATCTTCGACTTCATCCCCCCCGGCAAGAGCGACATCAATAAAGATGTCTACCCTAAGCTCCTCGCCTCGGGAAAGGTCATCAGAGGACACCTGCACTCCGGCTTCTGGCGGGAGATGGGAAACCCACGGCTGTACCTCGAAGGAGCGATCTCGGTGTTGCGCGGCGGCAAGGATCCGTCCCTGCAGCCGCTCCAGTATCCCGGTGGCATCTATCTGGACCGGGTGCTCCCGCCGAAACAGGTGAGTATCGAGCCTCCCGTCCTCATCGGTCGCGGCGCAATCATCGGAGCGAAGAGCGCTCTTCTAGGTGGCGTGGTCATCGGCAGGCAGGTCACCATCGGCAAAGGATGCTCCCTGCGCTCGACTCTCGTGTGGGACGGGGCCCGCGTCGGCGAGGGTTCCAGCCTGTCGGAGTGCATCGTCACCTCAGGCGTCTCCATCCCCGCGGGTGTCAGCCTGACGAACAAGATTTTCCTCCGCCCGGAGGGATACCAGGGGAAGAAACAGAAGATGGAGCGTCTCGGCCAGTGCTGGATGATCAGCCTGTGAAGCCCCGCCACTCGGTGGTTGTGCGGTTGTGATCGGCAGCCAATCCAACACCCTGATCACACCCTCAATCAAGTCCTTCGTCCAGCGTTCGCTCGGCGGCCGCTCAAGGCTCACGGAGATTGCCGGAGATGCATCAACCAGAAGGTTTTATCGGATTTCAGGCGGAAAGAAGTCCGCGGTCCTGATGCTCCACACCGATCCCCTCTCATCCGACTCACCACTGTTCAGCAACCACAGGGTCCTCGAATCGATCGGTGCACCCGTCCCACGCATCCTCGATTCGGATCCCGGGCAGGGCCTGGTTCTCGTGGAGGACTTCGGTGACCTCACGCTCCAGAGGCATCTTCTCGCCCTGGGCGAAACGAGGAGGAGCCGGGAGGCGGTTCTTCTCTACCGCCAGGCCTGCGACCTGATCGTCCTGTTTCACCGAAAGGGAGCGACCGCCCTGACGCCGGGCGATTTTGCCGCCACCTGCGCCCTCGACCGCGACCGGTTCCTGTTCGAGCTCGAACATTTCCACACCCACTTCATACTCGGTCACAGGAAGTTGACGCCCGGACCAAAAGAGGAGGCGCTCTTGCGCGCCTTTTACGCCGATCTGGCCGGGGAATGTGACCGGTTGCCGCGGGTTTACTGTCATCGCGATTTGCAGTCACGCAACCTGATGGTGAGACGAGGCATCCTGCGTCTCATCGATTTCCAGGACGGCCGGATGGGACCGTACACCTACGATGCGGCATCGCTCCTGCGCGACTCCTCTCTCGACCTCGACGAGCGCCTCGTCGGCGACATGATCGCCCGCCTGTGTCGACGTCTCGGGCACGAAATCGACGAGTTCCGCCGCGACTTCGATCGGATGGCCCTGCAGCGCAACATCAAGGATCTCGGCACCTTCGGCTTCATGGCCAGCGAGCGCGGCCGCCCGGAATACCTCGAGTACGTCCCGCGCACGCTGCGGTTCATCCGTCAGACACTCGTTCGCAGCCGCCGCTACCACCTGTTCTTTCCGGTGCTCGAACGATACGTCCTCAGCGGCTGAGCCTGGCCGTAGGCCGGGCTTTCCCTCAGCCGTTGCCGGGCGCGGGAACGGGTCGGGACGGAACGGATCGCGCCACTACGTTCCGAGCAGGAGAGCCGACGTGATGAGACCGACGTGGGAGTAGGTCTGCGGGAAGTTCCCCCAGAGCTCACCCGTGGCCGGGTCGATGTCCTCGGAGAGCAGCCCGAGCGGATTGGCGCGCGCGATCACCTTCCGGAACATGTCGTGAGCCTCGGCCGTCCGGCCGACGGTCGCGAGCGCCTCGATGAACCAGAAGGTGCAGATGAGAAAAGCGCTCTTCGGCACGCCGAAATCGTCCCGGGACCGGTAGCGGAAGACATAATCCCCTTCCTTCAGCACCTGCTCGTAGCGGGCCAGCGTCCTCGCGAGACGCGGATCATCGGGCCTCAGGAAGTCCACCCTGGCCATCAGGAGATTGCTCGCGTCGGGCTGGCTCCCCCGGAAGGTCATGGTGAAGCAGCCGAGCGCCTCGTTCCACGCCTCCCGCTCGAGTATCGACCGGAACTGCGCCGCGCGCCCGTCCCAGTCGTCGGCCAGGTCCGTCCTGCCCAGGTGGCGGGCGATCCGCGCGCCGTGGTGAACCGCCGCCCAGCACATGAGGCTGGAGAAGACGTGCAGGCTCTCCTCCGAGCGGAACTCCCAGATGCCGGCATCCGGCTTCCCGAAGAGCTCGCCCGCCCTGCGCACCAGCCGCTCCACCACACCGAAGTTCCCGCCCGGGTCCTGGTCGACGATCCGACGATCGAAGAAGAACGGCAGCATGCACAGCACCAGCTCGCCGTACACGTCGTGCTGCCGGTGACGGTGGGCGAGGTTGCCGATCCGAACAGGGCCCTGGCCCAGGAAGCCCGAAAGCCAGGAGATCTCGCGCTCCTCGAGAACGCGCTCCCCTCCGATGCCATAAACGGGCTGGAGAGACAGGTTCGGTTCGTCCTGCGTGATGTTCCTCAAATACGTGATGAATTTTTCCATCTCCTCGAAATGCCCGAGCCGGTTCAGGGCGCCGACCGCGAAGTACGCGTCGCGCAGCCAGCAGTAGCGGTAGTCCCAGTTCCGTCCGGTTCCCGGCGCCTCCGGAATCGACGTCGTGGTGGCGGCGATGACGGCGCCCGTGTCCTCGAAGATGTGCAGCTTGAGAGTCAGGGCCGACCTCAGGACCTCGTCCTGGAAGTCGAACGGGACGCTGCAGTGCTTGCACCAGGTGCGCCAGTACGCGACGGTCCGGTCGTGGTATTCCTCGGCGAGCGATTTGATCGGCCCCTCGAGCGGTTTGCCGTAAGTCAGTATGAGCTAGCGCGGCTGGCCGAGCAGGAAGGGCGACGCATCGAGAATATGGGTGAGACCCACGTCGCACGTGAGGCGCAGCTCCTGATCGGACCCGAGGTAGGCGATGTGATTGCTCCCGGTCACCGGGCGCATCCGCTGGCGGCCGTAATCGAGCGTGGGCTCGCAGCGCACCGCGATGCGAGGCATACCGCATATCGGCCGCAGGATCCTGATCAGAGACGGCGGCCTGAAATAGCGGTCGAACTGGTAGAAACGCGGGGCGAAGTCGACCACCTCGAAGGACGTACCGTCGTCAACCTCGAACTTCGTCGACAGGACGCAGGTGTTCCGGACGTACTGCTGGGTGGGGACGAACGGCCGGACCGGCTGGACGGAGAACACTCCGCCCCGCTCGGGGTCGAGAAGTCCCGCGAAGACCGGTGATGCATCGAATCGGGGAAGACAACACCAGACGACGGCCGCCGTTCTGTCGATGAGGGCGCTGTACTGGCAGTTTCCCACAATCCCCAGATCGAGATTACCCACGCGCCTCTCTCCGTCGCGCCGCCGCATCATCCATTTAACCTCATCCCACATGGGCCCGACAAGCGCATCGTCGATGCGGTCAGATCGCGCCCGGCGTGGTATGATCGACACCTCGAAAATAACTAAGCGGGCGAAGGAGTTCCGGATGCTGAATCTGGGCCCGTCCCGTCTTGTTGTCCTGTCCAATCGTGGTCCCTACGCCACCGCTGTGGTGCGCCGACGGCTGGCCGTCCGCAGGAACACCGGCGGCCTGGTTACGGCCATGGAGCCTGTCCTGCGCAGCCAGGGCGGGGTGTGGATCGCCTGGGACGACCGGCCTCCGGGACGTCCCCGGCCCCCCTCCCCCCCGGAGGGCCGGCTGCCGTTCTCGCTGCGCCTTCTGCCGCTCAACGAGCCGGCGGCCTCCAACTACTATTATGGATTCGCGAATCGCGTCATGTGGCCGATCTGCCACGGATTCCTCGACAAATGCCGCTTCGACCCGACGTTCTTCCGGGACTACGCGC
>QHXY01000050.1 GCA_003223145.1 Acidobacteriota bacterium
GAAGGAAGCGGCGGCACTTGAAGCCGTCCGGGGGCACGGTGTGCCAGAGAAGACGGCGGCCTCCGCGACCGTCGAAGCGATCTCCCCGGGCCACCTCGAGCAGGCGGTGCGACAGATCGCGATCCAGAGTGCCGGCCAGCTCCGGGTCGCCTTTGAACTTGTAGACGATCCCGATGTCCGAGGAGAGACCCGCGATGTCGCCCCTTTTCGCCTCGATCTGCAGGGTGGTGCTCACGCCCGCCCCTTCACCCAGGCGCGCACCCGCGCGACCAGCTCCGCGGCCGACAGACCGACTTCGTCGAGGAGCTGCGCCATCGACCCGTGCGTGACGAATCGATCGGGCAGGCCGGCGTGATGCAGGGCCCCCGGCTGCAGGCCGGACTCGTGCAGGAACTCGTACACGCCGTCCCCGAACCCACCCCGCAGTGTGTTCTCTTCCAGGGTGATCAAGACCGGGTAACGTCCGGTGAGATCACGAAGCAGCGCACCGTCCAGCGGCTTGACGAAGCGACAGTTCACCACGGCCACCTCGATTCCCTCCGCCAGCAGAGCCTCGCGCACCTTTCCCGCCGTTTCCACCATCGCGCCGACTGCCAGCAGGCAGGCGTCCCTCCCCTCCTGCAGGACCTCCCAGGTGCCGATCGGGATCGTCCGGAACGGGCGATCGGGAGTGAAGCTCCGGCTGCTGCGTTTCGGGTAGCGGATGGCAAACGGGTAAACCTCCTGGTCGACCGCCGATTTCAGGAGATCGCACAGCTCGTCGCCGTCCTTCGGCGCCGCGATGACGAAGTTCGGCACGGCGCGCAAGTACGACAGGTCGAAGACGCCGTGGTGCGTAGGGCCGTCCGCGCCGACCAGGCCTGCCCGGTCCAGGCAGAACGTCACCGGAATGCACTGCACGCCCACGTCATGGATGATCTGATCGTAGGCCCTCTGCAGGAAGGTCGAGTAGATCGCCGCCACCGGCCGCATCCCCGAGATGGCCAGTCCCGCCGCGAAGGTCACGCCGTAGGCCTCGGCGATGCCCACGTCGAAAAACTTCGACGGATGCCTTTCCTTGAAATTCACCAGGCCTGTCCCGTCCGCCATCGCCGCCGTGATGGCGACGATCCGGTCGTTTTCCGACGCCAGACGCGAAAGTCCCTCGGCAAAGACCTTGCAGTAGTCGGGCGCCGCCGATTTTCCCGCGGCCGCCATCGTGCCGGACGCCGGGTCGAACGCGGTGACGCCGTGGTACACGCAGGAGTTGGCCTCCGCGTACGGCAGACCCTTGCCCTTCTTGGTGATCACGTGCAGGAGCCGCGGCCCCTTGACGGCTTTCAGGTTCGTCAGGACCCCGATCATCTCCGTCAGGTTGTGCCCGTCGATCGGGCCGTAATACTGAAAGCCGAGCGCCTGGAACAGACCGCCCGGCACGACCACTTCCTTGAGAGAGCGTTCCATCCGCTTGGCCAACTGTCCCGCGGACTCCCCGAGCGGCATCTTCTTGAGGATCTCCCGCACCTCCTCCTTGAGGCGGTTGTAGTACTTGCTGCTGGTGATGCTCGTCAGGTACTTGGAGATCGCTCCCACGTTCGGGGAAATCGACATCTCGTTGTCGTTCAGGATGACCAGAATGTCCCGTCCGGAATGGCCGGCGTTGTTCAGGCCCTCGTAGGCGAGCCCGCCGGTCATGGCGCCGTCCCCGGTCACGGTGACGACGTGATAGTCCTCCCCCGCCGCATCCCGAGCGACCGCGATCCCCATGGCGGCGGCGATCGAAGTGCTCGCGTGAGCCACTCCGAAGGCGTCGTAGGGCGATTCGGCAGGGCTGACGAAGCCGGAGAGCCCGTGGTACTGCCGGATCGTGGGCAGCCGATCCCGGCGTCCGGTCAGCACCTTGTGCCCGTACGCCTGGTGCCCCACGTCCCACACGATCTTGTCCTTGGGCGTGTCGAAGCAGTAGTGGAGCGCGATGGTCAGCTCCACCGCACCGAGACTGGGCGCGAGATGTCCGCCCGTCTTGGACACCACCTCGACGATGTACTGACGCAACTCGGACGCGAGCTGCTCGAGGTCGCGCGCCGACAGACGCTTCACGTCCGCCGGCGAGTTGATGAGAGACAGAACCTGTTCGGGGGCCGACCGGGGTTCGCCTGCGGGTCGGACGCCCTCCAGCGGTCCGCCGCGAACGGCCGGAACACTCATCTTGCCGCTCAACGCCTCAGACATCGCTCTCTCCGCCTCCGGAATCAACTACCGTCGATCGCGGAAATCACTGAACGTGCAGCGACATGGCCGGTAATCATAGACCCCGGGGCCAGAGCGGTCAAGAAGACCGCCGTGCCGTGATCGGCAGGGCGCCACCGGACGCCCCCCGGCGTTGTGCTATAGTCCCGCGCCCGGCGGAGAGCCCCGTTGATCCCCCTGAAGGACGACAATCCGACCCGCGGCTTCCCGTTCGTCACTCTCTGCATCATCGCGGCCAACCTCGCGGTGTTCGTCTGGGAGCTCCTCCTGCCGGCCGACGCCAGCAAGACCCTGATCGCCTCCCTGGGCGTCACACCGCTCCAGGTCACGCAGATCCAACCGCTCGACGCGGCGCGACTGCTGCGCATCGGCGCGACCCTGTTCACCGCGATGTTCCTGCATGGGAGCATCCCGCACGTGGCGATGAACATGCTGTATCTCTGGATTTTCGGGAACAACATCGAGGATGTGATGGGACATGGCCGCTTCCTGACCTACTACCTGACCTGCGGGGTGCTCGCCTCGTTCAGTCAGGTGGCCGCCTCCCCTCACTCGAAGGTGCCGATGATCGGCGCGAGCGGGGCGATCTCGGGTGTGCTGGGCGCCTATCTGGTGATGTTCCCCGCGGCGCGCGTGCTGACGCTGATCTTCCTGGTATTCTTCGTCAGGGTCGTCTCGGTCCCGGCGGTCATCGTCCTGGGCGTCTGGTTTCTCTTGCAGCTTCTGAACGCAGGACAGCTCGCCCCGGGCGGCGTGGCGGTGTTCGCGCACATCGGCGGATTCGTGTCGGGTGTGGTGCTGGTGGCACCGTTCAGGAGGCGGCGTCCGCGACAGAGTCTGTTCTAGGCGCTGGGCGGACAGGCGCCTAACGTCGGCCGTGCAGCATGAAACGCCGCGCCCGCAGCGCGCCACGAACCTTGACGTGGAGCGCCGCGATGGTCTGATCGTTGCAGACGACGAGATCGGCGAGGGCCAGCGTCTTCAGGAGCTGCTGCCCCGCCTCCGTTCCGGAGTTTTCAAGGACCTCCTTGCGGGCGAACTCCTCCAGGGTGGCTCCGTCGCCCGGGCGGCCGCGCCGAGCCGAGCGCTGGAAGCGCAGTGGCTGTGGGGCGTCCACCCCGAGGAGCAGGAAGCGCGGCAGGGTCCTGAGCACTTCGACCTCGCCGGGGTTTCTGATCGAGTCGACGACGGCCAGCCGTTCCAGGCGGGGCAGGATACTGCGCGCCAGGGCACCCGACCCGTCCCGGGAGCGCATCTCGACGCCGACACGGATCAAATTGTCGCGACTGTGATCCAGACCGCGAAGCGTGGCCTCTTCGCGCACCGCATCGGACAGCGAGAACACGCTGAAGCCGTGGGCCGCCAGGAATTTTGCGACCTCCCCCTTGCCCGAAGCGTTTGGACCCGTCAGGCCGACGACCAGGATGGATGGACCGGGATTCTGCTTAGCTCGCGCTTCCGGGGGAGTCGCCCGATGGTTCGCCCTCTTGGGGCGGGTTCTGGTCTGACGAGTCATTGTCGGAGTCATCGGGCGGCGGAGGCGCCTCCTCGGGAGCCGGATTGGGCGGTGGTTGCACGGCAGGCGCCTGCGCCTGGGTCGGGGCGGGCTGGACGTTCTGCCCCGTGGGCGCGAGGCTCGGTGCGTTCGGGTTCTGTCCCCCGAACCGCCCGCCCCTGCCGCCGAACATGCCGGGGCGCCCCGGGTACTGGCGTCCCGGACCGAAATTGTTCCTCCGCATCGCGCCGCCCCCGAGCATCTGGTTCCCGGGGCCCGGGCTGGGCGGTCCTGCCGCCGCCTGCGGGAAGGGCCGCTGCATCGTGCCGGGCGCCGCGCCGCTCCCACCGACATCGACTGGCCTCAACCCTGCGATCCCTCCATTGGGCGCCGTCGTCCGACCACCGACACCCGGGCCCGGCAGGGCCGGCGCAGCTGACGCC